>CAWUUY010000367.1:0-21361 GCA_963924885.1 uncultured Burkholderiales bacterium | reverse complement strand
AACCGTTGCAGCATCTCGAACAACGTCCGAATCAGTTCGTCCTTTTGCTCATGACTCAGACTCGATAAATCCGGCAGCGCTTCCATGCATCAAAGCATACGCCCCTATGAACTAAAGTACAATTCCCTCAGGCTGAGCTGTTACAAAAAATCTTAAATCAGGGATTTGCACTCAGTCGCCGGAACCGCTGTGCGTTCCGGCCTGCGTTCCCCTCTATACTCCCTTCACTCGCGCCTTGATCCCCTGCGCGATCTCGTAGACCGCCATCGCGTAATTGGTGCTGCGGTTGTAGCGCGTGATGACGTAAAAGTTTTTGAAACCGAACCAGTATTGCATGCCGTTTTCGGTTTCCAGCGGCAGCAATGCCGCAAGCGCACCGTCGCTCACCGAGGCGGGCGCCTGGATGCCGAGTTTGCGGAAGTCACTGATTTTTGTTTTGGGCGTGATGTCGTCCACCAGCGCCGTATCCGGGGTTGTGCTCACGCGCGCGGGCGCCACCACCGCTTCGCCCGGCTGCCATTCGTGCAGCTTGTAGTAATTGGCGACGCTGCCGATCACGTCCGCCACGTTGCTCCACAAATTGCGCTGGCCGTCACCGTCGAAATCCACCGCAAATTTGCGATAGCTGCTGGGCATGAACTGCGGTATGCCCATCGCGCCGGCGTAGGAACCACGCAAGCCTGCCAGGTCGAGCGTCATTTCCTTGCCCATCAACAAAAAGTGTTCAAGCTCACTGCGAAAAAATTCTGCGCGCTTCGGATAATCAAACGCCAGCGTCGCCAAGGCATCCAGTATGCGAAAGTTGCCGGTATAACCGCCGTAGTGCGTTTCGATACCGATGGTGGCGGTGATGATTTCCTCGGGCACGCCAAATTCGCGCGTGGTGCGCGTGAGCAACGCCGCGTGCTGCCCCCAGAATTTGACGCCGCCGTTGATCTTCGCCGCGTCAACGTGGCTCTTGCGAAAGCGGTGCCACGGCAATGACGTCGAGGGCGCATTCATCGCGCGGATAATCGACGGCTGCGGCTTGATTTGCGCGAACAAAAGGCGCAGCAGCGCGCGATCCAGCGCGTGTTTACCCGCGATCTCTTCGATGAAGGCTTCGTACTCGGCGCGCAGCGGCGGCGCGGCCTGCTGCGCCCACGCCGGCACACTCAATCCAAGGGCGGCGCCGGCAAATCCCTGTAAAAAATCACGCCGGCACAAAAACTGACGATGATTTTCAGACACGGGACGTCATATCCATATCGTCGGCATACGAACCCGACGGATAATGAAACGGCACTGGCCCATCGGGCTGCCCGCGGATGAACTGATGCACGAACGGATCGGTGGAGACCTTCACCGCCGCGGTCGCGCCCTCGGCGGCGATCACGCCGTCGGCCAGAAAATAAACGTAATCGACAATTTTCAGCGCCTCCTGCGCGTCGTACGACACCACGATGGAGGTGACGCCGAGCGCATCGTTCAGACGGCGGATCAGGTTGCCCACCACGTTGCATGAAATCGGGTCCAGTCCGGCGAACGGCTCGTCATACATAATCAGCGACGGGTCCAACGCGATCGCGCGCGCCAGCCCCACGCGGCGCGTCATGCCGCCCGACAGCTCCGACGGCATCAGTTTCGCCGCGCCGCGCAGACCCACGGCATTGAGTTTCAGCAGCACCAGGTCCTCGATCAGCGATTCCGGCAAATCGGTTTTTTCGCGCATCGGAAATGCGAGATTGTCGAACACCGACATGTCGGTGAACAAACCGTTCTGCTGAAACTGCATGCCGATTTTGCGCCGCAGTTCATACAACGCCTCGTGGCCGAGCTGATGCACGTTCTGCCCCATCACCTTGCACACGCCGCGCGACGGATGCAATTGCGCGCCGATCAACCGCAGCAGCGTGGATTTGCCGCTGCCGCTGCCGCCCATGATGCCCGTCACCTGCCCGCGCGGGATGGCGAGATTCACACGCTTGAAGATTTCGCGCATCGGGTACAAGAAGGCGAGGTCGGTGATTTCGACGATGTTTTCGGTGGTCATTTGGTTCAGGTGAGACGTATTCGGGAAAGTGAGAGTTTATATCAAAGCATCCCGTTGTCACGCCGTTACTCCGCCTTCAATCCCGCCATCTGAATGATCTTACGCCACTTGCCGATTTCATCCTGCAAAAACGCGCGGAACTCCGCTGGCGAATTGCCCACCGGCTCCGAGCCGTCGGCCACCATGCGCTCTTTCAACTCCGGCAGATGCACAATCTTCACCACTGCGGCATTGAGCCGCGCCACGATCTCCGCGGGTGTTTTCGCCGGCACGGTAAACCCCGCCCACGCCACCGCCTCGTAGCCCTTGAAGCCGGCTTCGTCCAGCGTGGGCAACTCCGGCAACGCCGCCGAGCGCCGCAGGCTGCTCACCGCCAGAGCGCGCACGCGGTTGCCCTTAATCAGCGCCATCGAGGCAATGATGCTGTTGATCGATAAATCAATCTCGCCGGTGGCCACCGCCAGCAGCGCGGGCGCATTGCCTTTGTACGGCACATGCACCAGCTTCGCGCCCGCCATCGCCATGAATAACTCGCACGCCAGATGGTTCGCCCCGCCGCTGCCCGACGAGCTGCAATTCATGCCGCCAGGGCGCGTTTTGGCGAGCGCGGCGAGCTCCTTGGCACTGCGCGCCGGCACCGACGGATTCACCACCAGCACCTGCGGATTGATATTGAGCAGCGACACCGGCGCAAAATCGCGCAGCGAGTCGTACGGCAGCTTCAGCAGCAGCGCGGGGTTGGTGACAAACGACGGCGGCGTCAGCAGGATCGTATGCCCGTCGGGCGGCGACTTCGCCACGTTATCGGTGGCGATCACCGTGCCGCCGCCGGGACGGTTATCCACCACCACCGGCACGCCCCACGCCTCGGCTAATTTTTGCCCCACCGCGCGCGCAATGATGTCATTACTGCCGCCGGGCGCGTAGGCCACCACGATGCGCAAGGCCTTGGCGGGATACGGTTGCGAATAGGCCGTGCCGCACACGGCGGCGGCGGTCAAGAGCGATAGTATGTTTTTTAACATGGGACGAAAGAATGGAAAATCTGTTTTATCATAACCGCAAATCAAAAAGGCCATGACGCACACCGATGAACGCCCCGCAAAATCCCACCAAAGTTCTGGCTTATCAACTGTCCCTGCCTGTGCGCTGGGCCGACATGGATGTCAACGCGCACGTCAACAACACGCGTTTTTTCACTTATTTTGAATCCGCGCGACTGGCGTGGTTTGAGTCGGTATGCCCGCGCGACCAGCGCAACGGGCAAGGCCCGGTGGTGGCGCAGTCCAGTTGCAACTACCGCCGCTCGATACCGTATCCGGAAACCGTACTGATAAATCTATACGCCGGCCCGCCCGGACGCACCAGCTTCACCACGTATTACGATTTGCTGTCCGACGCCGACCCGTCGATTAAATACGCCGACGGGCAGGCGGTGATGGTGTGGGTGGATCGAGCCAGCGGAAAATCGCAGTCGCTGCCTGAATATGTACGTAACGTGCTCGCAGCCGAAAAACAGTAAGTTATGAGCACCCTCGAACGCGCAATCACCATTGCCGCCACTGCCCACGCCGGCCAGATCGACAAGGCCGGTGCACCTTACATTCTGCACCCGTTGCGTGTCATGCTGCGCGTCACCACCGAAGCCGAACGCATCACCGCCGTGCTGCACGATGTGATTGAAGATTGCGAAGGTTGATCGTTCGAGCGGCTGCTCGACGAAGGGTTCTCCCACGAAATCATCGACGCGTCGAAATCCGTCACCAAGCGCGAAGGCGAAGCCTACGACGATTTTGTCAAACGCGCGTGTGAAAACTCCATCGGTCGCCGCGTCAAACTCTCCGACCTGCACGACAACTGCGATCTGTCGCGCATCAGCCAACCCAGCACCAAGGATCACGAACGTATCGCTCGCTACCGGCGCGCGATTGCGTATATCGAATCGCTCGCCTGACGGTTAACGAATCGGTTCTGGCTCTCTTTGCGAAGCCCTGCCTGCGCAAAGACCAAGGCGATGGACCTTGGCGCTGCTAGTTGCACCAGCCGAGGAGAGTGCCGTGAATGCGGCAACGAATGCCATATAGTTGACTACCGAATACCCGTTGACATGTTCGCCGGTCGCCGGGGTAGGTTGTTTTAGCAAGTTGCAAGAAAAATTAATCCACTAATCGACTGCGAGGTGTTTTATGGCTGCTCCTGAAATTGGCGCGTAGGTATCAGCCGGTGTTGCCGGACTGAAAAAGAACTTCGTACTACATATTGTAGTGATGCTCATCATGATGGTTGTCGGTGGAGCCAGCGGGGGATTGCTCTACGGGCCGATGGTCCTGGGCTATATGCGCATGCTTAAGATGGAGGAAGAAGGCGGCACGCCGCAGATCGGCGATGTATTCAAGGGCTTTGACGACTTTCTGCCCGCGTTTCTGGCCATGTTTCTCGGCGGGCTCGCGGTATCAGTGGGTATGATGCTGTGCATTATTCCCGGCTTGCTCATCCTGGCGCTGCCGATGACCGCAGTGTATTTGGTGATGCTGGGCGAGAAAGACGGCATCAACGCGTTAAAGCGCGCCTGGAAAATCGTCAAGGCCAATCTGATACCCTCGGCGCTGTGTGCGTTAGTGTTGGGGCTTATCGGCTCGTTGGGCATGATCCTCTGCGGCATTGGTATGATTCTAACCATGCCCATCGCCTTTATCGGCATGTACCACATGGCCAAGCAGATGGTCGGGGACACGCCCGCGTAGGCGGCACGCATGGATACGGCGCGGAAACTTGGCCGGCCCAAGCGGCAATGGCGCGTGGCGGCAACGCTGGGCCTGCCGCTCGCGATGGTTGCCGCGCCACTACTGGTGCGCTTTACCGAACTCCGGCTATGCGTATTTCGCAGCGCCACCGGGTTGCCCTGCCCGCTGTGTGGCGGCACGCGAGCCTGCGCCGCGCTGGTGTAAGGCGATTTTCTCGCCGCCATGCAGTTTAACCCTGGCCTGATGCCCTTGTTGGCGCTGGCCTTGGTGCATGGAACGCAACTGGGCTACGAAGCATTGACAGGACGCCGCGTCGGCGCTCCGTGGCGCATCGGCGCGCGACCATGGGTATTTGTCGGCGTGTTTCTGCTCACTGCCTGGATCGCGCGGCTTTTGGGCTGGGTTTAATCCGCCTTCATTCGATTTTCAGCTTCGCCTCGCGCACGACCTTCGCCCAGTCGTTGTATTCCTTTTTCACGCGGGCGGCGAACGCCGCCGCTGTGCCGCCGGATGCCGCCATCCCCTGCGCCACCAGCGTTTTCTTGATCCCGTCCTCCTGCAGCACCTTGTTGACCTCGGCGTTGAGACGATCCACGATCATCTGCGGCGTGCCTTTCGGCAGGAACATGCCATAGTAGGTGCCGGTGTCGTAGCCCGGCAGGGTTTCCGCTATGGCTGGGATGTTCGGCATGCTAGGCCAGCGTTTGGCGGTGGTCACGCCCAATGCGCGCAAGCGGCCGGTGCTATAAAAAGGCTGCGCGCCGAGCATGCCGGCAATCATGATTTGCGTTTGCCCCGCCATCAATTCCGGCATGGCAACGCCCGTGCTTTTGTACGGCACATGGATCATCTTGACGCCTGCCATCACGGCAAACAGTTCCGTCGCCATGTGGGTGAGTCCGCCGATGCCGGTGGAAGCAAAAACTAATCGTCCGTGATGGGTGCGCGCCAGCGCCACCAGTTCCTGCGTTGTTTTCGCCGGCAGCGAGGGATGCACCACCAACACATTGGGCGCGTAACCGAGTTCCACCACCGGAATCAAGGCGTCAAACGGATCGTACGGCAGCTTGTGCGTCGCCGCTGTCGCCGAAAAACTGCCGGACACGCTCATCACGGTGTAACCATCGGGCGGCGCCTTCACCGTCTGCTCCATGCCGATGGCGCCACCCGCGCCGCCGCGGTTGTCGACGACAAACTGCTGCCCCAGCGCCTCAGACAGTTTTTGCGCCACGGGACGCGCCGTCAGATCGGCGCCGCCGCCGGGCGCGAACGGCACAATGACGCGCACCGACTTGACCGGCCAGTTCTGCGCCGATGCGGCGGAAACCATCAGGACGGTAAAGACAGTCGATATACAACGCACGAATTTCATCATGAACATTCCCTTGAGGGTTTCGGCTTGCGTGGCGGCAGTTCTGTTGATCACGCCGAACGCTTGCTGCCTTCTTGCGGCGCGCGGCGGCGCGCTATTGGCGCCAGATCGGCAATATCGCACAGTTTTGCACCGAACTCGCGCATGGTGACATCCGGCGGGCGATGCGCAAGCTCGTCTGGCGTGCGCAGATGCTTGGGCTTGGCAAGATGCGCCGACATGTGCGCGCCGAGCCAACGGTTGCGCGCCACTAGCCGGTTGCCGAAGAGACTGCGCGACTCGTTGTAATCCGCCAGCGCGGCGGCAAGGTCTCCATTGTCACCATCAGCCGCCAGCAGCGCGTCAATCAGATATTGCGCGTCGAGCGCGGCCTTGGTGGTGCCCATGCCCGCATGCGGCCGCCCGACGAATGCGGCATCGCCCAGCAACGCGACACGCCCGTGCGCGATAAGCGGCGAAGCGCAATCGAAGATCGCCTGAAAAAACGGCTGCTTGGTAAGGTCCACCGTGTCCGCGATCTGCGGCGCGAAGTGGCTGCGCGAGAAAACCCGCATCTCGTCGATGAATTCCTGGCGTATCAAATGCGGCGGAATCGACACACCGTGACATTTGCCGCTGGCGTCGGTGCATAGCTCAGTGAGTTTTTCTGGCAGAACCGGGTGATACCACACGAAGTTGGTACGACGATGCCCCGCACGCGTGTCGTCGTCCTGGCCCGGCACCGGATAGGTCAGCATGTACTGGCCTTCGGGCAGGCAAAAAGTGTGTATGGGTACGATTTCATCCCGCAGTGCAAGCGGGAAATCACGCTCCTCCACCATGCCGCGCCACGCGATGTAACCCGCGTATTCGGGCTTCACCTCGGGCAACCATTGACCGCGCACCGCCGACCAGATGCCGTCCGCGCCGATCAGCAAGTCACCGTGCGCGCTGCTGCCATCGGAAAAATACGCCGTCACGCCATCTGCGGTTTCTTCAAAGCGCGTGAAGTTCATGCCGAATTGGTAGTTCGCTTCCGGCAACCTGTCTTTCAGCGGGCGGTAAAAACGCACCCACGAGCTCATGTAGCGGTTGACCTTGAGCGTGGCGATGACCTTGCCCGCGCTGTCGTAGAACACGCGGTCGCTGACCTTGATGCCGATAGTGTCGTCGATGGTGACGCCCAGACCCCGCAACGTGTCGAACATTTCGTCGTGGGTGGCGATGCCCGCGCCGCGCGCGGCAAGATCGTCCGCCACGCGCTCATACACATCAACCTGCCAGCCGATCATGCGCAGCAGATTCGCCGCGAACAGGCCGCCGAGCGAGCCGCCGATAATCAGGGCGCGCCCTGCTTTCATTCGAGTAACGTCTCGCGCCTAGTTCACATGCGGCGTGGCCCAGTAGCCCGCGTCATAGCCGGGACGATAATTGCGGTTGGTCTGCACAGGATTGCGATTCACCAGCGGACGCGCATACAGCGGATGCGTGATGCTGCGCACTTCATGCTCGATAGTGTAAAGGTATTTGCCGCTGTCCGGATCGACGATATCCTTGAAGCGGTACTGAAACTGATCGCTTTCCTCGGTAATCAGCCCCTTCGCTTTCAACCACTTGTGCGGGCCGGAGAAATCGGCGATGTAGATTTGCAGATGATGGCCGTCGTATACCGGTATCGGCCTGGTTGTCTCGCGAAAAACCAGATGCTGGTTGTGCCCCACCATCACGCGCGCCGCGCGTCCCGCAGTGTCATCCACCACTTTCGACGGCGCCTGGATTACCTGATTGTAAAAACGCGCAATGCCGTCGGCCACGCCCGGCGGGGTATCGAACTCGACATACGGCATGCCCAGAATCACGCCGCCAAAGCGCGACGGATCGGGTTCGTACACCTTGAATTGGTTGCCCCACGGACAGGTGGTCTCCACATAGTCGCCGCAATCCTTGTACGCGAATTTAGTGCCCGCCAGTTTCGGCGCCACATACTCCAGCCGTTTCAGCAAGGCTGCACGGTTAGGCTGAACAATGCCCGTGTGTCCACGCAGCACCTGCGCCGCGCGCGCCGGACAATGAATCTGGCTGCGTCCGATGTTCACCCACATATTCTCCAGACCCGTCATGATGTACGGATCACGCGTGAAGCCCATGCCGGTAATGTAGAACAGCGTCGCGTTGACCTGATCCGGCACCGTGGTATTGATATGCTCCAGCCACACGGAATTGCCGATGTCCTCGGCGGCGCGGTCGAAAGTCGGTTGTGTGTTGTTGTCCATGCAAGCCTCCAGTGAAATTAAAGTGAACTCCTTGACGGGTTCGATTCGGGTAATGCGGCCAATGGATTTTAGCGCGAAGTCGCACTGCATTGAGCGCAACGTCCGGATAATGCCTTATAGGGCGGAACAATGTAAGTACATGTTTTTATGGACATTTGTTTTCTGCGCCACAAGATACCCGGCACGCGCATGGCGACGGCGTGCGGCAATATTAAGATAGCGGGATGCCTCACGTGACCCACACCGCACCCGACTCACCCGCATCATTCGTAAACAGGCTTGCCTGGACGTTCATCGGAATGTCGGTGCTGTCGATGCTGCTCGCCGCAGTGCTCTATGCGCTGTTCGCGCACCTGCTGCCGTTGGAACCGTTGCGGGCGACACTCGCCGAAGCGATCCATCTAAAGCTGCTGCCGCCGTCCGCGCCGAAGCTGCTGGATTATTTACCCGCCGTATCGGTGGCGCTATTCGTCCTCAGCCTGCTCACACTGCTGGTATCGGTCGCGCTGCTCAAACGCAAGCAATGGGCACGGATTGCTTTTGCCTGGATCATGATCGCCACCGTGCTGGCGCACCTCGCCGGCGTGGTGCTGCCGTTCTATCTGATGCACGATTTCTCGGCGGCACTGAATACCATGCCGCACGAGATACGCAGCATCGCGGGATCAATGATGAAAATGCTTTCTGTGATGAGCATGGTGATGGGCGTTGCCTTCGGTGTCGCTTTCGCATGGATCGCCAGGCAGATGTTCTCGGCGGAGATCGCACGGGAGTTTGTGTCAGGCAATCATCCCTCGTAGCTGCACGCTATAATCCAGCGGCCACATTCAGCATGCTATCCTATTTTATCGTGCCAGCTGTTAATTTGCGTGTGCATAGCGCCAATGCAGTTGCGGCCAGAATGAGCCACCTGATTTGCGGCCTGATAGAGCCAGTCAATTTGCGGCCAGATCGGGCCAGGGGATTTGCGGCCAGATGAGGCCAGTAGTGTGATGCTTTAGCGTTCTTGGACTTCTTGATCGCGTTACCTTGGGGGATTTTCCCCGGAGGAACGCGATGGCTTACAGGAGGTTCGAGATGTTCGAAATACGGCAGATCATTCAACGTTTGAGGATGGGCGAATCCGCCCGCCAAATTGCACGGTCGCGGCGGGTAGGCCGGGCGACGGTGGATTCGATCCATGCTATTGCGCTGACGCAAAAGTGGCTGGAACCGCTGTGTCAGATTCCGGACGACGGCACGCTCGCGACGTTCTTCAAGGCCCCACGCAAGGCCCCGCAGAACGTCTCGAGTGTCGAGCCCTTTCGGGATGAGATTTTGAAGTGGCACGGGCAGGGAATTAATGCCACAACCATACGACGGGCGCTGCATCAGAAGCATGGTTATAGCGGCAGCGTGCATGCGTTGTATCGCTTTCTGAAGCACAAAGTTGCCGCTACACCGCAAGCGACGATCAAGCTGGAATTCGCCGTAGGTGAAATGGCGCAGGTTGACTTTGGCATGGGTCCGCTCATCACCGACCGCAAGAGCGGTGAGATATCAAAGACCTGGATCTTCGTATGCACCCTCGCCTGGAGCCGTCACCAGTATGCCGAGATCGTGTGCAACCAGAGCATCGAGACGTGGCTGGCGTGCCACCGCCACGCCTTCGAGTGGTTCAACGGCGTGCCGCAGAAGATGCGTATCGATAACCTTAAGGCGGCGATCACCAAGGCCTGCTATTACGAGCCCACCGTTCAGCGTACCTATGCTGAATTGGCCATCGGATATTCATTCCTGATTGACCCCTGTCCGGTCGCGGATCCCCGCAAGAAAAAACGCGTGGAAGCGGGCGTCAAATACGTCAAGAACAACTTCGTGCCGTTGCGTGATTTCCATAGCGTGGCGCATGCCAATGAGCAGTTGCGTGCCTGGGTCATGAGTGAGGCGGGCAACCGCATTCACGGCAGCACCCGCGAGCGCCCGTTAAAGCTCTTTGCCGAGACCGAACAAGCCTTGCTGCAGGCCCTGCCGGCGATGGCGGCGGTGTGCGCCACCTGGGCCAAAGCCAAGCTTCATCCGAATTGCCACGTCCAGTTTGACTATTGCTCTTACTCGGCCCCCTTCGCTCTGATCGGCCAGACGTTATGGCTTGAGATCCAACACAGCGCAGGCGATTCGAATCTATCGCGATCACGAACTGGTCGCTATGCAGCCGCCAAACGCTGTATATTAGTGGACATGATCGCGCAACAGCGAGTGAGTGATCGGCCTGACCGCGTCGAGCCTAGCAGCCTGTCGGACTTAACGAAAAAGCTTCGCACGATTCGACAGGTGATGCGCGCAATGAATTTCCACAGTCCGTGTGCTCGCTGTTTAATGCAGCGCACACCGGACATTCTGGTACATTTGAGCACCTTTGTCGGATACTTTTGCGTTGTAAGATTCATCCTTTCTTGGCCGGTTCAGGCTAAGTCCGACAGACTGCTAGAGCCGTCCAACGAAGACCTAAGTCTTATCCGTTACTCACACAACCTCGCGAGATCGCCAGAGCGAAAATCCGAAAATATGGGCATCCTGTTAAGCTTAAGTGCCATTCAAGCCTGACCCCGTTGCGCTTCTTGCGTTGTGACCCCGTTGCGCTTCTTGCGCTTCTAGTCCATAAACGTTTTAATCACAAAGCAAATTGTTGCAGTAAATGTTTATTAACATAGGAGAACAATCATGAGCCAATCACTTTTTGAACGACTGGGCGGTACAGAAGGTATAACCAATATATCGAATGATGTAGTAGATAATCATTTGGCAAATAAATCTATTGCTACACGATTTGCTAATAGTGATGTATCTAAACTAAAAAATGCTGCAGCCACATTTTTTATTTCTGGTACGGGAGGTCCTAATGTCTACAAGGGAAAAGATATGTTGGCAGCGCATAAAGGGATGAATATTTCTGCCGCAGAATTCGTGTCGGTTTTGGATGATGCTTTATCTGCCCTGAATAAAAATAATATTGGCCAACGAGAACAGGAAGAAGTTTTATTTGTGCTCTACAGTATGCGGTCTCAAATTGTGCTCGTATAAATAAGGCGGCTTTTTACGCAGTTCAGACAAAGAATATCGCGAACGTAAACGATTAATCAACCAGTGAAGCCACGCCTTCTGCACCCGAAAAAACTTCTGATGACGAAATGGACGGCGGTAAAGCCGGTAGCAAAGCAAAAGCACTTTCTCGTTACGAAGTTGATCGAGCCAGAAACAGAGATTAAACCGGTTGAGTGGATCGAGATTGAAGCGGTCTATTCAAAGAAGGCCCGCCGTATCCACTGGCAGGAATTACGGAACGAAACTGTCTGGCGTCAGGGTTGGGTGTAGTTACCTGCATATTGTGGTGGTGCTCTTCGAAGGCCCGGTGGTTGAGCGCCGTTACCACGGCTCCGGATGGCCAGAGTCATTTGATTGGGCAGCTTTCAGACCTGCCTGCCGTGCGCATGAAAATGCCACGCGCTGGAGCCAGCGCCAAGGCTGCTCGTCTTGCCCAGTCCTGCAAATGTGTAAGGGCTCGTGCATGTTTCTGGAAGGGCCGCTCTGGGAAGCCGGGTGCGACGCCGCCTACCCACCGTTTAAGCCAGGCCTTGTTCGCGGAAGGCAGGATCGCTGTTTATCTCGCGTAATTCCAAAAACAGGTAGAGGGTTGTCCAATTTTTTACAAGGGTGACCCCACCCCCATCGAAGGAACTACGAACTACGGTGAACTACGGGGTCAGAACTACGGGGTCAGGCTTGGCTAATTGCATAACATCTTCCGTTTGGTTACACTACCCCTATGGCTCGCAAACCTCGCCTTCACGTCTCCGGTGGCCTTTATCACGTCATCTTGCGCGGCAACGCGCGCCAGGATGTTTTCTTTTCCCCTGCTGATAGGCACTATTTCTATGAACTCATGGCCGAAGGCGTCGAGCGCTTTGGCTACCGCGTGCATGCCTTCTGCCTGATGACCAATCACTTGCATTTGGCCCTGCAAGCCGGTGAACAGCCGTTGTCCGCTGGACTGCAAAATCTGGCTTTCCGCTATACGCGCTATCTGAATGCAAGACTCAAACGGGTGGGACATCTTTTCGGAGGGCGATTCAAGGCGTTTCTGATCGATCAAGACCGCTACGCGCTGGCTTTGGTGCGTTATATCCATTTGAACCCGGTGCGTGCCGGCATGGTCAAAACGCCGCTCGCTTACAACTACAGCAGCCACCGGGCCTATCTCGGACAGAAGAATTTGCCTTGGCTGACGACGGATTGGGTGCTCGGTCAGTTCGGCGCGCGTAACAGTGCTGCCCGCCCGCGTTATGCCCGCTTTGTTAACGACGCCATTGCGGAGGGCCATAGCGAAGTGTTTTATGGCGGGCAAGCGGATGCGCGAATTGTCGGTGAGGCATGTTTTGTTAAGACGATTCTAAAATCCAAAGCAAAACGCGCCAAGCCGCCTGGGCTTGAAGACCTGCTGGCGTACGTGCGCCACCGCTACCAGCTTACCGAGGCGGAATTGCTCGCCACCGGTCGCGCACGCCAGCCCGCCGAGGCGCGGGCGCTGGTGTGCTGGCTGGCGATCAAGACGCAAGCGACTACACTTACTGCGCTTGCGCTCGCCTTCAAACGCGATATTTCCACACTTAGTCATGCCGCCTCCCGTCTCGATGCGCGTTCGCGCACGGATGCTGCGTTTGTCAATACGCTTGAAAGGCATCTTAATGCAATTAGCCAAGCCTGACCCCTTTGTTTCCTTTGTTTCCTTTGTTTCCTTTGTTTCTTGACCCCTTTGTTTCTTTGTTTCCCTGATCGGCTGACTTACCATTGCCACATCGTTGAAACGGGAAATCAATCCTATCGATTCTTGCAAAGCACCAAACAGGCCAATAGTCAGATTAAAGCCCGGGAACAAAGCAGAAAGACGGGCTCCGAAGAGGCGCAAACCAAGATCGCAGCGGCAGAACCATTCTGAGGCAATGACCACTGCAAACCGCTTCGGCCGTCGCTGCAAGCGGTTTGCAGATTCATAAAAAGGAGTAACTGAAACCGAAAATAGATATAGTTATCCACAACTGGCCGTGGTCAGGTCAGCAAAAGCCCCTGGTCAATATTCAATCGGCACAGGGTGGTCAATATTCGTTCGGCCGCAACATCCGCACCGAAGGCGCGCATCGCTTCGATCATCTCGTTTCTGCCGGCATTGAGCTTGAGGTAGACCTGGAAGCCCAGCTTCTGCAATTCGCCCGCGATGTCCCTAGCATCGTTGCCAGGATTCTTGAGCGGCGCTTCCACGTATCGGGTATTGCCGATCACCAGCGCCAGGCGCGGCAGCGCATTGAGCGTCGATTGCGCTTTTGCAGCAGCAATCGGAATCCGGAACGGGAGCGCGGCAGTGGAAACCAGCGCGCTGGCCTGCACCAGCCACCGCCAGCCTCGGTAAAACCTGGTCTGCGTTTACGATTCAAGCCGCCTCGAACCCCTGAAACAGTTCCACCCGCCGCGCTTTAGCCCTTGGCGGCGACTGCGGACTCAGTCCCAAGTGCGTGAGTATTTTCTCAATCACCGCCGGTTCGTCGATGACCGCTATGAGCCTCAACTTGCCGCCGCACGCGCAACGCTTAATGTCGATGTCGAAAACGCGCTTGAGCCAGTGCGCCCACGTCATGCTCACCAGCGCGCTGTGCGCGGGCCGGCAACCGCCCTCGCCTGTCGTAAATGGCCGGACCACCATCACTGACGTAGCTGCACGCTATAATCCGGCGGCAACATTCACCCACGAATTGATTTTCATGCAAACCAAAATCTCCTGCGTCATCATGCGTGGCGGCACCTCGCGCGGGCCGTTTTTTCATTTGGCTGATCTGCCTGCCGACACCGCCACGCGCGATGCGGTGCTGCTGGCGGTGATGGGGTCGCCGCATGAAATACAGGTGGATGGTATCGGCGGCGCGCATTCGGTAACCAGCAAGGTCGCCATGATTAGCAAGTCGCAGCGGCCCGGCGTGGATGTGGATTATCTGTTCGCACAGGTAGAAATCAACGAGCAGCGCGTCGATACCAAACCCAACTGCGGCAACATGCTGGTGGCGGTGGGGCCGTTTGCCATCGATCAGGGTTTGATTGCGGCTAAAAACGGAGAGACTCGGGTGAGAATTTACAACGTCAACACGCAATCGGTGGTGGAGGCGATTGTGCAAACACCGGGCGGCGAAGTCACTTACGAAGGCACGGCTGCCATCGATGGAGTGCATGGCACTGCTGCCCGTGTGGGCATTAACTTCACTGCGGCCATCGGCTCGGTGACTAAAAAACTGCTGCCGACGGGCAAGCCGCTCGACATCATCGATGGCGTTGAGGTGAGTTGCGTTGATGTGGCGATGCCCGCGATTCTGATGCGCGCGTCGGCATTCGGCAAAAGCGGTTATGAGTCCGCGAACGAACTCGACGCCGACCGCGCACTGTTTCAACGCATGGAAGCCATCCGCATCAAAGCGAGCGTGCTGATGGGCATGGGTGATGTGTCGAAATCCGTGGTGCCGAAAATTGCCTTGCTCGCGACACCACGCAGCGGCGGCGTCATCACGTCGCGTTATTTCGTGCCGGACACCTGCCACAAATCGCATCCGGTCACCGGCACGGTGTGCATTGCGTCGGCGTGCGCGATTCCCGGCACCATCGCCGAACAGCTCACGCGCCGCTCGCGCGCGCCGCAAGGATTGATCTACATCGAGCATCCTTCCGGCAAAATCGCGATTGATCTGGATGCTGATTTCACCGCTGGACAGCAACATCTGCGCCGCGCCGCGTTGGTACGCACCGCACGGCGCATCTTCGAGGGCAAGGTGTACGTGCCCGCGACCGTGTGGGATGGCCATTCGCCACATACAACTTAAGTATCTGTTTTTAAACACTATTTAATCCTAGTGTCTGATACCCCGCAGCATGTTGCCATCATCGGCGGCGGCTACGCCGGCATGGCCGCCGCCGTGACGCTGGCCGAACAGCGCGTGCCGGTGACAGTGTATGAAGCCGGCCCGGTACTCGGCGGTCGCGCGCGGCGCGTGGATATTCAGGGAACGCCGCTTGATAACGGCCTGCACATACTCGTCGGCGCGTATCGCGAAACGCTGCGGCTGATCGCGCAGGTTCACCCTGCCCCGGACAGCGCGTTACTACGGTTTCCACTGAACTGGTATGTCCACCAGCACCTGCATCTGCGCGCGCCTCGGCTGCCCGCGCCGCTGCATCTGGCCGCCGCCTTGTTCACCGCCAAGGGCGCCTCGTTCAGCGAATGCTGGGCTGCCGTGCGCATGATGCGCGCGCTGCAACGCGCGAATTTTGCGCTGCCACACGACACCAGCGTCAGCGCCCTGCTCGTGGCGTACGCACAGGCGCCGGTGCTGACGGAGCATCTGTGGAACCCGCTGTGCGTCTCGGCGCTCAACACGCCGCCGGAAAAAGCCTCCGCGCAACTTTTTTTGAACGTGCTGCGCGACGGATTGAATGCGGGTCGCGCCGAGAGTGACATGCTGATTGCGCGGGTGGATTTCAGCGCGTTGTTTCCACAGCCCGCGGCGGACTATGTGCACGCGCACGGTGGCAACGTGCTGACCAGCCGCCGCGTCACCGCAGTCAGTCCGGATGCAAACGGTTTTCAAGTTATCGCTGGTACGGAATCGCACAACGTCAGTCACGTCATCTGCGCGCTGCCGCCGCATCAGGTGGCGGAGTTTGTCGCCGGCATCAGCGCGCTGACAGAAACCGCGCAAGTATTACAGGCGCTGGAATACCAGCCGATCACCAGCGTGTATCTGCAATTCGATGGCTGCGTGGCGCTACCTGCGCCGATGACCGGCCTGTCGCGGGGCTTTGCGCAGTGGCTGTTCGACCGCGAGGCCATCTGCGGCCAGCGCGGCCTGATCGGCGCGGTAATCAGCGCCGAAGGCCCGCATCACGACCTGACGCAGGACGCGCTGGCACAACGCGTGCTCGAAGAACTGGCTGCACAGTTTGGCCCCTTGCCTCCGCTCAGGTGGCAGCGCGTCATCACCGAAAAGCGCGCCACCTTCTCCGCCACGCCGGGCTTGCGCCGCCCCATGCAGAAAACGCCGTTGAGAAATTTCTGGCTGGCGGGCGATTACACCGCAAGCGACTATCCGGCGACGCTCGAAGCCGCGGTGCGCAGCGGCATCATCTGCGCACACGGCATTCTCGGCGAAACAGCGGCGGTATAATTGCGCTTCCGATAGTGAGGAGTCAGAACGTGTCAGAACGCGAATCGATGGAGTACGATGTCGTCATCGTGGGCGCCGGCCCCGCCGGGCTGGGTGCGGCGATCAAATTAAAACAACTTGCCACCGAACACGGCCACGAGATCAGCGTCTGCGTGATTGAAAAAGGCTCTGAGGTCGGCGCGCATATTCTGTCGGGCGCGGTGATGGACCCGCGCGCGCTGAACGAGTTGCTGCCCAACTGGAAGGAACTCGACGCGCCGCTCAACACGCTGGTGACTGTAGACTGTTTTCTGTTTTTGAGCGAAACCTCATCAATACAGTTGCCCACGTTTCTGCTGCCGGGCTGCCTGCAAAATCACGGCAACTACGTCATCAGCCTCGGCAACGTGTGCCGCTGGCTTGGCCAGCAGGCCGAAGGTTTGGGCGTCGAAATATTCCCCGGCTTTGCCGCCGCCGAAGTATTGTTTGACGATAAGAGCGCTGTCGTCGGCGTGGCTACCGGCGACATGGGCATCGGCAAAGACGGCAAGCCTACCGATGCGCATGCGGTGGGGATGGAACTGCGCGCCAAGTACACGCTGTTCGCCGAGGGCTGCCGCGGCCACCTCGGCAAGCAGTTGCAGGACAAATTCAAGCTGCGCGCCAACGCCGAACCGCAGCTCTACGGCATCGGCCTGAAGGAACTATGGGAAATCAAACCCGAGAAACACAAGCCCGGCCTGGTGATCCACACCGCCGGCTGGCCGCTGGAGAACGACACCTACGGCGGCTCGTTCTGCTATCACCTTGAAAATAACCTGGTGGCCATCGGCTTTGTCGTCGGCCTCGGCTACACCAATCCGTATTTGAGTCCGTATGAGGAATTCCAGCGTTACAAAACCCACCCCGCGATCCGCACCTATCTCGAAGGCGGCAAGCGCATTTCGTACGGCGCGCGCGCCATCAACGCCGGTGGATTGCAGTCATTGCCTAAGCTGATATTCCCCGGTGGCGCTCTGATCGGCGACGACGCGGGCTTTTTGAACGCCTCGCGCATCAAGGGTAGCCACGCGGCGATCAAGTCCGGCATGCTGGCGGCAGACGCGGTGTTTGAGGCCGTGCGCAAAGGCCGCGCCGGCGATGAACTCGCCGACTACCCGGTGGCGTTCGAAGGCAGTTGGCTGCACGACGAACTGCATCGCGCGCGCAACTTCAAGCCGTGGATGGCCAAAGGTTTAATCATGGGCACGCTAGGATTCGGCGTCGATCAGGTGCTGTTGCGCGGCCGCGCGCCGTGGACCATGCATCACCATGGCCCCGATCACGAGTCGCTGAAAAACGCGAAGGACTGCAAACCGATCGTTTACCCCAAGCCTGATGGCGTCATTTCGTTTGACCGGAATTCGTCGGTGTTTATTTCCAACACCAATCACAACGAAGATCAGCCCGCACACCTGACGCTGAAAGATGCCATGGTGCCGATCAATGTGAACCTTGAACTCTACGATGCGCCGGAGCAGCGCTACTGTCCGGCGGGGGTGTACGAAATCGTGCGCGACAACTATGGCAGTAATCCGCGCTTGCAGATCAACGCGCAGAACTGCGTGCATTGCAAAACCTGCGACATCAAGGACCCGACGCAGAACATCGTGTGGGTCACGCCGGAGGGCGGCGGCGGACCGAATTATCCGAATATGTAAGCGCAGGTTTTGTAAGGCGGGAGCCATCCCGCCTTATGAATAAATTTAAGTACCTGTTTTTAAACGATTTTTAGAACAACCGAAAACCGCCCGTATCACCCAGCATGGCGCGCCGCAGCGTGCCGTCCACCGGTTTGTTGCCGATCCAGATGCGCAGCAGCGCCTGAAAAAAATCGTCGCCCTTGATGATGATTTTTTCTTCGCCGTTGATAGTGACGCTGGTGCCCGTGTTCGGTATGTAATCCAGGAACACGGTGCTGCCTTTTTTCAGCACGCCGACCGTGCTCATCATGCGATTCAAATCGCGCAAGCGGCTTTCGATCAGCGCGATCTCAGCGGGGATGTGATTGGCCGCGATGGAATTATTCAGCGAAGCGGTCAAATCCTTCGCCGTCAGTTCATCGATCAACACATGCATCGCCACTCGCTTGGCGCCGGGGTCTTTGAGTATCTCGTTGGCAACGGCTTTTTTTGCGGGCAGATACAGCGCGCCCACATACAGCTTCATGAACGCCAGCTTGGTGCGCACGCCCGCGCCATTCAATACCAGTTGCCCGCCCGGCGCGGCGATCTGCTCGTCGACGCGCACGCCTTCGATTTCAGCGGCACTCGCCACCGGCAACCACTCCAGTCCCGCCATCAAACTCACCACGCCAATCAAGCCACGCATCGTGCCCTCTCCTACGTGTTCGACGATTTTCGGAGAGTCTACGCCGTCTCGCGTCGATTGCTACTTCCCGTTACAAGGATTCGAACAATCCGGCCGCGCCCATGCCCGTGCCTATGCACATGGTTACCATGCCATATTTCTTTTTGCTGCGGCGCAAGCCGTGCAGCAAGGTCGCCACGCGGATCGCGCCAGTGGCGCCCAGCGGATGCCCCAGCGCAATCGCGCCGCCCAGCGGATTTACCTTTGCCGGGTTCAGCCCCAGTTCGCGGATCACCGCCAGAGACTGCGCTGCAAAGGCTTCGTTCAGTTCGATCCAGTCCAGAGCATCTTGCGTCAGGCCCGCCTGTTTCAGCACCTTGGGTATCGCCTTCACCGGCCCGATGCCCATGATATCGGGCGGCACGCCCGCGACGGCATAACCCAGAAACCGTCCCAGCGGCGCGGCATTAAAACGCTTCATCGCGGCCTCGCTCATCAGCACCACCGCGCCCGCGCCATCCGACATCTGCGAACTGTTGCCCGCCGTCACGCTGCCCTTGACTGAAAACGCGGGGCGCAGCCGCGCCAGTCCTTCGGGCGACGTATCTTTGCGTGGGCCTTCGTCCACGTTCACTTCGCGTGACTTTACCTTGATTTCGCGCGTGATCAGATCGGGCAGCCGGTCATTGATGGTGTACGGCGTCATTTCGCTTTTGAAATCGCCGTTTTCGATGGCGCGCAGCGCGCGGCGATGACTCTCGGCGGCGAACAGATCCTGATCCTCGCGACTCACCTTCCATTTTTCGGCGACGCGTTCGGCGGTAATGCCCATGCCGTAGGCGATGCCGACGTTTTCATCTTTTTCGAATATCGCCGGGCTGAACGACGGCTTGTTGCCGCCCATAGGCAACATACTCATGCTCTCGGTGCCGGCGGCGATCATCACATCGGCCTCGCCTAGGCGTATGCGATCCGCCGCCAATGCCACCGCCTGCACGCCCGAAGAACAAAAACGATTCACCGTCAACCCTGATACCTTGTCCGGAAACCCCGCCAGCAGCAGGCCGATGCGCGCCACGTTCATGCCCTGCTCGCCTTCGGGCATGGCGCAACCGACGATCACATCGTCTATCGTCGTCAAATCCAGACCGGAGCACTGGCCCACTGCTGCCTTCAACACATGCGCCAGCAAATCATCCGGCCGCACGTTCTTGAACATGCCACGCGGCGCCTTGCCGACCGGGCTGCGGGTGGCGGCGACGATGTAAGCGTCTTGGATCTGTTTCATCTCGTGTCTCCTTCCGCCTTAGTTTCTAAGTGGCTTTCCCGTCTTCAACATATGCTCAATCCGCGCCTGCGTCTTCTCGGTCGCCATCAGCTCCATGAAGTGCCGGCGTTCGAGATCGAGATACCACTGCTCGTCCACCAGACTGCCGGCCTCGATGTCGCCGCCGCACATCACGTGCGCGACCTTGCAGCCGATCAGGTGATCGTGCTCGGAAATATGTCCACCCGCCAGCATGTTTTCCAGCACGGTGCGGATGGTGGCGATTTCGCTGCGGCCCGCTACGGGAATCGCCGTTTGCCGCAGCGGCGGACGATAGCCACCGGCGGCCAGCGCGCGCACTTCGGCCTTGGCGATTTCCAGCAGTTCAAAGCGGTTCATCACCACTTTGTCGGTGGCGCGCAGGTAGCCAATATCGCGTGCGTGTTCGGCGCTTCGCCCGACCTCCGCCATCGCCACGGACTTGAAATACTTCTGGATAAAAAACGATGCGGTGCCGCCCTTGGCGTCCGCCACCGCGCGCAGGGCGAACTCCTTGCAGCCGCCGCCCGCCGGCAGCAAACCAACGCCGACCTCCACCAGACCGATATAACTTTCGAGCGTGACCACCGCGCGGTCGCAGTGCATCACGAATTCGCAACCGCCGCCCAGCGCCAGCCCATCGACCGCCGCCACCGTCGGCATCATCGAATATTTCAATGCCTGCGTGGTGATCTGGAATTGCTCGACCAGATGCTCGACCTCGGAGAGCTTGCCCGCCATCAATTGATCCGCCACACCGATTTGCCGCGCCGCTTTCAGTGCCAGCGACTCGGCTTCCTTTTTAAAGGACTTCAGCAGTTTGCCAAAGCCCGATGGCTGCGACGCAGGACGCGCGCCACCAGCGGGTGTCTTTTTCAGGTTCGCGCCCACTGAAAACGGCGGCTCGGTCTGCCAGACCACGAGTGCGGCGTAGTTACGCTCGGCCTCGTCAATGGCACGCTGCACGCCGTCGAGCACCTCGTTACCGATCGCGTGCATCTTGCTCTTGAAGCTGACGATCGCTATGTCGTCGCCAGTATGCCAGCAGCGCACGTCGCCGGTTTCGAAGATGGTCGTGCCGTATTGCGCG
>CAWUUY010000366.1:0-7653 GCA_963924885.1 uncultured Burkholderiales bacterium | reverse complement strand
CGCGGGTGCTTGCCGGATACACGACCGTGCCCATATGGGTGCGGGGACGCGACCAGCAATGCGGCGTGAAAAGCGGCTACGCCGATCCGGCGCAACTCGGCGCCGACCGCTGGGCAGCGCTGATCGCGGCGTGGAAGTTTTTTGGCAACACCGGGCGCGCGTGCGTGGTGGTGAACGCGGGCACACCATGACGGTGGATGCGTTGTCCGCCGATGGCGTGTTTCTCGGTGGCGTGATCGTGCCGGGCCTGGATCTGATGCGTGCCTCGCTCGATGCCGGTACCGCGCAACTGCGGTTGGCGCAGGGCGCGTTTTATTATTTTCCGGATAACACGGCGGACGCGATCATGAGCGGCGCGATCAATGCGCTGACCGGTGCGATTGAACGCATGCGCGGGTATATGGAAGAAACCGGGCAGGGATCTCCGTTGGTGGTACTGTCGGGCGGCGCTGCGGCGCTGCTACAGCCGCGGCTGAATACCAGCGTCGAGTGGGTGGATAATCTGGTGCTCGAAGGTTTGCTGGAAATCGCGAATCAATCACAATCGCAACAAGAATAGACGGACCGGAATGCGTACACTTTTTCTGCTGCTGGTGCTGGCCAATTGTGCGTTCTTCGCGTGGGATCGCTATCTGCGCGCGCCGGTGAGTGCCGAAGAGCATATCCAAAAGATTCAGTTGGCGCCGGAAAAAATCCGCCTCGTCAATACGCCGGGCGCCTTAGTTGCGGCAGGCAAGGCGCCGACGCCCGCCGCATGCATGGAGTGGGGCGCGTTTTCGGGCGCGACCGTGGCTCGCGCCGATGCCGTAATTGCGGAGCTGGCGTTGCCTGCGGAGCAAATCAAGCGCGTGCTGGCGGACGCCAGCGGTTACTGGGTTTTTATTCCGCCGCTCAAGTCGCGCGCCGAGGCCGAGAAGGCGGGCAAGGCGTTGAAAGAATTCGGCGTTACCGACTACACCGTGATGCTGGATCAGAACCAGCGGCGCCACGCGATTTCGCTGGGCCTGTTTCGTACCGACGAAGCCGCGCAGGCCTTTCTCAAAGCACTGCAAAAAAAAGGCGTGACCGATGCGATCGCCGAGAAGCGCGATAATTTTTTGAAGGAAGTGGTGTTTTTTATTCGCGAGCCGAGCGAGGCGACGGTGGCGAAGTTGGCGGCGATGCGCGCCACCTTGCCGGCCAGCGAAGTGCGGGCGGTGCCCTGTCCCGTTAGCTGATGTAGCGCGATAGTGACGTAAATCTACGTAAGTATTTGTTTTTAAACTACTTTTTTGTATCGTAGCGGATTGCCGCCAGCAGCGCGCTGGTCGATTTCTGATGCAGGAACGGAATCGAATACACCTTGCCGCCCGCCGCGCGCACGTCATCTGCGCCGACGATATCGCCGGCTTTCCAGTCGCCGCCTTTGATCAGCACGTCCGGGCGCAGCAGGCGTATCAGCGCCAGCGGCGTGTCGTCCTCGAACCAGGTCACCGCATTCACCGCTTCGAGCGAGGCGATCACCGCCGCGCGGTCCGGCAATGCATGGATCGGGCGGTCATCGCCCTTGCCCAAGCGGCGTGTCGAGGCATCACTGTTCAGCGCCACGATCAGGCTCGCGCCCTGCGCGCGCGCCTGCGCGAGATAGGTGACGTGGCCGCGATGCAGCACGTCGAACACGCCGTTGGTGAACACCAGCGGGCGCGGTAGTTTGTTGACGGCGGCCACCAGCGTATTGCCCGCCGCCGGATCGACTATTTTTTTCTCAAAGGCGGGCGGCAGAAAATCCACTGAATCCACTGAATCCACTGAACCGGAGCGTGCCGCGCTCAGTCGAGAAATTCGAACAGGCGCACCACCTTTTGCGCGCCGCCGGTGGTACGCGCCACATCGGTGGCGGCATTGGCCTCAGCGCGCCGCACCAGGCCGAGCAGAAACACCACGCTGTTTTCGGTCACCACCTTGACGTGTACCGGATTAAATTTTTGCGCATCCACAAAGCGCGCTTTAACCTTGGAGGTGATGAACGAGTCGTTGGAGCGTACCGTGAGCGAGCTGTTGCCGGAGACCAGCAACTCGTTGTGTACGCCACGCACGTTTTCAACGGCGCGCGCGATCTTCTCGGCCTCGTCGCGCGCGGCGGCGTTGGGCACCTCGCCCGTCAGCAGCAGCACCCGGTTGTAGCTGGTGACGTTGATGTGCGCGGAACGCAGCCGGTCATCCAGGCGGCTGGATGCCTTGAGTTCAATGCCCTGATCCTCGGTGATGGTGCCGATGGTGCGCCGGTCTTCCGCCACCAGAACGCCGCCCACCGCCGCGCCGCCCACGACGGCAATACAACCACCCAAAAACGGCAACGCCGCCACGATCAGCAATCCGAAGATGTTTCGCATTAGTCCACTCCCAGTAAAAGACAGTCGATGGCGTCGCACAAACAGTGCAGCGTCAGAAGATGCACCTCCTGTATGCGCGCCGTGTTTTGCGCCGGCACGCAGATATGGACGTCTTTCGCGCTCATGAGTTCCCCGATCGCGCCGCCGTTGCGTCCGGTGAGCGCGACCACGGTGAGCGAACCCTCGTGCGCAGCGTGGATCGCCTCGATCACATTTTTGGAGTTACCACTGGTGGAAATCGCTAGCAGCACGTCGCCGGCGCGTCCCAGCGCGCGTACCTGCTTGGAGAAAATCTGCTCGAATGCGTAATCGTTGGCGATGGAGGTGAGCGTGGAACTGTCGGTGGTGAGCGCGAGGCCGGCGAGACCGGGGCGCTCTTTTTCAAAGCGGTTGAGCAACTCCGCCGCGAAATGCTGCGCGTCGGCCGCCGATCCGCCGTTGCCGCAGGCGAGGATCTTGCCGTCGGCCTTGAGACAATCGACCATCAACTGCGCGGCAGTGGCGATCGGCCCGGCGAGCGCGTCCATGCACTCCAGCTTCAAGTGGGCGCTTTCCGAGAATATGCCGCCTATCCGGCTTGTAAGGTCCATCCCGCTATTTTGCCCCGGTATGTGGCTTTTGTACAGTCATCCGTGCGGGGCGCAGCAAGGGATCACGTGCCGAAGGCGTCGCGGATCCATTCGACCGGCCCGCTATCGCTGCCCAGCAGCACGGCGTCAAACCGGCACTGCGGGGTACGGCCTAACTTGGCGAGATACTGCAAGGCCGTGCGCGTGAGCTTTTCGCGCTTGGACGCGGTGATACTGGCCGCCGCGCCGCCGAAGGCATTGCTCGCGCGCGAGCGCACTTCGACAAATACCAGCGTGGCGCCGTCTTTCGCAATCAGGTCGATTTCGCCATAACGTCCGCGATAGTTGCGCTCGACGATTTGCAAACCCTGGCCTTCGAGGAATATTGCCGCGCGTGCTTCGGCGTTCTTGCCGCGGTCGTTCACGGTTTGGGTGTTGCGGGTTGGGGCGGCGTCGCCGGCGCTGGCGGTTGGCTGGCGCCAATACGCGCGCTGGACAGCTCGCGCGTGAACGTGCGGTCTTTGCCCGGCGTGAGTTTGCCGGTGACGCCATCCAGCGCGAGGTCGGCTTGTTTGGCGAGCAGCGCCTGTCCGATACGCCACGCGTCGATGCCCAGCGCGTAGGGCCGTTCGAGATCGGCTTCGCCTTTAAAATCCTGACGCGGATAGACCATCACCGCCGGATGATCGCGTTGCAGCAGCCACGGCATGTCCACAAACGTCACGCCCGCGAGATCGATGGCCGCCGCCGCGCCTCCTTCGCCGGTGTAAATTTGCGAGGACGCGTACACCGCCATCGACTCAAGGTACGGTCGCACGGTGCGCGCCTGCCGCGCGTCGAGCGCGAAAAACGCCATGTCGGCCACGCGCAACTCCACCGCCTGCTTCAGCCGCGTGAGTTCGGCGGGACTGTTGTTGTAGGCAAATTCCGCGATGATCTTTCCGCCGAGTTTCACGAACTCGCCGGAAAAAGCCTGATACAGGCGTTTCAGCAGCGGGCTGTCGTCGCCGACGATATAGTCCGCGCGGCGGCCTTCGCGATGCGCGATGTGCGCGGCCTGCCGTGCCTCGGTTTCGATTTGTAAACTCAGCACATGCAGGTTGGGACGATTCGGTACGTTGCCGTCGGGCGCATTGCGCGCCAGCGTGGGCACGTTGACCTCGCCCGTGGCAATCGCCGTGACCGCTGAACGGATCAAAGGCCCGACCACCAGCCGCGCGCCGGTTTGCGCGGCCTGCTGATAAATCGCAGCGGCCTGCTTCGGGTCGTCGCCGAAGGCATAGACGCGAATCAGCAGCGATGGTTTGTTATCGGTCTTGGAAGCCGCCAGAAAACCATCGCGCAAGGCCTCGGCGTGGCGGTGGTAGGTGCTGGAATCCACCGGCAGCAACAATGCGATGTGCGGCGCGTCCACCGCGGCCACACCCGGCACGGTGGACTGCGCTCTGGCTATCGCACACAGGCCGCCGTATAGTAGAACGAGTAGAACGTTCGTCAACCGCGACAATTCATGCATCAGCAAATGAAGTCCCTCGATAATTCCGGTAACAATGTCAATGATTCGTCTCGGCGTATGGCGTATGCGACATTATATGTAGTTGCCACGCCGATAGGGAATTTGGCCGACATCAGCGCGCGCGCCGTCGAGGTGCTGGGCAGCGTTGGCGCGATTGCCGCCGAAGACACGCGCGTCACGCGTCACCTGCTGGATCATCGCGGCATCTCGGCGCGACTGATCGCGCTGCACGAACACAATGAAGAGCGCGCCGCGCGCGATGTGCTGGATATTCTGGCAACCGGCGCCAGCGTTGCGCTGGTGAGCGACGCCGGCACGCCGGCGATCTCCGATCCCGGCGCGCGGCTGGTGGGTTTGGCGCGCGCGGCAGGTTATGTCGTGAGCCCCATACCGGGCGCAAATGCCGCCGCCGCCGCCGTCTCGGTCAGCGGATTTCTGTCGCCGCATTTTTTGTTCTACGGATTTCTGCCCGCGCGCGGCGGCGCGCGCCGCACTGCATTGGCGGCGTTGCAGGCGCTGCCGTATACGCTGGTGTTTTACGAAGCGCCGCACCGTGTCGCCGAGAGCGTGGCGGACATGGCGGCGACGCTTGGCCCCGAGCGGCGCTTGTTGTTCGCGCGCGAACTCACCAAACTGTTCGAGGAAACCCACGTGTGCGCGCTGGGCGCGGCGCAGGATTGGCTGGCGGCGAACGAATATCGCGCCATGGGGGAATTCGTGCTGGTGGTCGAAGGCGCGGCGGTATCGTCCGTCACCGAGGTGGTCGATGTTGAGAAAACACTCAAAGCGCTGCTCGATGAGTTGCCGCTGAAACAGGCGGTGGCGCTGGCGGTGAAAATTACCGGCGGCAGCCGCAACGAGTTGTATCAGCGGGCGCTCGAACTCAAGGGGGAGTGAGTGTGCATGCCGCATGTCCAGTCCGTTTTGCCTTCACGTTTTGCCTATCACCGATTATCATGCGCGCATGACGCAAACAATAACTTCGCTCACCCTCACCCGCCCCGACGACTGGCACCTGCATTTGCGCGATGGCGATTACCTGCGCGCAGTATTGCCGGACACGGCGAAACGATTCTCGCGCGCGATCGTGATGCCCAATTTGAAGCCGCCGGTGACCACGGCGGCGCTGGCATTGGCGTATCGCGAGCGCATCCTCGCCGCGCTGCCCGACGGCGCGAATTTCACGCCGCTGATGACGCTGTATCTCACCGACAATACGCGGCCTGAGGAAATTATTAAATCAAAACAAGTAGATAGCGTAGGCAAGGTGATGGCGGTGAAATACTATCCCGCCGGTGTAACCACTAACTCCGACGCGGGTGTCACTGATCTGGCGCGCTGTGCGGCGGTGCTGGAGGCGATGCAGGAAGCCGGCATGCCTCTCTGTGTGCATGGCGAAGTGACCGACACCGCCGTGGATATTTTTGACCGCGAGCGGGTGTTTCTGGAAAAGGTGCTCGCGCCGCTTATCGTGAAATATCCGCGGCTGCGTATGGTGGTCGAGCACATCACCACCCGCGAGGCGGCGCAATTTGTGTTGAACGCGCCCAACCATATCGCGGCGACGATTACCGCGCATCATTTGCTGCTCAATCGCAATGCGTTGTTCGCGGGCGGTATGCGTCCGCACAATTACTGTCTGCCGGTGCTCAAGCGCGAGGTGCATCGCGAGGCGCTGGTGGCGGCGGCGGTGAGCGGCAATCCGAAATTTTTTCTCGGCACCGACAGCGCGCCGCATGCGCGGCACACCAAAGAGACGGATTGCGGCTGCGCGGGCTGTTACACCGCGCACGCGGGCATTGAGTTGTATGCCGAGGCGTTCGAGGCGGCTGGCGCGCTGGATAAACTCGAAGGTTTCGCCAGCTACTTTGGTCCGGATTTTTACCGCTTGCCGCGCAATCGCGACACCATCACCTTGGTGAAAGAGTCGTGGCGCGTGCCGGCGGACGTGGCGTACGGCGCCGACCGGTTGACGCAGTTTCGCGCCGGCGGCGAGGTGGCGTGGCGGATACAGTCGCCGCGGTGAGCCGCAAGACATACGTTCCCGATAGCCGCCGCGTGCGCGACGGGTTTGTCATCCCGCAAGGCGATTTGTGGGTGTTCGGCTACGGCTCGCTGATGTGGGATCCCGGCTTTAGGCACGATCATTCCTGCACGGCGCTGCTGCGCGGCTACCATCGCGAGTTTTGCATTTATTCCGTTCGGTTTCGCGGCACGCAGGACAAGCCGGGTCTGGTGTTGGGGTTAAATCGTGGTGGTGCTTGCCGTGGCCTGGCGTTTCGCGTGCCGGCGGCACACGTGGCCGACGCGGTGGATGCCTTGTGGGCGCGCGAGATGCCGAGCGCGGCTTACGTGCCGCGTAGCGTGCGGCTCGCGCTGGGGAACAAGACCGCCGGCAAAACCGTCGATGCGCTGGCGTTCGTCGCCAACACAGGCCACGAACGCTACGTCGGCGATATAGCCTTCGACGAGACCGCTCGACTCATCGCCTGCGGCAGCGGCCTGCGCGGGCCGAATACAGATTATTTGTGCAGCACTCTGCGCCATCTCGATGCGCTGGGCGTTCGTGACGCCGCGCTGCGCAAACTCTATCAGCGCGTGCTGGAATTGCAGTCAGCGTAACCCCCCCCCGTGCTACCATCTCCCTCGAAGTCGGCCAGACAGTCGCTGCGTACGGGTAATGCCGTGCGTGGAGGAAAGTCCGGGCTCCATAGGGCAGGGTGGCGGGTAACACCCGTCCGTTATAAGTCGCGGGCGCAAGTTCGCGGTGAAGGCGAGGAATAGGGCCACAGAGACGAGTCCTGGCGCGCAAGCTTCAGGGGTGAAACGCGGCAACCTCCACCCGGAGCAACATCAAATAGGCAGGCGCTGACGCGGCCCGTCGAGTCTGCGGGTAGGTGGCTTGAGCCGTGGAGCAATTCACGGCCCAGAGGAATGACTGTCAGGGCCTGCGTTATTGGGCTCCATACAGAACCCGGCTTATCGGCCGACTTCACTTTTCGGTTTGGCGTGAGAATCTTCATGACAATACAATCGAAGGATCAACGCCCGAGAAAGCCTTGTCCAATGGGGTTTGAGTCTGAACGGGCAGTTGGGATCGATCATGATACGAGGCATGGTGATCGATATGAACGACGAACAACTGCAGACGGTGGCGCGGCTACGCGCCTTTCTCGATGGGACGGTGGCGGTGAAT
>CAWUUY010000365.1:0-3149 GCA_963924885.1 uncultured Burkholderiales bacterium | reverse complement strand
ACCCGTGTAGCCGCATTGCCGACATTGGGTTTGCGGCAGCAGTGCGTTAATACGCTCGGTAAAGGTAATCGGATCTGGTGGATTCACGCCGCTCAATGAGCATCCCGTACAGCACGACAATGACAATCCAGCATATCACGCCCGACCACAGCACATGGGACGCGAAATGCGCGCCCTGCATGATGCGCACCCAGCCCAGCCCCAGACCGGCGGCGAGGCCCAGCAGAAACCCGACGCGAGCGAGTGAGGAGTTGCCCAGCGCGCGTCCAACAAAATAAAACGCCAGCAGGCAAAAGCCCGTGGACGCATGTCCCGCCGGAAAACACCGTCCCGGCGCAATGCCCGCCGGGTAAGTATCAAACCATTGCAGGTAGGGCAGGAATCCGCCGAAGCCGGCGATGTCCCACGGACAGTGGCGCATTGAGAATTGTTTCAGCGTGGCGACCATCAACGGCGCCAGCGTCAACGCCAGGGCGACAAACAGAAACAGCGGACGCGCCGGCAGCAGTTGCGGCGCCAGAAATGAAATGACGTAGGCCGCGAACGCCGCTACCGCCATCAGTATCACCAGATACTTGGTCCAGTGGTGCATCACCGCCTCGAGAAAGCCGTTATAACTCCACGGAAACGCGCCCGATGGCGCGTCGAAGTACCATCCGCTGACCAACGGATCGATCCCGGCGTGATCCAGCGCGGCGATCAGGCCCGCCACGACGATCAGCGGCAGCAGGTGGCCGGCATAAAAGCGCAGCAGCGGATTCATTTGGCAAGATGGGCGGCGAGCGCGGGGCGGCGATTGACATAGCTGTCGTAGGCAATCTGGAACATCGCCTGCGCGTCGAGCAGTGCGTTTTCGTCGTCGGGCAGGCGCGCGAGCGTGCGCGTGTTTTGGTCGTAGGACAACATGGCGCGCGTTTTGCGAAACCCCAGTTGCGCCAGTTGTTCGTTGCGCAGCAGCGCAATGTCCCGGTTGTGGTTCAGCACCGCGACACGGCTTTGCGCATCGCCGATCAACGTATCCTTGCCGAAGAACTGGCTGTCGTACGAGATATTGAGCAGGCCCAGCACCGTCGGCGCGACATCCAACTGGCTGGTCAATCCGTCAAACTTGCGCGGCGCGATGTGTTTGGGGCTGTAGACCATGAACGGAATTTCATACGTGGGCAGTGGGATGCTGGCGCGGCCATAGGCGCGCGCGCCATGGTCGGCGACAATCACCACCAGCGTGTTGTCGAAGTAGGGTTTCTTTTTCAGTTCCTCGATGAACCAGCCGATGGCGTGATCGGCGTAGCGCACGCCGGCCTCGCGCCCGCCGCCGGTGGGCTTAACGCCGGGCACGCCGGCGGGGAAGGTAAACGGCTTGTGATTGGAGGTGCTCATCACCACCGAGAAGATGCGCTCGCCTTTCTGGTGCTGCTCGTCGAACACGTGGAAGGCATTGCGGAACAGGTCTTCGTCGGACACGCCCCAGATGTTGCCGAAATTGGGCTTGGGCATGTCGGTGCGGTCGATCACCTTGTAGCCGTTGTGGCCGAAAAAATAATTCATGTTGTCGAAGGTGCCGTAGCCGCCGTAGATGAACGTCGGCGTGTAGCCGTTGGCGCTCATCACAGTGGACCAGTTGAACATGCCTTCATTGTGGCCGCGCTTGACGATGGATTCGGGCGGCACTGGCGGAAACGAGGCGGTGACGCCTTCCATGCCGCGCACAGTGCGCGTGCCGCTGGCGTAGGTACGCATGAACACCAGACTCTCTTCGGCGATGCGGTCGAGGTTGGGGGTCAGGCCGGGGCGTTTGCTGTAGGCGCCGACGAATTCGGCGCCGAGGGATTCCTGCAACAGCACGATCACATGCAGCGGCTTGGCTGGCTGCGTATACGTCACGCGGCGCGCCAGCGGGTGCGCCGCGCCGGGAATAAACTCGGTGTTCGGCTGCACCACGAGTTGGCGCGCGCGCGCGATGGCCTGATCGTGATCAAGCGTGGCGTAGAACTGGTTGTAGTCGAGGTGGCTGTTGATCGCGGCGTTAAAGAATGTGTAGATGCCGTTGGCCGCTACTTCGTCGGCGACACGGTTGGCGTTTTTGCGACCGCTGTTGATATTGACCGTCATGTACGCCGCCGCCAGCGCGACGCATACCGCCACGCCCCACGGCAAGCGCCGCGGCAACGATTGAGTTGCGTTCAGCCCGCCGCGTATCACCCCGCGCGCCAGCCACAGCAGCAACACGGTCAGCAACGCCGCGCCAATCAGCACCTGGCCCACCCGATATGACTGCCAGATGTTGACGAATACCTCGTGCGGGTAAACCAGGTATTCGACGGCGACGAAATTAAAGCGTGAATCGAACTCATCAAAGAAAAAATATTCGACCGCGCCCATATACAGCAGGCCGAACAGGGTGACGGAGAATCCCGCCCACACCAGCGCGCGATGCCAGCGGCTCTGGTGCCAGCGTTGCGGCAGCACCACCAGCCACCACACAAACGCGGCGCACAGGCTCAGCGCCACGATGATGTCAAAGCCCGTGCCGATTGCGAACGCGCGCGGCATTTCTCCCCACGCGAACTGGCCCGCGGCATGCGACTTGAGGGCGAGCGCCACGCGCGTGGCGAATGAGATCATAAGGTAAGCGCCGGCGAGCAGCGCGGGCAATACAAAGCGCGATTGCGCCCGTGGCGTGGATACGGCGTATGACATCACATTCCCCGGTGACGAAGCTATCGAAAAGCCGAGGCTACGCCGGGGGATGTGTAGCGCCTGTCACGAAATCGTGAAGGGGCTGTGAAGTCAGATACTTGTATGGCTCGTCCGACTTTTATGTGGGTGCGGCAAACCCAAAGCCGTCATTCTCGCGCAGGCAGGAATCCATGCGTGGTGCCATCTGGGACAGTGTTATGGATTCCCGCCTACGCGGGAATGACGAGGAAGATTTTGCGCGCGAACCGAAGTGCGTGGGAGGTCGTGATCCACGGGATTGCCACCAGAGGATTTTATGTAAGTATTTGTGTGACAGCTCAGCCTGAGGGAATTGTACTTTAGTTCATAGGGGCGTATGCTTTGATGCATGGAAGCGCTGCCGGATTTATCGAGTCTGAGTCATGAGCAAAAGGACGAACTGATTCGGACGTTGTTCGAGATGCTGCAAC
>CAWUUY010000364.1:0-4388 GCA_963924885.1 uncultured Burkholderiales bacterium | reverse complement strand
CCTCCGCGCTTCGCTGATTAAACACGCGCATCACACCTTTGATGTCGATACGCCAGGCAAGGATTCGTATCGCCATCGCCACGCGGGTTGCACCGAGGTGCTGGTGACTTCATCGCGGCGCTGGGTGCTGATGCACGAGCTGCGCGGCGCCGCCGAGCCGGATTTGAACGAGCAACTGATGCACCTGTCGCCCTGCGATCTGGTGCTGGTCGAAGGTTTTAAGCACGAGCCGATTCCGAAAATCGAGGTGTATCGCGCGTTGGTGGGCGAGCCGCTGTTGCACCCGGACGACGCGAATATCGTCGCGGTGGCAAGTGATGCCGCGATTGATACCCGGCTGCCGCAACTGGATATCAATCAGCCAGTGCAAATCGCCGACTTCATGCTGAAACATTTGGGTCTGGCGAAATGAACGCCGCTTGGTTTCAACGATACAAGGCGGCATAATCCTCACATGATTACCTTGCTTTATTTTGCCCGCCTGCGTGAAGCCTTCGGCATGGTGTCTGAGCAACTCGCGGTGCCCGATGCAGCCACGCTGGAAAGCGTGCGAGCCACATTGGCGGCGCGCGGCGGCGTGTGGGCGCACGAGCTGGCGGCGGGGCGCGCGTTTCGCGCGGCGGTGAATCAGGCCATCGCCCGCGCCGATACGCCGGTGCAAGACGGCGACGAAGTGGCTTTTTTTCCGCCAGTGACCGGAGGCTGATCCGTGACGACGAGCGTGCTCGTGCAGGCCGAGGATTTTGACGTGAGCCGCGAAATCGCCGCGTTGCGCGCAAACAATCCACGCATCGGCGCCATCGCCAGTTTCATCGGCGTGGTGCGCGACATGAACGAGGGCGATAGCGTGGCCGAGATGACGCTCGAACACTATCCGGGCATGACCGAAAAATCCGTCGAAGCCATCATCACCGAAGCGCAAGGCCGCTGGCAGGTGATGGATGCGCTGGTGATTCACCGCATCGGCACGTTAAAGCCGCTGGATCAGATCGTGCTGGTGGTGGTCACCAGCGCGCATCGCGGCGATGCCTTCGCCGCGTGCGAATTCATCATGGATTACCTCAAGACCCAGGCGCCGTTCTGTAAAAAAGAACAAACCGCCAAGGGCGCGCGCTGGGTGGATGCGCGCGCCGCCGATGACGCCGCCGCGGAGCGCTGGCAAAAATGAACGCGGTGGGCTTTGTGGCGGTAGGTGTGGGTGCGGTATTCGGCGCGTGGCTGCGCTGGGGCTTGAGCGTGAGCCTCAACACCGTGCTGCCCAATCTGCCGCTGGGCACGCTGCTGTGCAACCTGGCGGGCGGCTTCATCATCGGCATCGTGGTGGAGTTGTTCACCCTGCATCCAGTGCTGGCGCCGGAGATACGCCTGTTTGTGATTACCGGGTTTCTCGGCAGCCTCACCACGTTCTCCGCGTTTTCCGCCGAAGCCGTGGCGCTGCTTCAGCGTAACGAATACGGCTGGGCCTTCGGCATGATCAGCGCGCATTTGCTGGGGTCATTGGCGATGACGCTGCTGGGGATTGCGCTGGTGCGGGCGTTGCAATAATTGAAAATCGCCCTTAAATGTGTCACACTGCGACACATGAAAACCATTTCCATCCGGGAGCTGCACGAGAAGACTGGTGCCTGGGTCAGGCGCAGCGTGACATTCGGCCCCATCACCGTTACCGACCACGGCAAGGTCATCGCGCAAATCGTGCCTGTAGAGGCCCAGCGGGCGGCCAACCCGTTCGCCACACGCAAGCTGCGCAAGGGCTACGCGCGCCTGCTGGGCAAACTCACGGGCGGCACGGATAGCACGCAATCGATATTCGAAGACCGCGATCGCGCGTGACGCAGTGAGTTATTTTGACTCGGCGTACATAGCCAAGTTTTACGTGGACGAGCTGGAAAGTAGCGCAGTCCGGCATTTGGCGCAATCCCTCGGCAGTGTGCATTGCAGTGCGCTGGGCCGTATCGAAGTGACCAGCGTTTTTCACCGAAAATGGCGTGAAGGCGCGTTCACCGATACCGAGTTTCGTGAAGTCTCGGCGCAGTTCGCCGACGATTGCGCTGTGGGGCTGTGGACTTGGCTATCAGTCACGGAAAGCCTGATTGCCCATACCGCCGACTCCATACGTTCACTGCGTAAGGACATCACAATCCGTTCTCTCGATGCACTGCATCTGGTATGCGCGAGAGAGCACGGACTGCAATGCGTCTATACCAATGACCGGCATATGCTGCGGGCGGCGACGGCGTTTGGTGTTGAGGCGATGACAGCTCCGGGCCTGTAATATGACGTGGCGTATTCTGGGTAATATAAATACCATATAAAATCAAATGCTTACGTTAATTCCGCCAAGGCCGATCACCGCAAGCCCCCTGAATTAAAAAAGCATTTCGTGTATCATGCACCCCAAGGACATTATGTGCCGCTTCATCCGGTTTTCGGCGCAGTCCTCTCGCGGTAGTCGCAGCCCTTCATGTTGGTTTTCAAATCAACAAACGGCGCGCCCCGAATCTTAAAACCCCAAGTTGAATTTGCCTGAACCGGTTCTCGCGGCTTCGGTCGCGGCAGGCAGATCGCAGGGAGAAATTGTTTGAGTGAGTTATTTGCCGATCTTGGCTTGATGCCTGATCTGGTGCGCGCCGCCGCCGATCACGGTTATACCCAACCCACGCCGGTGCAGATGCAGGCGATTCCCGTTATTCTCGAAGGCTGCGATGTGCTCGCCGGCGCGCAGACCGGCACCGGCAAGACCGCCGGTTTTACGCTGCCGCTGTTGCAGCGCCTGATGGAAAATCCGCCCGATGAAGGCACCTGCCCGGTGCGCGCGCTGATCGTTACCCCCACGCGCGAGTTGGCGGCGCAAATTGAAGAAAGCGTGCAGACCTACGGCAAATATCTACCACTGCGTTCGACGGTGATTTTTGGCGGTGTCGGCATGGCGCCGCAGATTGAGGCGCTGAAAGCGGGCGCGGATATCGTGGTGGCGACGCCGGGCCGTTTGCTGGACCACGCGAATGAGCAGACGCTGGATTTGTCGCACGTGGAAATTCTCGTGCTCGACGAAGCCGACCGCATGCTCGACATGGGCTTTATCCATGACGTGAAGCGCATCCTTGCGCTGTTGCCCGCGCAACGGCAAAACCTGCTGTTCTCGGCGACGTTCTCCGATGACATTCGCGCGCTGGCCGATGGGCTGTTGACCAACCCGGTGATGGTGGAAGTCGCGCGGCGCAACGCCGACTCAGAACTGGTGGCGCAGCGCGTGCATCCGGTAGGACAGGATCGCAAGCGAGCCTTACTAGCGCATTTGGTTAAAACCGGCGACTGGAAACAGGTGCTGGTATTCACGCGCACCAAACACGGCGCGAATCGTCTGGCGCATCAACTGGGGCGCTCGGGTATTACGGCTACCGCCATTCACGGCAACAAGAGTCAGCCTGCCCGCACCAAGGCGCTGGCGGATTTCAAGGCGGGTTCGGTGCGCGTGCTGGTCGCCACCGACATTGCCGCGCGCGGGCTGGATATCGAAGAACTGCCGCACGTGGTGAATTACGATCTGCCGCACGTGGCCGAAGATTACGTGCATCGCATCGGCCGCACCGGTCGTGCGGGCAGCACGGGTGAAGCGATTTCACTGGTGTCGCTCGAAGAAAAGCCGCTGTTGGCCGAAATTGAAAAACTGCTGCGCCGCACGCTGGATCAAGCCGTGATTCCCGGATTTGAGCCGGGCACGGAAACGGTGGAAGACCAGCGTGATGCCAATGAGCCACGCGAGCCGCGTCAGCCGCGGCAAGGGCGCGGACAGGGCCAGCCGCGTCAGCAGAACGCGCAGAGTCCGGCGCAACAGACCACGCCACAGCCAGCGCGGCCCGAAGGCGCGGATGGCAATACGCCCCGCGAAGGCCGTGGACGCCGCCGCGGCCGTGGACGCAACCGGGGCCGCGATGGCGGACGCGAGGGCGGCGCGCCGAGCGAGATACAGCCGAGTGTCGCCGCGGCGGGTAATGAAGCCGCGCCGGCCGTTCAAGCCCAACGCCCGCGCACTGAACGTGGAGAGGGTAACAACAATAATAATCGCCACCGCAACAATGGAGGCCAAGGTAAAGGCGGCGCCAACGGGGTCAACCGCCAGGAGGCCATGCGCGAAGATCGTGACAATCGCGGCAACCGCGACACCACGCCGCGTAATCAACGCAATGTGGTGCGGGACGATGATTGGGGCAATCGCACGCCGCCGGCCAAGGTCAATCGCGGCCTGCGCGCGCTGCTGGCGAACGGCGAAATCAGCGAAGAGCTCGACAACATCGGCAATCGCATGCCAGCGCCTAAAAATCAGAGCCACCTGAGCGACGACGAGGAAACAAATTTCAACGTCGCGCTGGCGGTGGCGCCGTCGG
>CAWUUY010000363.1:0-5364 GCA_963924885.1 uncultured Burkholderiales bacterium | reverse complement strand
GCGGATAGGGTTTTCAAACGCACTTTTTGCATAAAACCCAATGTATCGCGGCCCCACCGCGTGGTCAATTGAGCCGCTTTCGCAAAAGCCGCGACCCGGCCCCAAGCATCGCGCAGAAATGGCTCCTCACAAAACATCATTAACCATCTGATTTAAATGCATATTTAACACCTTGCAAGCGCACAGCCCAAACTACTCCCTAGGCCCCGGTAAACCCCGCCCGATTCATCCCCACTCCCCCGCAAACAGTTCCACCCGCCGCACGGCTGCGCGTGGTGGCGGCTGCGCTGCCAAACCAAGGTGCGTGAGTATCTTCTCAATCACCGCCGGTTCTTCAATCACGGCGACGAGCTTCAGTTTGCCACCGCACGCGCACCGCTCAATGTCGATGTCGAACACGCGCTTTAACAACCGCGCCCACGTCATGCGCACCGGTTTACCTTGCGCGTGTTCGCAATCACCCTCGCCTTTTGCCGTTGCGCCACGCGGTTTTGAGTTTGAGCACCACGATGCCTTCGCGGTTGACGCTCAGCCGTTCGTTGGCAATCGCAGGGCGGGTGATGTAGCGGGCGCGTTGTTCGATGCCTTGACGGTCATTGGCCTCGCAGCGCACGCCGGCGTGCGCGGCTGAAGCCGTGGACGTTGGCGCACAACTTTGCAGGATTGGTGAGATGGGTTGTGATGGGTTTCACCCATCCTACGGATGATATGTTTTGCAGGCTCAGTACTTTGCGCCCCGCCCTCGGCCCCATGGCGATGCGGCACGTGCTGGAGACCGCTTGCAGCGGCGCCAGCACGTTGTCCGGGCCGATGTCGCCGGTGCGCGCGAGGTAGGTGATGCCCTCTTCTTCGATCAGATGGCCCAGGTGCGTGGACCGGGGTGAATACCTTGTTGGCCTCCTTGAACTCGGAAAGCGAAATCAGGTACGGCTTCATTCGACGCAGAACGAAAGCAGCCATGGGTCCCTGGATATACGGTACGATCCAAATGCCGATCGGCTTATCGGTGAACTCGATCTGCCGCCTGACGGCCTCCGCATAGGCGGCGACCAGATGCCCGCGGCGCTGCAGGTTCGGCCGCATGTAACTGCAAGCGTAACAAATGGCATTGGGTTCCCGCGGCTGAGTAATCACCCACCCGACCAACTCGCCATTGTGGCGAATGCCGAGGCTGTTGGCCGCCTCCATGAACTTGTCGTAACTGAACGGCCAGAGTGATGGGGGCACCCAGTTTTCGGCGGCCTGAGAACGCAGCAGTGATTCCCGGTCGCGCTCGGTGAGCTCAGTCTAGGCGAATATTTCGAAGCGGGCAGACAGCTTATACTCCGCCATCCAAGGCGCCTCATACATGCGCTTGTCGGAAGTGCAGACCAGGTGCTTGGGAGCGGGATCCGGCCACTTCGCCTTCTCCAGAATCCGTTCCACCGCCGGCGTGATGGGCTTGCAGGTGACGTAGATGGACGACGTCTTCTGCGCGCCCCTCTCTCTCAAAACGGCTTCCGCTTCGAGGAGAAGCCGAGTGCCCAGACCGCGACTGCGAAAAGGGGTAGAGACGCAGACGGAGAGAATCTCCGAATGCAATCCATTCAATTTAGCCATCGCCAGTCCCACCGGTCTGCCATCAGCGAAGGCACCAACCGCTATGACGGTGCCGTCGGTGTGCAACCGGCAGAAAAGGTGCACATGCGAGGGAAAGCACAGATGGCTGAAGGGCTGCGCGGTGAACGGATTCAATCTCTCGATGACTAGAGTGTCCATGTCTGCTTTCATTCGCATCAGCTGCTAAGATTTCCCAACTACGTCGCGGATCGCGTCAGCGATGGTTGACGGAGGGGACGCATCTGACGGCGTGCCGGCTGCGCGTTTAAAATCTAGCAGCAGGATAACGCGCGGCTGGTCACCGCGATGCCACACTTCGTGTTCCGTCGTGTCGTCGAAAACCAGGCACTTGCCTTCCTTCCACTCGCGCGTCTCTGACCCCACCCGCATGCGGCATCCGGGCGGCACGATCAATCCCAGATGGCAGCGCATGACCGCCTTCGTGTAGCCGACGTGCGGTGTGATGTGTGTCCCCGGCGCGAGGCTTGAAAAACCGGCCGTGGTGAGCCCCGGAACCTGCTCGATGAGCCTAGTCGTTTCCGGACAAAGGTGGCAATTCTTCAGGAGTTTCTGGCCGAATGCGTAGAAGCCAAAGACATCCCAGCCTTGGCCATAAAGGAAGCGTTCGGGCCATGGAATGAAGTTGCTCTGATGGAGCATCTCCAATTCGCACCGGATGCTCCCCCACCCTGACTCCAGAACTGACGTGAACGGAAAATCTTCCGCGGCGCTGTACATGTTACACACGCTCCATTTCAAAATCGAGACTCAACGCTACGAGGGTACCCTTGGTGCGGCTCAATGCCCCATGCTGTCTCGAGTCGTCGAACCCGAGACAGCTCTCATCTTCCCAGTTGGAGCTGTCAGCCCCGACGCGAATTGTACGGCCGACATGTGTCAGCGCCGGTGGCAAGATCAAGCCGAGATGCATGTGCAGAACCTGCGTGTTCAACTCGCGCCGTTCACTGAAGCCGTCCTCGCCGGAGTAGGAATCGGTGCCGCCGACGTGGGGCTGAACATGAGTACTGCGCAGGAAAGATGAAAATCCGGCCTTGACGACGTATAAAATACGGCCCAGGATTTTGGCCATTTTCGGGCGGCGCTTGCCGTTTCCCTCAACCCTCGTGCCGAACGCGTGAAACCCAAAATCATCCAAGCCGGTGGAGCAACGAAACGTCTTTTCCACGGAGTGAACTTGCCTTTGGACAGGACTTTAAACTGGGATCGTATCTTCTTCCAGTTTCCTTCAAGAAGGGTGATTTCCAGGGCTTCCGGTATGTTATGAAATGTCACGTATGCCATATATGTGGCGTATCCTACCAAGACAAGTTCCAGAAGCCACCGATTTGGATGGCGTGCCCCTGCAGCGTAATTCTTTCGTCGTCTGGCTGAACATCTTTGCCGGGAGCCGCCTGATGCAACAAGTGCGGGCTGCGTGAAACACAGGGGCGCCTTCGCTGTCGTCGGTGATTTGGTAAACGCCATCGAGCACCAGCCCGTGCGGGTGGATGTTCTAGCGGCATGGGGAACGACAGCACCCACTGGCGCACCGGCACGCGCGGCAGGATGTGGTCCACCAGATCGGCGGCGGTTTCCGCCATGCGCCGCGTGCCGCACGACGGACAGATGTCGCGCCGCTTACAACTGAACGCCACCAGCGTGTCGCGCGCGCAGCCGTCACAGCTCAGGCGCAGGAACCCATACGCGAGGATGCCGCACTCAAGATAGGCATCGAAATCGTCTTTCACGAATTGGGGCAGGCCTGTGCTGGTTGCACGCCCTACGTCGGCGGCGAACATCTCATAGTGCGCTCGCACCAGTCGATGCAGCGGAGTTTGTTCGGGACGGCGGCGTTGGTAATGCGGGGCGCTTGCGGCGCGATCGCGCTTGAGTGCTGAACGCATGGCCGGGTTGGAAGGTAATTTTTAGAGCTAATATTATATACAGCCATGCGCTCCGCTCTCGATCCAACGGCAGCGGCAACAATCTGGCACAATTGCCGGAAGCCACCACGCCAGCGATCCCACCCCGCCCCCGCCAGATACCAACGGTAAAACGGAAAAGAACATCAAATGAGCACGGCATTCCTGCGCGCATTCGTTACACTTTCCTTCCTAACCACGGCGCATGGCGCGCACGCGCAAAGCTGGAAGCCCACCCGCAACGTCGAACTCGTCGCCGCCTCGGCGGCGGGCGGCGGTTCGGATCATCTGGCGCGGCTGATCCGAAAAATCGTGCAGGAACAAAAAATCATCGACGTGCCGATGACGGTGATGAACAAACCCGCGTCGGGCGGGGTGGTGGCGTGGATGGGTCTCAACCAAAACCCGATGGACGGCCATCATCTGTCGATCAGCACGGCGAATCTCATCACCAATCACATCACCGGGCGCAGCACGCTGCACTACAACGATGTTACCTCGGTTGTGCAGTTGTTCAGCGAATCCGTTGCCATTGCGGTGCGCGCCGATTCGCCGATCCGCAGCGGCCGTGATCTGGTCGCGCTGCTTAAGGCCGACGCCGGCCAAGTGAGTGCGGCCATCGGTACCAGCCTCGGCAACTCCGGGCACATTGGGCTGGCGTTGGTGACGCAGGCCGCCGGTGGCGACGCGAAGAAACTCAAGGCCGTGGTGTTTCAATCGGTGTCACAAGGCGTCACCGCGTTGATCGGAGGGCACGTCGATGTGGTTAGCACCGCCGCGTCGAACCTCGCCGCGCAGCACATTGCCGGACGCATCCGTATCATCGGCCTCACCGCGCAGCGCCGTTACTCCGGCGCGCTGGCGACGGTGCCGACGTGGCGCGAACAAGGCATCGCGGTGGAAGTGGATAATCTGCGCGGCGTGGTCGGCCCCAAGGCCATGAGCGTGGCGCAGGTTGCCTACTGGGAAGCCGCGTTCGCGCGCGTGGCCGCCACCGCGGAGTGGAAAATCAATCTGGAACAAAACCAGTGGACCGACAACTTTGCGGGTGCGGCGGCCAGCAGCAAAATATTGAAAGACCAGCACGACGAAATGCGCGCAGGTTTGGCTGCTTTGGGTATCTCCAAATAATCGTTTAAAAACAAATACTTATATATGAACCTCGTCACGCACGCAGTGCCATTGCCTGCGCCCTATGTGGTGCGCACCCACAACGCCTCGACGCAATCCGAAAACCGCATGCACAGCGATGATGTGGCGCGGCAATTCGGCTTCAAGGGCGGGCTGGTGCCCGGCGTCACTGTGTTCGCTCACATGACGCAACCGTTGGTGGCGCGTTACGGCGAGGCTTGGCTCGCGCGCGGCACGGCGGAGGTGAGTTTCGCCAAGCCCGCGTACGAAGGCGAGTTGCTGTCCATACACAACACCGATGCCGTGGACGGATCGCACACGTTGACATGTGTGAACGAGCAAGGCGTTGAGCTTGCGCGCATAAGCTCAACGCTGCCCGCCGCACCGACGCACCCGGACGCGAGCGGCGACATCCCGCCCGTGCCACCCCTGCAAGAGCGTCCCACTGTGACGTGGGATTTAATGGAAATCGGCAAGCCTTTTCCCGCGCTCGCGTGGACGCCCACGCGCGAGGAAAATATCGAATGGTGCCACGACTCACGCGATGAACTCGCGTTGTATCGCGAAGATTCCGCGCCGCTGCTGCATCCTGGACTGATCTTGCGGCAGGCGAATTTTGCGCTGCGCAAACGCTTCATCATCCCGGCCTGGATACACACCGCCAGCCGCATCACGTTTTTTGAGGCACTGCGCGTCGGCCCCGCGTACGAGG
>CAWUUY010000362.1:0-5355 GCA_963924885.1 uncultured Burkholderiales bacterium | reverse complement strand
ACGCTACCAGGCTGCGCTACGCCCCGAAGTTTTGAATTATACCAGAGCGCCTGTGACCGATCCCCCAGCGAATTTACCCCACCTCGGACAGCGCCGAGTCCATTGCCTGCGACAGTTTGTCCACGATTTCATCGATATGGCTGGCGTCGATGATATACGGCGGCGCCAGGAGCACGTGGTCGCCGTGCCTGCCGTCCACCGTGCCGCCCATCGGATAACACATCAGCCCCCGCGCCATGGCGGCGCGCTTCACCCGCTGGTGCAATTTCAGTGCAGGATCAAATGTCTCTTTGGTCTCGCGGTTTTTCACCAATTCAATGCCGATAAACAAACCGCGACCACGCATGTCGCCGACCTGCGGATGATCGCGAAATCGCCCCGCCAGCGCTGTTAGCAATACAGCGCCCTGCACAACAACATTGTCGAGCAGACGCCCGTCGCGAATCGTATGCTGCACGGCGAGCGCCGCGGCACAGGCCATGGGATGACCAAGGTAGGTATGCCCGTGCTGAAAAAAACCGCTGCCGCCGCGCACGGCGTCGAATATTTTTTTTGACACCAGCGTCGCGCCGATCGGTTGATAGCCGCCGCCCAAACCCTTCGCGACGACCGCCATGTCGGGAACCATGCCCTCCTGCTCGTAGGCATACAACGTTCCGGTGCGCCCCATGCCACACATCACCTCATCGAGTATCAGCAGAATGCCATGGCGGTCACAAATCTCGCGCACGCGTTTGAAATATCCAGGAACCGCCGGAACAGCGCCCAGCGTCGCACCAACCACAGTCTCGGCGATAAATGCGAGTACGCGATGCGGCCCCACGCGCAGAAGCGTTTCTTCCAGTTCATTCGCCACGCGCAGACCATAGTCCGCTTCCGACTCGCCTTCCTTGCGATCACGATAGGCATAACACGGCGCGATATGCTCGACGTTCATCAGCAATGGCGCGAACTGCGCGCGCCGCCATGCGTTGCCGCCCACCGCCAGTGCGCCCAAGGTGTTGCCGTGGTAGCTCTGGCGACGCCCGATGAACAACTCCCGGGCCGGCTCGCCGGTCTCGAGAAAATACTGCCGCGCGAGTTTGAGCGCAGCCTCGATGCCTTCGGAACCGCCCGATACAAAATACACGCGCTCGAATGCCCCCGACGACGCGCGCACCAGGAATTCGGCCAACTCCTCGGCGGGTTCGCTGCTGAAAAAAGCGGTATGTGCATAAGCGAGCTTGTCGGCTTGGGCCTTGATCGCGTCAATCACCGCGCGATGACCATGACCGAGACAGCACACTGCCGCGCCGCCGGACGCATCCAGATAACGGCGGCCCTCGCGGTCGATGAGATAAACGCCCTCGCCGCCGACGGCAATCGGCGGCTCAACACGGGCATCACGGTGGAAGACATTATTCATGGCGTAAAAAAGCCGCAGCAATCACGCCGCGGCCATATTCACTGAGTTGATTCCAAGCCCACGAGACTTCAGCTATCAAAACCATTCCCCCATCGATAACCCGATCCCACGACAGGATCACGCACGCAGCATTTCGATAACCGTCTGAATTTCCTTTCTGACGCTGACTGCGTTCACGGCACCCACCGCACTAATGACCGGGGCCGGAGTGCGCAGGCGCGGATGCCTGGCGCCTTCGCTCGACAGTTCATCGAGTTGATTGCGCGCACCGCTGATGGTGAATCCCTGATCGTAAAGCAACTCACGGATGCGGCGGATCAGCAGGACTTCGTGGTGCTGGTAATAGCGACGATTGCCGCGGCGCTTTACCGGCTTGAGTTGGGTGAACTCCTGCTCCCAATAGCGAAGTACGTGCGGCTTGACACCGCACAGCTCGCTGACTTCGCCGATGGTGAAGTAACGCTTCGCCGGGATCGGCGGAAGCTGCGTTTTATGACTTGCTTCCATGGTAACGCTGCTCCACCATGGCCTTGAGCTTTTGCGACGCGTGGAAGGTCACCACACGGCGTGCAGTGATGGGGATCTCTTGCCCGGTCTTAGGATTACGACCGGGGCGCTGCGGCTTCATACGCAACTGAAAATTGCCGAATCCGGACAACTTCACGCCCTTGCCGGCCTCAAGCCCATGGCGAACCTCCTCGAAGAACGTCTCCACCATGTCCTTAGCTTCCCGCTTGTTAAAACCTACTTTTTCGAACAATAGGTCGGCGAGTTCCGCTTTCGTTAAAGTCATGTTTCCCCTTTCAGCGAAGCTTGGCATTAAACTGATTTTTAAGGATTTTTATGATTTCCGAGAGTGCGAAATCGACTTCCGCATCGGTCAGTGTTTTACCAGTATCCTGTACTAACATCCTGAATGCAAGACTTTTTTTGCCATTTTCGATGCCGGCACCACGGTAAATATCAAACACCACAAATCCCGAAACGATGGCTGGTTTTTGTGCATTTACCGCATCCAAAATCGCTTTATAAGTTGTGTTTTCATCAAAAATAGCCGCCAAGTCCCTCCAAACCGGCGGAAATTTCGATATCCCGCGATAGACAGGCAAGGCTCGGTCGGTAAGCGCCGAAAGATCAGCCTCAAATAATATCGGAGCGACGGGCAAATCGTATTTCTGCTGCCAACCCGGATGCAGTTCTCCAATCCAGCCGGCGGCAACACCACCCACCACCATGCGCGCACTTTTGCCTGGATGTAAGGCCGGGTGCGTCGCCGCTTCAAACACCACCTCGCGCGGATGGAACAGGGCTTCCACATCCGCCTTCACATCGTAGAAATCCACCTGCCGCGCAGGACGAATAGCCCATTGGTCATCGGCGGCGTGACCACAGGTAGCAGCGGCAATGCGCCAGGGCTGCGCGTAGCCGTCTCCCTCTGCCGTGAAGCAGCGGCCCACTTCAAACACCCTTACGCGAGATTGCTTGTGATTCAGGTTGTAGCCGAGGGTATGCACCAATCCGCCGATCAGGCTGGAGCGCATTACCGCCATCTGGCTGGCAATGGGATTGGCCAATTCAATGGCCGCATGATTGCCGCAAAAATCCTGTTCCCACGCGCGATCAACGAAACTATAAGTGAGGACCTCCTGATAGTCGCGCGCCGCCATCAGGCGTCGCAGCGCGGAGGCGCCAAGCGCCTGCTCCGGCATCGGCAATGCGGCGGACACCACCAGCGGGCGGGCATCCGGTATGCGGCTGTAACCGTGGACACGGGCTACCTCTTCGATCAGATCTTCTTCGATGGTGATATCAAAACGGAAACTCGGCGGCGTCACGCGCAAACCGTCATCGGTATTCTCGTGCGCAAAACCCAGCCGCTGGAAAATACCGGTGGCGTCCGCGCGGCTGACCGCGATACCCAGCACACGCTTAACACGCGCCAGCCGCAACGAAATCGGCTTGCGCGACGGCAGTGTCGCGGTTGCCTCGGCGACCGGCCCCGCGCCGCCACCGCAAATGTCAAGAATTAAACGCGCGGCGCGTTCCATCGCGTCGCGTGCCACGCCGAAATCAACGCCGCGTTCAAAACGAAATGAGGAGTCAGAACCAAAACCCAGAATGCGCGACTTTCCAGCGATGGTATCTGGATCAAAAAAAGCGCTTTCCAGCAAAATGTCGCGGGTGGCGCCGCTCACCGCGCTGTCGGCGCCGCCCATGATGCCGGCCAGCGCCAGCGCCTTGCGATCATCGGCAATCACCAGGAACGCGTCTGACAATTCGCGGGTTTCGCCATTGAGCAGCGTGAGTTTTTCTCCAGCCTCGGCGAACCGCACGCGTATACCGCCATCAATTTTCGCGGCGTCGAACGCGTGCATCGGCTGCCCCAACTCCAGCATCACGTAGTTGGTCACGTCCACCACCGCGCTGATGGACCGAACACCGCTGCGCGCCAACCGCTGAACCATCCAGGCAGGCGTCGCGGCATTGGCATTAACGCCGCGCAGGATACGGCCGCAATACAACGGGCAAGCCCGTGGCGCGTCCAGCGTAATCGCTGGTTGGGCATCATGGCATACCGGGACCGCCGCCACCGTCTGCGCCGACGCGACCGTTCCACTCAATGCAGCCACCTCGCGCGCAAGACCGCGCAAGCTCAGGCAATCGCCACGATTCGGCGTTGGTTTGCTATCAAACACCTGATCGTCCAGCGCCAGCACGTCACGCACGTTCTTGCCCACGGGCGTGTCGGGCGGCAGCGAGAGCAATCCATCGGCATCGTCGCTAAGTCCCAATTCCTTCGCCGAGCACAGCATGCCGTGAGACTCGACGCCGCGTACCTTCGCCGCCTTGATCTCGATGCCGGGCAACTTTGCGCCCACCAACGCCACCGGCACGCGCATGCCGGCACGCACATTGGGCGCACCACACACGATCGTCAGCGGTACCTCGTTGGCGCTGCCCGTGACGTTCACCTGACACACGTTCAAGCGGTCGGCGTTCGGATGTTTTTCCACGTACAACACGTCGCCCACCACCACGCAGTCAAACGGCGGCGCGACCCGCGCCACGCCTTCGACTTCAATACCGCCGAAGGTCAGCAAGTCAGCGAGTTCGCGGGTCAACAACGGCGGATTAACGAACGTACGCAACCAGGATTCGGAAAATTTCATGGTGGCTACCTGAATTGACGCAAAAACCGCACGTCGTTTTCAAAAAACAAGCGCAGGTCGTTGACGCCATAACGCAGCATGGTCAGACGATCCAGTCCCATGCCGAAGGCAAAGCCCTGAAACTGTTCGCTATCGATATTCACGTTCTTCAGCACGCTGGGATGCACCATGCCGCAGCCGCCGATTTCCAGCCAACCATCGCCAAAGCTCATGTCGATCTCGGCGGACGGCTCGGTAAAAGGAAAAAACGATGGCCTGAAGCGCACCTGCAAATCCGTGCGCTCGAAAAACAGCCGGAAAAACTCCGTCACCACACCCTTCAGATTGGCGAACGAAATGCTGTCATCGATCCATAATCCCTCGACCTGATGAAACATCGGCGAATGCGTGGCGTCGGAATCCACCCGGTACACGCGCCCCGGCGCGATGATGCGTATCGGCGGTTTGTGCGACTCCATGTAGCGCACCTGGATCGGCGAGGTGTGGGTGCGCAGCAGATGTTTGCCATCGCGCAAATAAAACGTGTCGTGCATGGAGCGCGCGGGATGATTCTCCGGCTGATTCAGCGCGGTAAAATTATAAAAGTCCGTTTCGATTTCGGGGCCATCGGCCACCTCGAACCCGAGCGAATGAAATATCTGCTCGACCCGTTCCAGCGTGCGCGACACCGGATGCAATCCGCCAAAGCCCGTGCCGCGGCCCGGCAAGGTCACATCCAGCGACTCCTCGCGCAGCTTCACATCGAGCTTCGCTTCCTGCAGGCCGTCGCGACGCGCCTGC
>CAWUUY010000361.1:0-5736 GCA_963924885.1 uncultured Burkholderiales bacterium | reverse complement strand
AACCGTATTCAAACTCCGGCTCGCCGCAGCATTGCCACAGAAAATCAACGTCGATGTCGTGCGCCGCGCGCTGCGCCTCATTCATAAAGTCGCCGAGCGCGGGGCGCTCAAAGCGCAGCAGCACCGCCGAGGATTTCACCTTCGAGCGTTTGCCGTGCGGCGCTTCGATTTGCAGCGACGTATCGTTGTCGGCCAGAATCGCGCCGACCCTGAAACCGCCATCTTCTTCGTAAAAAACGTTCATGGCGCCTGAATGTGCCCCACTGTACCTATTCGGCACGGACAAAAAAAGCGCGGCCCGGAAATTCGGGCCGCGCTGCGATTATACCCCGTGGCAACTTTGACGCAGGCTACTTCGCGTCCAGATCAATCACCTCATGCACATCCGAATCGATGTGCGTGCCGGGTGCGCCGCCGGAGGCCGCATCGCCGCTGACCAGATGAAACTTGCCGTTGAGGATGGCCCCCGCCAAACCATGACGCGGAAACTCCATCGGCGGCAGCGCCGTCCAGCGATTCGTCGCCGGATCGTACGCCTCAACCGCGCGGAAGGTGCGCTGGAATTCGCTGGTGCGCTGCTCTCCGCCCGCCACATAAATGCGGTTGTTGTGCGTGCCCCACGCCACCGCGCTGCGCGGCGTAATCATCGGCGCCAGCAGCGGCCCCCATTGATCGGTGGCCGGGTCGTACACTTCAACGATGTCGGTGTTGCTCGCGCGCGTGATGAACGCATTGCCGATGCGTCCGCCAATGTAATAAATTTTGTTGTTCACCACGCCGATGGCGCCGTGATTGCGCGCGGTGGGCATGTCCTGCAGGGTTTTCCAGGTGTTCGTCGCCGGATCGTAAACCTCCGTCGTGCCCAGCGCGCGGTGCGGTCGCGCCGGGTGCAGCGACACTTCCTTCGAACCCGGATGCAGGCCCGCGCCGCCGACAGCGTAAATCTTGCCGCCATGTACGATAGCCGCCGGCGCGCCGCGTTTTCTGGGCAACGGCGCGAGCGCCCTCCAGGTGTCCGTCGACGGATCGTATTCCCACACGTTGTCGATTGGCTCCCAGGCCGTCGGCCCGCTGGCCGGTTTGGTAAAGCCGCCAATCACAACAATCTTGCCGTTCAGTTCCACCACGCCGACGTGATGCGAGGCCTGCGGCATGTTTTTCTTTTTGGTCCAAGTGTCTTTCGCCGGATCGTATTCGTAGACCAGGCCCTTGGGCGTCCAGCCTGGCGCGAGGCCGCCGAACACATACAACTTGCCGCCCGCGCCGATGCCGTAAAGCTCCTCGGACGCCTCTGGAAACGGCGCGGCGCGCGACAGTTTTTGCGCGGAAGCAAACCCCGGCGCCAGCAAAGCCAGCGCAAACAACGCACTGGCAATATATTGTAAGTATTTGTTTTTAGACAACATTTTTTCTCCGATGAATAGGTGAATTCAACACGATGCAGCGGACACTATGGACACTTTGCTACGCCAACCACTAACAGTTACCCGATGTCCGGCTCGCCACAATAACGCAGTATCGGCGCGCGCGCCTCGTCGCGCAGCTTGACGATGGCGCTCCAGTCGCCGCCGACGGGCCACACCGGCGCGGCAAAGTGCAGCGCCACCGCGCCGTGACGCGGCAGCCACACCTGATCGCGCAGCACATTGCGCGCGCCGCGTATGGCCACCGGCACCACCGGCACGCCGACTTGCGCCGCCACCGCGAACGCGCCGGTGCGAAACGGTTTTAATCCTGCGCGGCGGTCGAACGTGCCTTCCGGAAAAAACACCGGCGTTTCGCCCTTTCGCAAGGCGTGCAAAAACTGATCGATGCCCTCGAGGCCCAGCTTCGCGTCATGCCGCTCGACGTAGGCCGCGCCGATACCGGTCAAAAACAAGCGCGGAAACCAGTGGCCGACAAACTCGCGCTTGGCAGCGAACACATGCGGATAACGCAGCGGCAGCGCGGCGCACAGCATGATGCCGTCGAGGTAGCTGGTGTGGTTCATCGCGAACACGCACGGGCCTTGCGGCAGGTTGTCGCGGCCTTCGACACTGGGCGCGATACCGAGCAGACGGGTAAAAATCCGCGCCATGATGGCGATGAAAGGCCGGTTGAACTGGGGCGTGCGCAGCAGCGCCACCACTATCCACGTGAACGGCGCGAGCAGGCCGAACCATGCCAGCGCATACAGACCATACAACACGTCCCACGCGGCGCGCGCGCGGCGTTTAGCTTCGGGCCACGCCGCCTGCCACGCCAGCCGCGTGATCTGCACCCACACTGGTTGCGGACGCGACGCCTCGCCGCCGCGCTCATAAAACTCACGACTGGCGGCGCGGCGGATTTTACCGCTGGAGGTTTTCAGCACCGTGTATGGCGGCGCCAGCACCACCTCGTCCGCCGGCATGCCGATCACCGCCACCGCCGCGTCGTTGACCGCGCGTTGCAAGGCCTCGCGCCGCGCGGTGTCGGTCTCGCGGGTTTCGGCCAGCACGATAATGCGCTCGGTGCCCGTGGCCGCGTCGGCGCTGCCGAACACCGCGACACAGCCCTTGCGAATGCCGGGAATGTCGCCCACCGCCTGCTCCAGATCGTACGGATAGATGTTGCGTCCGCCGCGAATAATCAAATCTTTCACGCGGCCCGTGAGATACAGCTCGCCGTTGGCGAAGTAGGCGTAGTCGCCGGTGTTGAGCCAGTCACCGTCGAACAACGCGGCGTTCTGCTCCGGATTGCGATAGTAGCCGCGCGTCGCCGACGGCCCCTGGAACTGAAGCCGCCCTTCCTGCCGCTCGCCCAACTCGATGCCCGCCGCGTCCACCACCCGCGTGGGATGGCCGGCCAGCGGCAGGCCGCAAGCGACGAAGCGCAGCGTGTCCGTGGCGCCTGGCGCGGCAGGTATCGCGCGCGCCGAACGCGTGAACGGCTCGCGCTCCACCACATCGATCACCGGCACGCGATTGGGCGGTGGAAACGCAAGGCCGACCGAGGCTTCGGCCAAACCGTACACCGGCGCTATCGCCTCCGGCTTCAAACCAAACTTCGCAAAGCGGTCACGAAACGCGGCGAGGGTGTCGGGACTGACCGGCTCTGCGCCGTTAAACGCGTAGCGCCACGACGACAGATCAACGCCGTCGATGTCCTCATCGGTGATTTTACGCACGCACAGTTCATAGGCAAAATTCGGCGCCGCCGACAACGTGCCGCGATGGCGGTGCATCGCCCACAACCAGCGCTGCGGCCGCGCCAAAAAAGCCAGCGGCGATAGGATCACCGACGGAAAACCAAAATACAGCCCCGCCAGCCACGCGCCGATCAAACCCATGTCGTGATACAGCGGCAGCCAGCTCACGAACACCTCGTCCGGGCGCACCTGCACCGCCGCACCCATCGCGCGGATATTGGCGAGCAGGTTGGCGTGCGACAGCGCAACACCCTTGGGATTGCCGGTCGAGCCGGAGGTGTATTGAATAAACGCGATGTCATCCGCCGCGATATGCGGCCGCAGATCAAACCGCGCGCCGGGCGCAATCTCATCTGGCGTCAGCACATGGCGCAAACTCGGCACCTGCGAGCGCAGCAGCAGCGCTACGCCCTTGGCCTGCGGTACGGTAATCAGCATCACCGCCTGCGCGTTGGACAAAATGCCGGCGTGGCGGGTCATGTGGTCTTCGAGTTGCGCGAGGCGCACCGGCGGATAAATCGGCACCGGAATGCCGCCCGCCATCAAAATGCCGAGAAAACTGAAAAAATACTCACGGCAAGTGGGCAGCATAATCGCCACCGTCTGCCCCGGCGTAAGGCCGCGCCCGGTGAGTTCCGCCGCCATCGCCGAAGCCCCGGCGGCAAGCCGCGCGTAGCTGATGTCCTCCGCGCTGTCGTCTTCGCCGTACAGATGGATCTGCAATTGATCGGGATAGCGTTCGAGATGCCAGTCGATCATTTCCAGCAGAGTGCGCGCCTCGGTGGGCACGCCCTCCCCGCCGCGCACCGCCAGCACCTGCACGTCACGCGCGGCGGCAGCGGCGCCCCCGTGCCCCGCGCCCAGCACAAAACCCAGCAGGTCGCGCAGCGTTTCGGCTTCGTTCAATGCGCGCTCCGGCAGCGCCACGGTAAACGCGCGCTCGGCGCGCAACAGCAGTTCCGCGCGCCCCAAGCTATCGATGCCCAGATCGCGCTCCAGCGAGCTGTCGAGCGTCACCCGCAACACGCGACCGGGCCGCGTTTCGCGCACAAACGCTTCCGCCAGCGCCAGCAAACGCGCGGCGGCTTCGTCAGCCTGCGGTATTGTGGAAAGCGGGTCGGTGTTCATGGCGGCGGGTCAATGGGTTGCGACCATTCTCCACCGGCTAGGGGATTCCCGCAAACGCGAGCGCGGTGTCGAGATAGTTTTCAAAATCACCAAAACCATGATCACCGCCGGGGATCACGTACTGCCGCGCGCCCGCGTATTTTTCCACTGCAAGCCGGTAATCGAGCACCTCATCGCCCATACGCGTAAGCAAACAATAACGCGCCGGCGTGATCCGTACGACTTCCAGCGCTTGCAGTTCCTCGATGTGTTGCGCGGTGAGTTCGTACGCCTCGCCGGTGTAGAGGTTTTTCTGCTTACCAAGAAGGCCGCGCAACAAGTTATAAGGCCGCACCGCCGGATTCACCAGCACCACGCGCAAACCGTCGTAATGTTCCGCCAGCCACGTCGCGTAGTAACCGCCCAGCGAACTGCCGATCAGCGTGGCATGCGGATGCTGTTCAACGAGGCCGCACATCAGCGCCATCGCCCCGGCGGGCCGATGCGGCAGCGCCGGCACAAGATAGTCGTTCGCGCGTCCGAGCGCGCGCATGCGCTCGCCCACGAGTCGCGCTTTGTAGGAACTGGGCGCGCTGTTAAAGCCGTGAACGTAGATCAGCATCGGCGCGGCAGCGATGCTAACGGCTGCGCGCCGCCTTCACGAACGCGAGCGACTGCTTGAAAAGATCGAGGTCTTTTTCAAAATCCGCCGCGTCGGCGCGCTCGATCTGTATCCATTCGCGCGTGCTGGGCATGCCCTTGGGCAAAAACGGCGCGACATGGTCGCGCGAAAAATGCAACTCAGTCGCCTCGGCAGCCGAAAAGCGCAGGCCAATAGCGTTGCCGTTGATGCAGGCGAACATCTTGTCGCTGACAAAATAGGCGTCGAGGCCGTTGATCTTGCGCGCGCTGACGCCGGGGAGTTTGAGCAGCAATGCGTCGATTTGCGCCTTGCGCGCGGATTCCGGGGTATCTGCAGTCATGGATTACCCATCAAGGCCTAGGCGCGAACGGTAGCGCGTGCTTTCGTCGGCGGCTTCGGCTTCTTCTGTTTTTTCGGTTCCCTGCCCTGCTTATCGCGGTTACCCATGTCGGGCTCCTCTAAGTGGTGTGTTGGGGCCATGAGATCACGGCCTTCCACCGAGGATATCGAAAAACCTCCTTGCCGGGGAAAGCGTATTTCGGCTTACGCAGCCAACAACGTGCCGTAAGCTGTGAAAGTTGGGGCCTGATATGGCAGCCAGTGTCAGCTCACACTTCGGGAAAAAGGCTACCCTTGGCCAACTCTCGACGGTGTTGGTGGTTTCCGGCGATGGTTGCTTATCGGCCATTCTCGACATTGGGCGTTGGTGTCTTGAGGGTCGGCTGTGTTTCGCATTGCAGACGTTGACGGATCGCAGTGCCACTGGCGGCTTAGGCCGAGTAGCACGCGTACGGCTTCCGGCAGGTATCGGAGTAGC
>CAWUUY010000360.1:0-9943 GCA_963924885.1 uncultured Burkholderiales bacterium | reverse complement strand
CGGCGGGGTTGGTTGATAAAACCATGTGCTTGGGGAAGCCATGGCGCTTCGGGAACTACAATTTTGACTGGTCCACTACGTCCTCTACGTTTTATACGCTCTGCATGCCGCTGCGCAACTAACGATCTGCCCTACTTGCCTGTATTTCTCTGACGCTGATGATAGAGCGCCAACACCCGGTCTATTGATTGCCGCACCGACAGGTTCGTGGTGTCCACCTCGATAGCGTCCGGACACTTTTGCAGGGGCGCCGCCGCACGCTCGCTATCTCTTTGATCACGCAGCATTAACTCTTGTAAGAGGTCAGTAATATTAGCATCCAAACCCTTGCCGATCAACTGCTTATAGCGCCTTTGCGCCCGCGCTTCGGCGCTCGCGGTGAGGAAAATTTTCAGCCCGGAATCCGGGAAAACTACCGATCCCATGTCGCGCCCGTCCGCCACCAAACCCGGCGCTTGGCGAAACGCGCGTTGCCGATCCAGCAAGGCCTGGCGCACTTTTGCGTGCGCGCCAACCTTGGACGCCGCGATGCCGATGGCTTCCTCGCGTATCGCCTCCGCTACCTCTACGCCATCCAAAAACACTCGTGAATTTTCAAATTTAATGTTTATTTTCAATAGGATAGAGAGAACTTCAACCTCGCTGTCGAGATCACGGTCAGCGCCCACCACAGCCAATCCGACGATGCGATATAAGGCCCCGCTATCGAGGTAATGGAAGCCCAACTGCTGCGCAACCGCCTGCGCGACCGTGCCCTTGCCAGAAGCCGAGGGGCCGTCGATAGCAATTATGGGTATGTAGGGCATTTACAAATATTGTTTAAAAACAAATACTTATATAACATCATTCATGTTGGCTGATAGCCGCCAGGACGTGAAAATACTCTGGAAACGTCTTCGCCACGCAGCGCGGATCGTTGATGCGCACCGGCACGCCACCCAGCGCCGCCAGCGAAAAACACATCGCCATGCGGTGATCGTCATAGGTGTCTATGACAGCGTGAGGCGTGAAGCGTGAAGCGTGAGGCGGGGTGATTTTGATACGGCTTGCCACCTCCACCACCGTCGCGCCGAGTTTGCGCAGTTCGGTCGCCATCGCCGCGATGCGATCGGTTTCCTTCACGCGCCAACTGCCAATATCGGACAGCGTGGTTTCACCGTCGGCAAACAGCGCCATCATCGCCAGCGTCATCGCGGCATCGGGAATGTGGCCGCAGCCGGCGTTCAGCGCCGTGAATTTACCGCGTGCGATGGCTTGCGTGCCGGCGGCGGCTTCGATCCAGTTGTCGCCGTAAGTAATCAAAGCGCCCATGCGTTCGAGCATGGCACAAAATTGCACGTCGCCCTGTACGCTGTTTTTGCCCACGCCCGACACCCGCACTGGGCCGCCGCCGGTCAAGCCACTGATCGCGCCCGCCGCGAGAAAATACGACGCCGACGAGGCATCGCCTTCGACGTGAATTTCGCCAAGGCTCGTGTAGCGTGCGCCGCTGGACACTTCAAATTTTGCATACCCATCACGCGCCACCTCAATGCCAAAGCGCTTCAGGCTGTTTAACGTGATGTCGATGTACGGCTTGGAGATCAACTCGCCCACGACATTCACGGTGGTGTTTTGCTTTAACAACGGTAACGCCACCAGCAGCCCGGTCAGAAATTGGCTCGATACATTGCCGCGAATATTCACCGCGCGCGCGGACGCTGGCGCCATGGGATGTATTGCCAGCGGCGGATAACCTTCGTTGCCAAGATAATCGATGCGAGCGCCCAACACGCGCAGCGCATCCACCAGATCACCGATGGGCCGCTCGTGCATGCGCGGCACGCCCGACAGTTTGTAGTCGCCGCCACAGAAGGCCAGCACCGCCGTCAGCATGCGCACCGCCGTGCCGGCATTACCGAGAAAAATCTCTGCCTGCTTCACCGGGAACGCGCCGCCCGCGCCACGTACGCGCAATGCGCGCGGACCAGCCTCGGTCACGCTGACACCGAGTGCGCGCAACGCGGTCATCATGTGTTGCGTGTCATCCGAATCCAGCACGTCGTGTATCAGCGTTTCGCCTGCCGCCAAACCCGCGAGTAATAACGTGCGATTGGAAATACTTTTCGAGCCGGGCAGCGTCACCGTGCCGCGCACAGCTTTGATCGGCGCCAGATCGAGAAATTCGTGAGCAGCCATGGACTGATTTAACCGCGCTTCGCCTTCACCAGCCACTGCTCGCGCGCATGCCGCGCACGTTCAAACGCCGACTGCAACGCATCGCCATCACGCGCTTGCAGGGATGAACGCAAGTATTTGATTTTATTTATATATTTATCTATGTCCGCCAGCAGTGCTGTGCGGTTGGCAAGAAAAATATCGCGCCACATTTCCGGCGAACTGCCGGAGATACGCACGGTGTCGCGCAAGCCGCCCGCCGAAAATCCGAGCACGCGTTTGGCGTCGGGGCGTTCGGCCAGCATGCCCATCAGCGCGAACGCGGCGACATGTGGCAGGTGACTCACCGCCGCCAGAATTTCGTCGTGCTCGCGCGCCTGCAAGCGCACCACGTTGGCGCCGCACGCCTGCCATGCTGCGCGCACCGCGCTCACGGCGCGCGGCAGGGTTTCTTTTTGCGGCACCAGGATCACCTTGCGCCCCTGATACAGTTCGGCAAATGCCGCCGCCGCGCCGCTGTTTTCCGTGCCCGCCATCGGATGCGCCGGCACAAAATTCACGAAGTGCGCGCCCAGATGTTTGCGCGCGCAGGCAATCACATCCTGCTTGGTGCTGCCGCCGTCGGAGACGATGGTTTTTGCACCCAGATGCGGTGCGATGGTTTTCATTACGCCGGCCATCTGCCCCACTGGCGTGCCGATCAACACCATGTCGGCATCGCGCACAGCTTGTACGGCATCGAACGAAATTTCATCAATCACACCGAGCTTCAGCGCCGTATTCAAATTTTTGCGCGTGCGGCCTACACCCACGACATGCTTCACCACGCCGGCTTTTTTCAGTGCCAGCGCGAATGAGCCACCGATCAGCCCAACGCCGATAATCACCAGCCGGTTGATGGGCTTCATGCGCCGAGCGCGCTCGTCAGGCTGGCGAGAAAGCGCGCGTTTTCTGTTTCCAGCCCGATGGTCACTCGCAGCCATTCCGGCAAGCCGTAACCCGCGATGGGCCGCACGATCACGCCGGATTTCAATAACGCGTTATTCACGCTCTTGGCCTCGCCCACTTTGACGGTGACAAAGTTGCCGTGCGACGGAATGAAGTCGAGGCCGAGTTGTTTCAGACCCGCCGTCAGTTGTTCCATGCCCGCGAGATTCAGTTCATAACTCTGGCGCACGAATTCATGATCATCCAGCGCAGCCGCCGCCGCCGCCAGCGACATACTGTTGACGTTAAACGGTTGGCGCACGCGATTGAGCAAATCCGCCACGGCGGCGCTGCCGACGGCGTAACCCACGCGCAAGCCCGCCAGTCCATACACTTTTGAAAAAGTTCTTGTAATCAACAGGTTAGAATATTTTCTCAGCCACGACAACGTGTCGCTGCGATGCTCAGGGCGCAGGTATTCGTTGTACGCCTCGTCCAGCACCACCAGCACGTGCGAGGGCAGCGCGGAGATGAAACGTTCCATGTCCGCCGCCGGTGCGAGCGTGCCGGTCGGATTGTTCGGGTTGGCGACGAACACGATACGCGTATCGGGGCGCACCGCGCGCGCCATCGCATCGAGATCGTGGCCAAAGTTTTTCGCCGGCACTTCGATACCCGCGCAGCCCATCGCCTGCACCACCAGTGGATATACCGCGAATGCATGCTGCGCATACACCGCCGAATTGGCGGGCGCCAGAAACGCGCGCGCAGCCAGCTCCAGTACATCGTTGGAGCCGTTGCCGAGCACGAGTTGATCCATGCCCACGTTGAGATGCCGCGACAGCGCCTGCTTTAACTCAAAGCCGTTGCCGTCGGGGTACAGCGCGAGGCCATCGAGCACCGAACGTATCGCCGTTTGCGCCTTGGGGCTGACGCCCAGCGGATTTTCATTCGAGGCGAGCTTGATGATGCTCGATTCCTGCAAGCCCAACTCGCGCGCCAGATCGGCGATGGGCTTGCCTGGCTGGTAAGGTGCTATCAAACGGATGTACGACGGCGCAAGATCGCAGATGGACATGGAAATTTATCGCGCGCCCAAGGCGCCAGCGGATGCAGAAGCAGCAGAAGGATAAGAGCCCAGATTTTTCACGAACGAGGCCTTGCGCTTGATCTGCGCCAGCGCTCGAGCGACTTTCTCGTCGCTCGTGTGGCCTTCTATATCGACGTAAAACACGTATTCCCACAAGCCGGTCTTGGCCGGCCGGGACTCCAACCGTGTCATCGATACACCCATTTTCGCCAGTGGCGTGAGCAGATCATGTATCGCACCCGGCGCGTTGCGTGTGGAAAGTATCAACGACGTCTTGTCGCGTCCCGACGGCGCGACATCTTCGCGCCCCAGCACCAGGAAACGCGTGGTATTGCTAGACTCATCCTGAATGTTGCGCGCCAGTAAATTCAATTTATACAGTTCAGCTGCGGTCTTGCTGGCGATGGCGGCGGATTTGGAATCGTGCGCGGCCAGCAGCGCTGCTTCGGCATTGCTGACCACCGAGATACGTTCAGCGCCCGGCAGATTTTTTGCCAACCAATGCTGGCATTGCGCCAGGCTCTGCGTGTGCGAGTACACCTTCTTGATCGCCGTGCGATTTTTGCTTTTGCTCATCAGGCACTGCCGCACCGGCAACATGATTTCGCCGCAAACTTTTGCCGGCGTGGTCAGCAGCAAATCCAGCGTGCGCCCGATCGCGCCCTCGGTGGAGTTTTCGACGGGTACCACGCCATACCCGATCGCGCCGGTTTCCACCTGCTTGAACACATCATCGATGGTGGTGCAGGAACGCGTCTGCACACTGCCGCCGAAATGCCGTATCGCCGCCTCCTGACTGTAAGTGCCCTGCGGGCCAAGATAGGCGACGGCCAACTGGTCTTCCAGCGCGCGGCACGCCGACATGATTTCGGTGTAGATGCGACGCAGGTTCGCCGACGGCATCGGCCCCTGGTTCAGTTCGGACACCCTCCGCAGCACCTGCGCCTCGCGCTCGGGCCGGTACACCAGCGCGCCGTTCTTGATCTTGCCGACCTCGAGCGCAATTTTTGCACGCGCGGAGATGAGTTTCACCAACCGGGCATCAAGCGCGTCGATCTTGCGGCGGATGTCCTTCAGCGAATTACTCATGGTTGATCCTGTGTCAACCTTGCAACGGCAGATAACGCACCGACCGCACGCCTTCGATGGCGGCCAGCTTTGCAATCAACTCAGCGGGCACGGGGCTATCCACATCCACCAGCGTATACGCCATGTCGTAGCGAGACTTGTTGAGCATGTCATGTATGTTAAGGCCCGCGCCCGCCATGGCGGTGGAAATCTGCCCCACCATGTTCGGCACGTTCGCGTTGACGATACACAGCCGATACAGCGATTCACGCTGCATCACCACATCCGGCAGGTTCACCGCATTGCGGATATTGCCGTGCTCCAGAAAATCCCGAATCTGGTCGGCCACCATAATGGCGCAATTGTCCTCCGCCTCTTCGGTGGAAGCGCCCAGATGCGGCGTCGAGATCACACGCGGCACGCCCTGCAACACCTGCGCGGGGAAATCGCAGACATAACCACGCAAGTGTTCGGTCTTCAACGCCTCGACCACGGCCTTGTCATCCACAATGCCATCGCGCGCGAAGTTGAGCAGGATAGCGCCTTTTTTCATCATCGCCAAGCGCTGGACATTGATCAGATTTTTCGTCGCATCCAGCAACGGAACGTGGAGGGTCACATAGTCGGATAGCTTCAGCACTTCCTCGACGCTGTTTGCCTTTTTCACCAGCGACGACAAACCCCACGCCGCTTCGACCGTGATGTGCGGGTCATAACCGACCACATTCATGCCGAGCTTGATCGCGGCATCGGCCACCAGACCGCCGATCTTGCCCAGGCCGATCACGCCCAGCGTGCGTCCGGGCAGTTCAGTGCCGGAAAAGGCTTTTTTGCCTTCTTCCACCAGCTTGTGCAGCGCTTTGTCGTCGCCCGACAGTCCCGCGACAAAGGTCAGCGCCGGCGCAATGTTGCGCGACGAAATCAGCAGCGCCGCGATCACGAGTTCCTTCACGGCGTTGGCGTTGGCGCCCGGCGCGTTAAACACCGGCATGCCGCGCTTGCTCATTTTCTCGACGGGTATGTTGTTGACGCCGGCCCCCGCGCGGCCGATGGCTTTGACGCTCGCGGGGATCTCCATGTCATGCAAATTCTGCGAGCGCACGAGTATCGCGTCGGGCGCGGTCACTTTAGGGCCGACCTGGTATTGCGCGGCCGGAAAACGCTCCAGGCCGACGGTTGAAATCGCGTTAATGGTCAGTATATTCGGCACGTTGAGCTACCCTTGTTTTTTCTCGAAATCACGCATATAGGTCACCAGCGCCTGCACGCCATCGATGGACATGGCGTTATAGATCGACGCGCGCATGCCGCCCACCGAGCGGTGCCCCTTGAGCTCCATCAATCCCGCCGCCTGGGCGCCCTTGAGGAACACATCGTCCAGCGTTTCGCTCTTCAACCGGAACGGCACGTTCATGCGCGAACGATCACCCTTCGCCACCGGCGAGTTATAAAACTCGGATTGATCGAGATAATCGTACAGCAGCTTCGCCTTGGCGATGTTCAATTTCTCCATCGCCGCTACGCCGCCCTGCTGTTTCAGCCACGCGAACACCAGGCCCGCGATGTACACCGCGTAGGTCGGCGGCGTATTAATCATCGAATCCGCCTCGGCCTGCACCTTGTAATTGAACACTTCCGGCGTGATCGGCGACGCCATGCCTAGCAGATCATCGCGCACGATCACAATGGTCAACCCGGCCGGGCCGATGTTCTTTTGCGCGCCGGCGTAAATCAGGCCGAAGCGCGACACATCCAGCGGGCGCGACAGGATGTGCGACGACGCATCGACCACCAATGGCACCTTGCCGGTATCGGGAACCCACTGAAACTCCACGCCGCCGATGGTTTCATTCGAGGTGTAATGCACGTAGGCCGCGTTCGGATCGAGCTTCCACGCCGATTGCGGCGGCGCGTAGCTGAAATTCTGGTCTTCGGAACTCGCGGCGACATTGACCTTGCAGAACTTTTTCGCCTCACTGATGGCCTTTTTCGACCACTGCCCGGTGTAGATGTAATCCGCGCTGGTTTTGCCGCCGAGGATATTCATCGGAATAAGGCAGAACTGGGCCGCTGCGCCGCCCTGCATGAACAGCACCTTGTAGTTCTTGGGAATCACCAGCAGTTCGCGCAAATCGGCTTCCGCGCGCGAGTGGATACCGATGAACGCCTTGCTGCGATGACTCATTTCCATCACCGACGTACCGGTGCCGCCGAAATCGAGCATCTCGTCCGCTGCCTGCTTCAGCACCGCTTCCGGCAATGCCGCCGGACCCGCGCTGAAATTGAATACTCTTGCCATAGTCGTAACCTAACTCGAATTTAACGTAAGTGTTTGTTTTAAAACAATTTTTCTTGATCGCTCTCATCATCGGGTTCGATGATTTTTTCGAGCCCGGCGAGTTTTTCATTCTCGTCCAGGTTAATCAGCCGCACGCCCTGCGTGGAACGTCCCTGCTCGCGCACTTCCGACACGCGCGTGCGGATCAGCACGCCGCCGGTGGTGATAAGCATGATTTCGTCTTCCTTGTTCACCAGTTGCGCGGCCAACAACTTGCCGTTGCGGTCGCTGCACTGGATTGCGATCATCCCCTGAGTGCCGCGTCCGTGGCGCGTATATTCCGCCATCGGCGTGCGCTTGCCGTAGCCGTTTTCCGTGGCGGTCAGCACCGTATGTTTCTCGTCGGAGATGCACAACAGCGAAATCACATTCTGATTCTTTTGCAGCCGCATGCCGCGCACGCCTGCCGCATTGCGGCCCATCACGCGCACATCAGACTCCTGGAAGCGCACCGCCTTGCCGGCGTCCGAAAACAGCATGATGTCCTGCTTGCCGTCGGTCAGCGCAACGCCGATCAGGAAATCGCCGTCGTCGAGCGTCACCGCGATAATCCCCTTGTTCATCGGGCGGGAAAACGCCGACAGCGCGGTTTTTTTCACCGTGCCGTTGGACGTGGCCATGAATACAAAGTGATCGTCGTCAAATTCCTTCACCGCCAACACCGCAGTGATTTTTTCGTGCTCCATCAACGGCACCAGATTGATGATCGGCTTGCCGCGTGAGCCGCGGCTGCCTTGAGGAACCTCGTAGACTTTCAGCCAGTAAACACGCCCGCGATTGGAGAAGCACAGGATGAAATCGTGGGTGTTCGCGATAAACAGCTTGTCGATAAAATCTTCTTCTTTGGTGGTAGTGGCCTGCTTACCTCGGCCGCCGCGTTTTTGCGCGCGGTAATCCGCCACCGGCTGCGATTTCATGTAACCGCTGTGCGACAGCGTAACCACCACATCCTCACGCGCAATCAGATCTTCATTCGAGATATCGGAGGTTTTCACCACGATCTCGCTGAAGCGTTCGCCACCGTATTGCTTTTTGATTTCGGCCAGTTCACTCGAAATAATTTTGGTCACGCGCACGGGCTTGGACAAAATGTCGAGCAGATCGATGATCTTATCCATCGTCTCTTTGTACTCGGCAGTGATCTTGTCGGTTTCGAGCGCGGTGAGGTTCTGCAAGCGCATTTCGAGTATGCGCTGCGCCTGCACGTCAGATAATTTGTAGCCTTTTTTGTGCAGGCCGTATTCGGGCGAAATACCTTCGGGACGCGACAACGCGCCATCGCTGCCATCGGTACGCGCGAGTAAATCTTCCACCAGTTTCGAGCGCCAGAAGCGGCTCATCAACTCCACTTTGGCATCCGCCGGCGTGGGAGCGGCTTTAATCAGCGCGATCACGTCGTCCACGTTTGACAACGCCACCGCCAAGCCTTCAAGGATGTGGCCGCGTTCACGCGCCTTGCGCAGTTCGAACACCGTACGGCGCGTGACGACCTCACGCCGGTGGCGCAAGAATGCATCTAAAATTTGCTTTAAATTCAATAATTTAGGTTGACCATCCAGCAGTGCAACCATGTTCATGCCGAAGCTGTCCTGCATCTGCGTTTCTTTGTACAGATTATTCAGGACGATCTCCGGCACTTCGCCGCGCTTTAATTCGATCACCGCGCGCATGCCCGATTTATCCGATTCATCACGGATATCGGAAATGCCTTCAATGCGTTTCTCCCGCACCAGCTCGCCGATTTTCATCAGCAGGTTAGCTTTGTTTACTTGATACGGCAGCTCATCGATGATGAGGGCGACGCGACCACCCTTTTCGGTTTCTTCAAAGTGCGTGCGGGCGCGCATGATCACGCGGCCGCGGCCCGTGCGATAACCGTCTTTCACACCCTCGACACCGTAGATGATGCCGCGCGTGGGGAAATCCGGCGCTTTCACGATCTCGATCAGCGCTTCCATATCGGTATCCGGGTTTTTCAGCAGCAACTGGCAGGCATCAAGCACATCCGACAGATTGTGCGGCGGAATATTGGTGGCCATGCCTACTGCGATGCCTGACGAGCCGTTCACCAGTAGATTGGGCACCCGCGCCGGCAGCGTGACAGGTTCGTTTTCCTTGCCATCATAGTTGGGCACGAAATCGACGGTTTCCATGTCGATATCTGCCAGCAACTCGGAAGTAATTTTCTCCAACCGGCACTCGGTATAACGATATGCCGCCGCGGAATCGCCATCGACCGAGCCGAAGTTGCCCTGCCCGTCGATCAACGGGTAGCGCATCGAGAAATCCTGCGCCATGCGCACCAGTGCTTCATACGTCGCGGAGTCGCCGTGGGGATGGTATTTACCCAGCACATCACCGAC
>CAWUUY010000359.1:0-5946 GCA_963924885.1 uncultured Burkholderiales bacterium | reverse complement strand
CGTGAGCTTGCCCGCTTCCCCCGTCCGCCGGCCACGCGCCTTGGCTGCAACCGCTTGGAGTCCGCCCGTGCGGGCAACCGCCATCCAGCGGTTCACCGAGCGCAACCCGACGCCAAACACCTCATGCGCCTGCGTTTGGCCCATACCCCCGAGCACCGCGCTGACTACCCGTTGGCGCAACTGCGCCTGCGCGCTTGCTTTCATCTTTTTCATCGGCGTAAGTTCCATCTAACCATTAACGTATTACGCCATATTTGGTTGTCTGAGTAATAAGTATCTGTTTTTAAGTTATTTTTAATCCAGCCGCATACCCGATGCCTTGACGATGCGGCGCGCTTTTTCGATCTCCGCGCGGACGTAGGCGTCGAACGCGGCCGGGTCGCTGCCCACCGGATCGGAGCCGTCGCGCGTGAGACGCTTGATGACTTCCGGCGTTTTCAGCGCACGCGTCACGTCGGCATGCAGCTTCGTGATGAGCGGGCGCGGCGTGGCGGCGGCGGCGAACAAACCATACCACGTGGTAATGGCGTAGCCGGGCAGTGCGGCTTCGGCGATGGTCGGTACCTGCGGTAACACGGGCGAACGCGCGGCCGAGGTCACCGCCAGCGCGCGCAATCGGCCCGCGTTGGTTTGCGGAATCATCAGGAAGGTGCTGCCGAACACCAACTGCAAATGCCCCGCGAGCGCGCCGCCTTTGTATGGCACGTGAATCAGAGCTATGACCGCCATGAATTTGAACAACTCGCCCGCCAAGTGCTGCGGCCCGCCGTTGCCCGAGGTGCCGTAACTCAGTTGTCCGGGCCGCTGCTTCGCCAGCGCGATCAGCTCGCGCACGCCGCGCGCGGGCAGCGACGGATGCACCGTCAGCACCAGCGGTGAATTGACGATTTGCGTGATGCCGGCGAAATCACGCAAGGTGTCGTACGGCAGTTTCGCGTGCAGCGCCGGGTTGGTGGTGTGCGGGTTCGCGCTGAGCAGCAGCGTGTGTCCGTCCGGAGCGCTCTTGGCCACCATGTCGGAACCGATCACCGTGCCGCCGCCCGAACGGTTGTCGATCATCACTTGCTGGCCCCAGCCTTCGGATAATTTTTGCGCTAGCGAGCGCGCAATCAAGTCGGTGCCGCCGCCGGGCGCGAACGGCACGATGATGCGCACCAGCTTTGTGGGAAACGTGACCTCCGCGCCTTGCGCGGACTGGAACCCGGCACATAACAGCAATGCCGGGATCCATCGCGATAGGTAACCATTCAATCCTGAACTGAAAACAACCTCACCGCAGAGGCGCGGAGGCGCAGAGGAAACGCAGAGAACTGCTTTTCTCCGCAGGGTTTCTCTGCGCCTCCGCGCCTCTGCGGTGAAGCTTTTCAGCAGGTGAGCTATCGCGTCCATTGGTTTATTTACCCGTCAACCCCGCGTGCTTCACCACTGCCGCCCACTTGGCGATCTCCGCGCGGATCAACGCGCCAAACGCTTCCGGCGTGCCGCCGGTCGGCTCTGCGCCATCGGCGCTGATGCGCTCGGAAAACTCCCTGGTTTTGATGAACTTGTTGGATTCAGCATTCAGCCGCGTAATTACCGCTGGCGGTGTCGCCGCGGGCGCGAGCAGTCCATACCAGCCGATGTATTCGTAACCCGGCACGCCGGATTCATGCACTGTGGGCACGTCCGGCAGCGCCGCCACGCGCTGCCTGCCGGTGACCGCCAGCGCGCGCACGCGGCCCGTTTTCAGATGCGGCCCCGCCGCCGGCAGGCTGGCGAAATACATCGACACCTGCCCGCCGATGAGATCGGTCAGCGCCGGCCCGCCGCCTTTGTACGGCACATGCAGCAAATCCACTTTGGCCAGCATTTTGAACAGCTCGGTGGCCAGATGGGTAGAGCTGCCGCTGCCGCCCGAAGCGTAGGCGAGTTCACCGGGCCGCGCGCGTGCGAGCTTGACCAGATCGGCAGCGGTGCGCGCGGGCACCGACGGATGCGCGAGCACGATGTTCGCGGCGGAAGCCAGTTGCACAATGGGTGCCAGGTCTTTCTCGGGATGAAACGGCATCTTCGGCGTGAGGCTGATATTCACCGCCTGGCTGATCGGCACCGCCAGCAGGGTGTAGCCATCCGGCGCCGCCTTGGCAACCACTTCGCTGCCGACGATGCCACCGGCGCCGGGGCGGTTATCGACGATGACGTTTTGCCCCAAGCCCTGCTGCAAATGCAGCGCGGCCAGAAGCGCGGTGAAATCAATGCCGCCGCCGGGGGCGAAGGGGACGACGATGCGTATCGGGCGCGTCGGGTAGCTTTGCGCGTGCGCCGATGCACCGCAGAGCAACAGCAGGATGGGAAAAAGCCTGTCCTGAGCTTGTCGAAGGACGTAGCGTGCCCACGCAACCCACTGTGGGTTCCACGTGGGCACAAACCCGGTGCCCACCCTACGGTTACTCATGAAATCGTTCACGCGGCGATCAACCATGCAACGCGGCCGACAACGCCGCCACCGAGGGCGCGGTACGCAACGCGCGCACGGCGGCTATCACCGGGTCGCTGCTCTGTTGTCCCCTAGGTTTTACCGGCTTGGCCAGCAAACGAAACTTCGCTTCGATCTCCGCCGCATCACACGCATCACTCGCAGTGCCGTGCGGATCGATCACGGTGCGCTCGTACTGCCGTTCATTGTATAACCGCACCTCTACGCGCGCGGCAAAGTGCGCCGGATACAGCGCATCCATTTTTTCGTCGATGCGCAGTTGGGTGAGCGCGGCCACGCGGCGGATTTCTGGATCGTGCAGGCCGTGCGCGTCGAACGACGCCGGGTCGCGCGGGTTTTTCACCACCGCAGCACCCGCGCAATACGGGATGCTGTATTGCGCCGCCATGGTCTCTTGCGGATTCGGATCGCCGTTATGCTCGACCGCACGGCGGCTGGTGTGTACCACGATAGTTTTCACGTCCGCCGGCATCAACGCACTTTCGGCGCGGATAGATTCAATCGCGTGCGACACCGAATGGATCAGCCCGCAGCACGGATACGCCTTCACCCACACCTTGGCGATGGCGTAGTCGCTGCCCAGATGTCGCGTCAACGCTTCGGCATCGATGTCGCTGCTACCGATCACGTCGAGCAAACCAAAATGCCCGTCGATGCCCGCCATCGGGCCGGTGAACCCGCGCTGCGCGAGCTCACACGCCAGCACGCCGGTTTCCGCCGAGCGCCCGGCGTGTATGCGCTTGACCATGCCGCCGGTACCCTGGGTAAACGCCTTGATGCCGCCCGCGCTGGAACACGCGATGCCGATGGCCGAGTGGATGACGTCCACCGGCGGCCCCATCACCATGCCCGCCGCGACAGTGGCTGCGATGGGGCCGGCGACGCCGGTGGTGTGATAACCCCGCGTATTGTGTTCCGCGCCGAGCGCGAAGCCCAGCCGCGCCATCATCTCGTAACCCGCCACGATGCCAAGCAACAGGCGCTCGCCGGAGGCACCCGTGTGTCGGCCATCGCCAGCGCCGCCGGGATCACCACCGCGCCCGGGTGCACCAGCGCGCCCTGAATAATGTCGTCGAGTTCGATACCGTGCGAGGCAGTGCCGTTGGCCAGCGCCGCGCGCGACGGCGCGACTGCTACGCTTTCGCCGAACAGCGTGGCCTTGCCGCGCGAGCCTTCAGCGATGATTTGCTCGTGCAGGATGCGGCCCCATTGCTGATCGGCGCCGTAGAGACCGCAGCCGACGGTGTCGAGCAGCGCCAGGGTGGCGTTGGCGCCGATGGGGGTGTCCAGCAACGATGGTTTAAGGTTGACCAGATGTTCAACCAGCTTCGTACCATGAGTGCTCATGTGTATAAAAGCCCTTGCTGTGCGGAAATCGCGCGATAACAAATCGCATCGGCGGGCAGCGTTGCAGGCGCCGCCGGCAACACATTCAAGCAACGATACGGCGTGGTTTGGTGCAGGCCCACGCAGACCATGCGCTGCACACCCGGCGCCACCGGCGCGTTGCCGTCGCGGGTGTTCTGCACCAGCAGATGTTCATTCGGCGCGACATTCGGTATGGCCTGGTCGGTGTCGAACAGATTGCGTATCCAAATTTGATAGGCCTCGCGAAAGCGCTGGCTGGCCGTGCCACCGCCACCGGATTTTTTGTAAAAATCCGTCTCGAACACGCCGGGATACACCGTGTACATCGCCATATAACGCCGCGTGCCGTCACTGCTCTTGAAACGCTGGCCGGTGCGAAAGCCCAGCACGCTGAGTAACACTTTGAGATTGCCTTCGTACCACGCGTTCCACTCGGCCTCCCAGTCGGGACGCGAAAATAAATGCTCCACCATGTAAATCGTCATTGCTTACCTTATCTTGTGTTGCGCGGGAAGTTGAATCACGGTTAAATTGTGCCATACCCCCTCACACACGGCGCGTGGAAGCTCATAACGCGGACGTGCGCGCATTTGTTTATCTGATTCCAATGCCTTCATTCAACTCCCGCCTCACCGCCGAACACATCCAACGCTACACCGCCAGCGGCGCATGGCCCAACCGTTTGCTGACGGATTTTCTCGATGATGCGGTCGCCGCCGCACCCGATAAAACCGCGATCATCGACAGCCGCGGCAGCATCACCTACGGCGAACTCGCGGCGCAAGCCGCGCATTGCGCGCACGGCCTGCTGGCGCTGGGCCTGCGCGCCGGTGACGTGATGGCCTTGCAGTTGCCCAACTGGAAAGAATTTCTGATTCTGCATCTGGCCGCAACGCGAATCGGCGTGGTCAGCAGCTTGATGACCCCGGGCAGCCGCGACCGCGAGCTTACGCACATGTTGCAGTTGTCGGATGCCAGCCTGCTGGTGATCCCGGACGAATTTCGCGGCCACGATTACCGCGCGATGGCGGCGCGGCTGCGTGGCGAACTGCCCGCGCTACAACACGTGATGGTAGTGGGCAAGGCCGCCTCGCCGTCCGAGATCAGTTGGCAAACCTTCATCGCGGCAAAACATCCCGCCGTGAACGCCCCGCCTCCGCATGCGAACGATGTCACCGAAATCGTGTTCACCTCCGGCGCCACCGGCGAGCCGAAAGGCGTGATGCACACCAGCAACACCATCGTAGCACCCCAACTCGCACTAGCCGCGTCGCTGCAATTAAAAAGCGGCGACGTGATTCACATCGCCTCCACCATCGCGCATCAAACCGGATTTTTGAACGGTGTGCGGCTGCCGATACAACTAGGCGCCACCGTGGTGTTGCAGGATGTGTGGAACCCGGAGCAAATGGTCGAATGGATTGCGGCACATCGCATCACGGTGTCCAGCGGCAGCGCGACGTTTTTGCTGGACCTGCTGCGCGCAAAAAATCTGGCGCAATGTGATCTGTCGTCGTTTCGCATTTTTCGCTGTGGCGGCGGGCCAATCCCGCGCGCGCTGCTGATCGAGGCGCGCGAGAAACTGCCGCACGTGGGCATCCACTGTGGCTGGGGACAAACCGAAAACGCCGTGGTCACGCTGACGCGCGTCGGCGCGCCCGATGAAAAGCTGCTTAACACCGACGGCTGCGCGCAGCCGGGCATGGACGTGCGCGTGGTGAACGACCAGAACCAGTTGCTGCCGCCGGGCAAGGAAGGCCGCCTGCAGTGCCGCGGCCCCTTCATGTTTGTCGGCTACGTCAAGCAGGAAGCGCTGACCCATGAAAACTTCGAAGGCGACTGGTTCGACACCAGCGACCTCGCGACGCTCGACGCCGAAGGCTATATCCGTATCACCGGGCGGTTGAAGGACGTCATTATTCGCGGCGGCGAAAACATCCCGGTCAAATACGTAGAAGACATTCTGTACGAAGACCCGCGCGTACAGGACGCGGCGATCGTCGCCATGCCCGATCCGCGTTTGGGCGAGCGCGCCTGCGCTTTTGTGATTTGCCGCGAAGGCCAATCGCTCGACATGCAAGGGATGCAGGCGTTTCTCGCCG
>CAWUUY010000358.1:0-19056 GCA_963924885.1 uncultured Burkholderiales bacterium | reverse complement strand
GCGGGATTTTGCGCCGATTGCGCTGCTGGCATCGATCCCCAGCGTGGTGATGATCTCGTCCACGCTGCCCGCGAAAACCGTGCAGGAGCTGATCGCCCACGCCAAACCGCGGCCGGGGCAATTAAATTTTGCGTCGGTGGGCTTGGGCACGGCGGCCCATTTGTCGGCGGAAATTTTTGCCAAGGCCGCAGGCATCCAGGCGGTGCATGTGCCGTTCAAAAACGTCGGCGACGCGTGGACGGAAATGTTTGCCGGCCGCGTGCATTTTATTGTGTTCGTAGCACCCGCGGTGACACCCATGATGCGCGAACCGCGCGTGCGCGCCTTGGCGGTCACCACCAAAACCCGCGCCATCGGCTTTCCCGATCTGCCAACGGTGGTGGAAGCGGGTCTGCCCGACGCGGTGGTGGGAACGCCCTTCGGCATCGCCGCGCCGGCACGCACGCCTCGCGCGATCATCAACAAACTGCATGGCGATATCGTCACCATACTCAAGCGACCCCAGACGGCTGAACGCTTCGCGCGCCAGGGCGGCGTGCCTGCGGTGGACACCACGCCCGAATCCTTCGGCGCGCTGATCAAGGCCGAGTACGAGCTTTACCGCAAATTGATTCCAGAGATCGGCATCAAGCCGCAGTAGCCGAGGTTCCCGCTACCCCGCGCGCGCGCCGGAGGCCTTCACCACCTTCGCCCATTTCGCGATTTCACTCTCGGTGTATTTGGCAAACTCCTCCGGCCCCATGGTGCGAATCTCCACGCCGGAGTTAAACAGGCGCGTCTTCACATCCTGCTGCCCCAGCGAATCCATCGCCGCTTTGTTGATCGTGGCCACCATATTCGCCGGCAGCTTGGCCGGGCCGACAATGCCGAACCACGCCACGGCCTCGTAGCCCGGCAAGCCCAGCTCGGCAATCGTCGGCAAATCTGGCATCGAGGGCGAGCGTTTCGGCGCGGTAAGGCCCAGCGCGCGCAGGCGGCCCGATTTAATTAGTGGTATCGCCGACGAAAAACTGGCGAACTGCAAATCCGTTTCACCCGAGATCAGCGCCGTCAACGATTCGGCCGCGCCCTTGAACGGCACGTGAACCATCTTCGTTCCCGTCATCACACTGAAGAGTTCCGCCGCCAGATGCACGGTGGTGCCCGCGCCGGACGAGCCGTAGTTCAATACGCCGGGCTTGGATTTCGCCAGCGCAATAAAGTCCTTCATCGTTTTTACCGGCACGCTGGGATTAACCACCATCGCGTTCGGACTGTCGCCCACCAGCGTAATGGTGGTGAAATCGCGCTGCGGGTGATACAACAGATTGTTGTAGAGACTGACGTTGATCGCCTGCGTGCCGATGGTCGCCATCAGCAGCGTGTAGCCGTCGGGCGCGCTCTTGGCCGTTAGCTCAGCCGCGATGTTCCCGCCCGCGCCGCCGCGGTTATCGATGATGAGCGCCTGACCAAGCCGCTCGCGCATCGCCGGCTCCAACGCGCGCGCGATCACATCCGCCGCGCTGCCAGCGGTGAACGGAATCAGCATGCGGATGGGGCGGGTGGGGTATTGCTGCGCGGCTGCCGTGGCGGAAACCAACGCGAGCAGGCCAAGTGTGACGAAGCGAAACCGCATGAAACTCTCCTATTGAAAATGCGCGCAGAGCCTAACACGATGTGAACACGCTCGCTAGACTGACGCTGACGAACCGCTGATAATCGCCCCATCATCAACGTATTATTCAGGAGCACGCAACCATGTTCGACGCCAAAGACGGTTTCTATCAAGCCCTGTGGCCGCGCAGCCCGCGCCAGACCAAAGTGAAGGCGCTAGCCAAGCGCTTGGACACGCTCGATGGCAAAACCATCGCGACGGTGTGGGATCAGGTGTTCCGCGGCGACGAGGTGTTTTCGTTTCTGGAAGAGGGCATCAAGGCGCGTTACCCGAGCGTCAAGTTCGTGAGCTGGAAGGAATTCGGCAACACGCATGGCAGCGATGAGCGCGCGGTGGTGGCGGGGCTGCCGCAAAAGTTTAAAGAGCGCGGGGTGGATGCCGTCATCTCGGGCATGGGGTGTTGAGGCAGTTGCACGCCCGCCGTGTTGCGGGCCAGTGCATCGGGTGAAGCGGCGGGTGTTCCGTCGTCTACACTGGTAGGCGAGGGTTTCATGACGCTGGCGGTTGCCGCGTCCAAAGGTTTGGGCATGCCGAATCTGCCAGTGGCGAAGGTGGTGGGCCACCCCGGCGTGCAGAGCAAGGAGAAACTGCGCAAGAATACACTTGAAGTCACCTTGCAGCACGTGATCGACAATCTGCTGAAGCCGCCCAAGGGCGCGACCGTGGACGCCGAACCGGCGGCGCGCGACATTGTGGTGGAAGGCAGCTTCGATGAAATCAACGATTATTTTTATCGCAACGAATTATCCGACGGGCTGCCGATCGTGCCGCCCACACCGCAAAAGATCGAGCAGTTTTTGCGCTTCACCGACCGCAAGCCCGAAGAATCGCTAGGCAATCTGTTGCCCGACAGCCGCGCGGCGACGATCTGGAGCATCGCCGCCAACGGCATCATGGCGGGCTGCCGGCCTGAATACATGCCGGTGCTGGTCGCGCTGGTCGAGGCGATGGCCGATCACGGCTACGGCGTCGAGCACAGCGGCAACACGCCGGGCGGCGAGACGCTGATTATTCTGAACGGTGACATCATCAAGCAACTGGGATTCAATTACACGCAAGGCGTGATGCGTGACGGCTTTATGGCCAACACCTCGGTCGGGCGTTTCTGGCGTTTGTATCTGCGCAATGTCGCGGGCTTTTTGCCGCATAAGAATGACAAGGCTACCTTCGGCAACACCTGGCGCGTGGTGGTGGCGGAAAACGAAGACGCGGTGAAAAAAATCGGCTGGCAGCCCATGAGCACCGATTTTGGATTTAAGGCCGGTGACAACACCGTGATGATTTCGCGCCACACCGGCGGCAATCACATCTCGTCGGTGTCGGGCGCCACGGCGCCGGAGCTGATGCCGTATATTTGTGATGCCGTGGTGCGGCAATACTCCTGGCAATTGATGTTCTCCACCGGGCAGGGCCTCGATACGCTGCGTCCGCAACTGCTGCTCTCGCCGCTGATCGCGGAGGCGATTGCCGCGTCGGGCTGGAGCAAGCGCGATTTTCAGCAGCACTTGTGGGAGCATGCGCGCGTGCCCGCGAGCCAGTGGGAGCGCATACAGCGCGATTGGACGCAAAAGCCCCTCTGGGATCTGAAAGCAGCGGTGGCCGCGGGCGATATTCCCAAGGTGTATCACGAGTCGGATGATCCCGATCGTCTGGTGCCGATGGTGTGGCGGCCGGAGGATTTTCTCACCTGCGTCACCGGAGACCCCGCGCGCAACAGCATCTACGTGTTCGCGCACAACGGCGTGCTGGGCTTTCCCACGTGCAAGAAGATTCAGTTGCCGAAGGACTGGGAGCAGTTGCTGGCCGAGGTTAAGAAGTAAACACTCCAACCCCAACGCCGTCATTCTGGCGAACGCCAGAATGACGGTTTTTTATGTGACTATATGTTTTTATTTATATTTTTGTTTGACAGGCAATAGAGCGCAATCACCGCCGGCAGCCCCAGCGAGGCAAACGCCCAGCCATAGCTCTGCGTCAGCCAATAGGTATTGGCGAACACCACGGGGCCGATCATCTTGCCGCAGTTGAGATAAACAAACATGCCGCTCAACACGCCGCTGGTCGCGCCCGGCGGCGCGAGCCGTCCGGCTTCCGCCAGCACCGTACCGGCCCACGCGCCGGTGGTAAAGCCCAGCACCGCGAACAGCGCGTAGATCGCCCACAGTGGCCAGCCCGGCGTGATCGCGAGCGACACCATGCAGGTCAACAGCAAAATCACGGCGTTCCATGCCAGCACGCGCGCGGTATTGCGCAGCGCATCGCAAAGCCAGCCCACGATCACGCGTCCCACCGCGCTGGCGATTTGCACCACGGTCAACATCGCGCCCGCGGCCAGCAGATTCAGATCGAACACCGCGACGCACACCACTACCGCATAGGCGCTCACGCAAAACTGCGCCCAGCAAAACGCCCCGCCCGCCAGCGCCATGCGGCGCAGCGGCACGTGGCGCCATACCGTCATCACGTTGGCCAGCGGTTGCGGCGAGAGCACACTGGTAGCGCGGTCGCGATCATCATCCCAGCGCGCGCGGCCGCGCTGCATCAGCAGTATCACCCCCGCGAGCAGCACCGCGCTTAACAGCATGGCCCAGCGCCAGCCGAAAGCCAGCGCGATGGCCGGCGCGATCAGCGCGGCAACAATGCCGCCGATGGGCACGCCGGTTTGCTGCAACGAAAAAATGAAATTACGCCGCGCCGGCGGTGAAAACCGCATCAGCAAATGCGAAAACCCCGGGCCGAGAAAACCGTAACCGAAGCCGATAAAAATCGCACCCACCGCAAGAAACGCGGGCCACGGCGCCATCATCGAGACCATGCCGGCGGCGACACAACCCACCCCCGCCTGATACATGCGGCAGCCGCCAAAGCGGCGCGTGACATTGCCAAACCACGTCAGCGTCACCAACTGCCCCACGCAGATCAGCGTGATGAAGTAGCCGATCAATGAGGCATCGATGGCGTATTCGCGCGCGACTTCCGGCGCCACCGCGGGCAATACCAGCAGCGCCATCGAGGCCATCACGTGGCCGGTGAGCAGCGCGCCGACGAGGAAGGCCAGCGGAATTTCATTTTGTTGCGTGGGCGTGGCCGAATTCATCATGAGCGTACTGTACCTGATAATGACGTGATGCAAGCAGGCGCCGCATGTGAATTCACGCGCTTGCCCGAACCAGCGATAATCGCGCACTCAAACTTTGACACTGGAGCACGCCATGCTGATCGCCGATTCTCAAGTCCACGTATGGGGCGCCAACACGCCCGAGCGGCTATGGCCGGGGCGCGCCCACGCGCAGCGCGAAATTCCGCTTGGCCACGAAGAACTATTGCAGGAGATGAATGCCGCAGGCGTGGATCGCCTGGTGATCGTGCCGCCGTCGTGGGAAGGCGACCGCAACGATCTCGCGTTTGCCGCGGTGAAGGCGCATCCCGACCGGTTCGCCATCGTGGGGCGCTTTAACCCCGAAGCGCCGGATGCACGCGAGGCGATCAAAGGCTGGCGCAAGCAGCCCGGAATGCTCGGCATGCGCTTTTCGTTTCACATCCCCGTGCTGCAACAGCCGCTGATCGACGGCAAATTTGACTGGGTGTGGGCCGAGGCTGAAAAGCAGGGCATCGCGCTGATGATTCTGGTGCCGCAACACATGGTGCAGGCGATAGACACCGTGGCCGCGCGTTACCCCAATCTCAAAATTGTCATGGATCACATGTCACTCACCAGTGGCAAGCCGTTCGACGACACCTTCCGCGATTTCGACAAACTGCTGACGATCGCCAAGCGCCCGAATGTCGCGGTCAAGGCCAGCGCGCTGCCGTGTTACTCGGCGGAGCCGTATCCGTTTGTCAAAGTGCAAGCCTACGCGCGCAAGGCATACGAGGCCTTCGGCGGCAAGCGCACCTTCTGGGGCAGCGATTTGTCACGCTCGCCGGTACCGTATCGCCAACAGATCGACATGTGGTTGAACGATGCGCCGTGGCTCAAGGCCGAGGACAAAGAATGGGTGATGGGGCGCGGCATTTGCGATTGGCTGGAGTGGAAGCTGCCGTAGCGACGTAGACACGTAGCGTGCGCCATGCGCACGATGACCGCTGGTGATCGCGCGCAATGACGTGTGTTTGTCGTGCGCATGACGCACGCTACAAAGGTTTTCCGGCAATTCAAGATCAAACTGGTTAATTTAAGTGCATCTAAAAATAGTCAATTAAAACAAATACTTATGTATGTATCGTAATTGACGGCAAGCGCCTCATGCATGCGCGCGGATGATCCACTACACTGCGGCTATCGAAAAAAATGGGGGAGAGAAACATGAGACTAGGGATCGGTTGCACGCTGGCTCACGCGTTGTTGTGGATGTTTTCGGCCGCTGCACACGCGCAGGCGCCCGCTGATGGCTCGGTGCGCGAGAAGGTCATTCCGATTCAGATAACCGAAGTCGCGCCGGGATTGTTCTATCACTATCACCATCAGGAATCGAACAACGCGTGGCTAGTCACCGACGAAGGTGTCATCGTCATCGATGCGCGCCAGCACCCAAAGCGCGCAGAGGAATTGCTGGCCGCGATTCGCAAAACCACTGACAAGCCGATCAAGTGGGTGATCAATACCCACGCGCACGGCGATCACTATTTCGGCAATTCGGTGTTCAAGCGCGAAGGCGCTACGTTTATTGCGCATCGCGATACGGCTGGCATGATGAAATCGCATCTGCCGGTTGAAATGAAACGGCGCATGGGCTATTTCAAGCAGACGGGTTTTGATCCGAAAGAAGTGCAGTTGATTCTGCCCGACCTAACCTTTGACACCACGGCGACGATCACGCTCGGCGGGCGTACGGTGGAGTTGCTTTACATGGGGCCGGGGCAGAATCCGGGCGACACGCTGGTGCATTTTCCGAAAGAGCGAGTGATTTTTACCGGTGGGCCGTTCTCGAAAAATAGCTGGCCGAACCCGTCGTTCACGCCGTCGATGTCGAATTGGGTGGTGATGCTGCGCAAAATGGCGGCGATGGATGTGGATAAATTTCTCGGCGGTCACGGCGACATCGGCAACCGGCAGGATGTTCTGAATCAGGCGCAGATGATGAGTGATTTCGATGCGGGCATGCGCGACGGAGTGAAAAAAGGCATGAGCCGCGAAGAAATTTTCAAAAGCGAACCGTTTGCAAAATACAAAGACGTGCGCAATTACTATCGCATGAATCTGTTTATCAACAGTTATTATCATTTTCTCACCACGGGCAAGGTTGAGAATGCGTATCCATAAGCGGATGCTCGCGGTATCCGCCGCGCTGCTGGCAGGCACGGCAACAGTGGCGCAGGCGGAGGATGCCGTCAAGGAATGGCCGCGCCGCCCGGTGCGCATGGTGGTGCCGTTCGCAGCGGGCGGCGGCAATGATATTTCCGCGCGCATCATCGCGCAGCCGCTCAGCGAGGAGTTGGGCCAGCAATTCATCGTGGATAACCGTCCCGGCGCCGCCGGCAACATCGGCATGGAAATCGTCGCGCGATCCGCGCCCGACGGCTACCACATCGTCGTCGGCAATGTGTCCACCAACGCGATCAATCCCACCGGTTTCAAGGCGGTGCTGAAGTTCGATCCGCTGAACGATCTGGCGGCGGTGACGATGATCTCGCGCATTCCCAATGTGCTGGTGTCGGGCGCGGGTTTTTCGCCCGGCAATATGAAAGAGCTGATCGACTATGTGAAGGCGCGTCCGGGGCAGTTGAATTACTCATCGCCGCTCGGTGGCTACTCACATTTGGACATGCTGGATTTCAACGCCAAGGCCGGGCTGAAGATGATGAACATTCCGTCGCGCGGCGCGGGTGCGTCGTTCGCCGCAATTATCGCCGGCGAAATACATGCGTCGTTCATGAATGCCGCCACCTCCACGCCGCAGGTCAAGGGCGGACGCATGAAGGCTTTTGCCACCACTGCGCAAAAGCGGCTGGCGGAATTGCCGGATGTGCCCACCATGGCCGAGGCGGGCTTTCCAAACACCGGTAGCGAATTGTGGGTGGGCTTGTTCGTGCAGGCCAAAACGCCGCGTGTCATCGTCAACAGGCTGCACGCGGCGGTGGCGAAGGTGACGCAACAGCCAAGCGTGCGCGACGCGTTCACCAAGGCGCAGGTGCCGATGGCGGGCAGCGCCTCGCCCGCCGAGTTTGACGCCTATGTGCGCGGCGAGGCGCAGCGCTGGGCGAAGATCATCCGCGATCACAACGTGACGTTTCAGTAATTAGAATTCTTCAGCAACCTCCGTGGGCCACGTACTCCCGCGATCGTCGGTTCATGCGCAAAACTATCCTCGTCATTCCCGCGAAGGCGGGAATCCATAACACTGCTCCATATGGCACAGGGCGCAACGCATGGATTCCTGCTTTGCGAACAGCGGCTTGCCCGCTTACCCCGCTGCGCGGGAATGCTGGTTTGGGAGTAAAGGCACCGACACAAAAGTCGGGCGAGTCAAAGAATAGCCGCCGCTAAGCCGTTCGGCCCTCCAGACTTAGCCGTCGCGATCCAGCACCTTCTGAATTTCCGCGGCAGGCACTTTAATTTCCACGCCCGCGCGCTCCTTTTGCAGCATTAAAAACGAGCGGGAGTCGAGATGGCCCCAGCCGCGATTCAGTGCCTCGGTCATTTCCGCGTGGGTGATATTGGCGATTTTCATCGGCACGCCGATTTCACGCGCGAGTTCGGTGGCCAGCGTCACATCCTTGTGCGCAAGTTTCAGCGCGAAATCGGGCGGGTCGAATTTGTGCTGCATGAACTGGTTGCCCATGCGGTCGAAGGTGCGCACGCGCCCCAGCGCGCACTGGCGCAGTGCCGCCCACAGCGCCACCGGGTCCACGCCAGCCTTAACGCCCATGGTCATCAGTTCGGCAATCGCCGCTTGCACCGCGTAGCCGGATGCGTTGTGCACCAGCTTCGCCACCGTGCCGTCGCCGCTGTTGCCGATGTAAAAAATCTGATCGCCGATGGCGTCGAGCACCTTGCGGTATTTTTCGAACACCGCTTTGTCGCCGCCCACCAGCAGCGCCATCTTGCCGGACTTCGCGCCCTTGGGGCCGCCGGAGACCGGCGCGTCGAGCATGTGAATGCCTTTTTTCTTGAACTCGGCGTGCAGCGCGCGCACCACGGACACGGAGTTGGTCGATAGATCAAACCACACCTGGCCCGGCTTCATGTGGGCCAGCAGGCCGTCTGCCTTGAGCGCGACATCCTGCACTTCTTTCGGGCCGGGCAGCGAGGTCATGATGACGTCGTTGTTCTGCGCGATTTCTTTCACCGAATCGGCCCAGCTTGCGCCGACTTCAAGGTGACGCTTGGACAGATCGCGATTCAGGTCGTTGACGGTAACTTCAAACTCCGCCTTGCACAGGTTGTAAGCCATGTGCCCGCCCATGGTGCCGATGCCGATGAAGCCTATTTTCATGAGGATTGCCTTGATAAAAAGTCAATAAAAACAAATAGTTAAGTTCAAAGAACTATGCCGCTTCCGATGCCGGATAATTCAACTCGATCGTGACCTGACTGGGGTCTTCAAAAAACACCTGATGAATGCCGAGCGACGGAATCGTGCGTTCACGAAACGCGACGGCGTGTTTCGTTAATCGCGCGCGCATGTCGGGCAAGTTGCTGGCGACAAACGCCATGTGATCGACCGTGCCGGTGCCGTTCAATGTGGAGAGATCACGGTCGCCGAGGTATTCCTTAAGGCCTTCCGGGTTTTTCAGATCGACGCCAATGATATGCACCACGCCGTTGGTCTCCGGGTATTGCGGGCCGTTATACATCCACAGGCCGGGAAAATTAAACGGCGGACGAAAGCCTTCATTGAAGCCCATGATGTCGCTGTAGAACTTGCGCGAGGCTTCGACGTCGAGCGTGCGGATGGAAAAGTGATCGAGTTTACCGATGGGCATGGCGGTTCCTGATAAATACGAATGATGGAGGCAAGAATTTTAGCATTCCACGCGACGGTCGCCTTGAGTGGAGTAGCGGTTGCGGCGCTCCATAAACTGGTCTATTGTAAGCGTACGGGGGGCGGCCATGAGTACCATGCGTACCGTGATGACCATGAGCAAAATTCCATTCAGGACAACGCTGGCGGCGAGCGTGATGTTCGGCTGCGGCGCCGCCGCGGCGCAAGGCGCGGATGCAAAATACCCCAGCAAGCCGATCCGCTTCATCATCGCCAACACCACCGGCACTTCGGTCGATACATTGGCGCGCATCATCGGCGCGAAAATGAGCGAACTGCTGGAGCAGCAGATAGTGGCCGATAATCGCGGCGGCGCGGGCGGGTTGATCGGCGCGGAAATCGCCGCGCAGGCTGCGCCCGAAGGCCACACGCTGCTCATCAGTTCCACCGGCATGCAGGTGATTACGCCGCAGATTTACCGCAAGCTCAATTACCACCCGGTGAACGACTTCACGGCGATTTCGCTGTTTGCGGTGACGCAGAATATTCTGGTGGTGCATCCGTCGCTGCCGGTGAACAACGTCAAGGAATTGATCGCGCACGCCAAGGCAAACCCCGGCAAGCTCAACATGGCCAACGCGGGCGCGGGCTTTCAGAGCCATCTTGCCGGTGTTTTGTTCACACACATGGCGGGCGTGGACATTCATCACGTGCCGTACAAGGGCGGTGCATCGCTGATCGCAGTGATGGGCAACGAGGCACAGTTGCAGATCGCGCCGGGGCCGTCGCTGATGGCGCATGTGCGCAGCGGACGCCTGCGCGCACTGGCGACCGGCGGCGACAAGCGCTCACCCTCGACACCGGAGTTGCCGACCATTGCTGAATCGGGTGTTCCCGGTTATCTATCGACGGGATGGGTGGGATTGATGGCGCCCAGGCGCACACCCGCGCCGATTGTCGCCAAACTGCATGCCACGCTCACGCAAGCCGTCGGTGACAGCGCCACGCGCGAGCTGATGGGCCGGCAGGGCGCCGAGCCGATCACCAGCAGTGGCGCGGAGATGGTGAAGTTCATCCATGAGGAATACGCGCGTTTTGGGCAGGGGATCAAGCTGGCGAAATTAAAGGTGGAGTAAATATGCGTCGCGCGACTGTCTTGATGTTGGGTCTGGTTGCCAGTGTCACGGTCGCGGCGCAATCGTATCCATCGAAACCCATCCGCGTGCTGGTTCCGTTTCCGCCCGGCGGCACGCCCGACATACAGATTCGCCTGATGACGGATCACCTTGCCAAAAGCATGGGACAGCCGTTTGTCGTCGACAATCGTAGCGGCGCCAGCGGCAGCATCGCCATGGAGACCACGGCGCGCGCGCAGCCCGATGGCTACACGCTGCTCATCAGCACGGTTGGCAACTGGACGGTGAATCCGCATTTGCTCAAGCTGTCGTTTGACGTGACGCTTGATTTCACGCCGATCATTCACATTGCCACCACGCCGGCAGTGCTGGTCGTGCATCCGTCGGTGGCCGCGCATTCCGTGAAGGAGTTGATCGCGCTGGCGCACAAAAGTCCCGGCGCATTGAATTACGGCGCTTCGGGCATAGGCGGGTTTGGTCACATGTGCGCGGAACTTTTTACCGCCATGACCCGGGCAAAGTTCACGCATGTCGCCTACAAAGGCGTTGCCGCCGCGATGACGGAATTGATCAGCGGGCAGATACAGCTCATGTTCAACAGTGCCGCGCCCACCATGCCGCACATCAAGTCGCAGCGCGTGCGTGGCCTGGCGACCACGGGCGCGGTGCGCCTGGCCGTGCTCAGCGAGTTGCCCACGATTGCGGAGGCGGGGGTACCCGGCTATGAAAACACCACCTGGTCAACCATTGCCGGACCGGCGAATCTGCCGCCGCCGATTACCGCGCGCCTGAACCGCGAGATGAACTTGGTGCTGCATATACCTGAAGTGCGCGAGCGTTTTGTGGCGATGGGTTCTGCCGTTACCGGTGGGACGCCCGGGCAGGCGGCCGCGATTCTGAAAGCTGATTTGGCGAAGTACGGCAAGCTGATCGCTGACGCGGGCATCAAGCTGGCGGCAGGGCTGTAGGAGCATCAGCACTCGTTACTGGCCGCTGGTGCTGTGCGCCTCGGCGATATTGATGATTACCATGGGCGTGCGCCAGTCCTTGGGCTTGTTCGTGTCGCCGTTGAATACATCGACGGGCCTGGGCATTGTCACCGTGAGTTTCGCGCTGGCGTTTTATATTTTTGGTGTGGTGTTGGGATTAACTTGGCTCGCCACAGTGCCGCCGAATGCGGGGCTGGTCGGCATCGCGGTGGACAGCACAGGCAGTTATCAGGGGATGTAGTACGCGGATATCGCGCCGGCAGCGCTTGACGTCAGCCAGCGACAGGCACACGCTTAGCGTTTGAGTCTGCATTTAACAGATCATCTCCGGGATGCGCTATGCGTTTTTTACTGGCCGGTGTTTTTGTGATGATGTCGCTGTGGCACGGCGTGGCGCATGCGCAATCGTATCCTGTTCGTCCGATTCGTCTGATCGTGGCTTCCGCGCCCGGCGGCAACCCCGACCTCAACTCCCGTAATCTGGCGAGTGAGCTCACCAAACAAATGGGCCAGCAAGTCGCGGTTGAAAACCGCCCCGGCGCGAGCGGCATCATCGGCCTGGAGTTGCTGGCGCGCGCGACGCCCGACGGCTACACCATGGGTTATCTGTCCAACCTGGTTGCGACCAACCCCAGCCTGTACGCGAAGCTGCCGTATGACTTTCAACGCGATTTTCGTCCGCTGTTGCATTACCTGTCGGGCTTGAATGTGCTGACGGTGAATCCGTCGCTGCCGGTGCGGTCGGTGAAGGAGTTGATTGAACGTGCGCGTGCCAACCCCGGCAAGTTGTCGTATGGTACATCGGGGATTGGCGCGAGTCCGCATCTGTCGATGGAGCTTTTCAAGACCATGACGGGAACCAACATTCTGCACGTGAGCTACAAAGGCACGCAGCAGGCGCTGACCGATCTGATCGGTGGCCAGATCGACGTGGTGTGTGACAACGGCGGCCCGGTGCTGCCGCTGGTGCGCGCCGGCAGGCTGCGCGCGCTGGGCGTTACGGCGCTGAAGCGTTCTCCGGTATTGCCCGATGTGCCGACATTCGATGAAGCGGGCATCCCCGGTTACGAACTCACCACGTGGGCGGGGCTGGGCGTGCCCGCACAGACGCCGCCGGATATCGCGCGGCGGCTCAATCAGGAAATCAACAAGGCGCTGGCGTCACCCGCTGTGTCGCAGGCGCTGCATGCGGCGAGCCTGACCCCGGAGGGCGGCACGCCGGAGCGCTTCACGGAACACGTGCGCCGCGAGACTGAGAAATTGGGTAATCTCATCAGGACGATCGGTATCAAGCTGCAATAACGCAATAATGTAATACCTTTGCCGTAACATCAACACTGCCACCATGACATGTATCGAACAACGCCGCGACGTGCTGCGCCGGCTGGGTGCCTCCGCGCTGCTCACCGCCGCGGGCGGTTTGTTATCGACAGCGGCGCGCAGCCAGCCCGCGGCCAGCTCGAATCTGTTCACGCTGGGCGTCGCATCCGGCGACCCCGCGCCGGATGGTTTTGTGATCTGGACCAAGCTCGCGCCCAAGCCGTTGGAGCGCGGCGCAGGCATGCCGAAAAAACCGGTCGAGGTCGAATGGGTGGTGGCGCACGACGAGCACCTGCAAAAAATCGCCCGGCAGGGCAAGGCCACCGCGCACCCGGAGTTGGGGCACGCGGTGCATGTGGAGATCGCGGGGCTGGAACCTACGCGCGATTATTTTTATCAATTTACCGCGGGTGGCAAGCGCAGCGCCGTGGGTCGTGCGCGCACATTTCCGCGCGCGGGTGCGGCGCTGGCGCAACTGCGCTTTGCTGTCGCCGGGTGCCAGCGTTACGAGGCCGGGTATTTCACGGCATACCGCTACTTGGCCGCCGAGCGGTTTGATTTTGTGTATCACTACGGCGACTACATCTACGAATACCGCACGGTGCGCGCGGGCGGCCTGCCGTATCCGGTGGTGCGCGTGATGCCCGGCGAGCCGGACGAGTGTTACACGCTGGACGACTATCGGCATCGTTACAGCCTGCATCAGCTCGATGCCGATTTACAGGCCGCGCACGCATCGGCGCCCTTCATCATGAGCTTTGATGATCACGAGGTCGATAACAACTGGGCGGGCGATATTTCCGAGGAGAACACGCCGCGCGAACTGTTTTTAATGCGTCGCGCTGCCGCGTTTCAAGCGTGGTACGAGCACATGCCGCTGCGCCGCGCGCAGATGCCCAGCGGCCCGGACATACTGGCCTATCGACGGCTCGTGGCGGGCGACCTCTTGGCGGTGAACGTGCTAGACACGCGGCAATATCGCTCCGATCAGCCGTGCGGCGATGGCGCCAAGGCGAACTGCGCCGAGGCGCTGGAGCCTAACCGCACCATGCTCGGCGACAAGCAGGAGCGTTGGCTATACGACAGTTTTAAATCGCCCGCCGCGCGCTGGACGCTGCTCGCGCAGCAGGTGCCAATCATGCGCGCGGACCGCAATCCCGACCCCAACATTTTCGCGCCCAGCATGGATAAATGGGATGGCGCGGTGGCGGCGCGCGACCGGCTGTTTGCCGCGGTTGAGCAGGCGAAGCTGCGTAATTTGGTGGTTGTCGATGGCGACGTGCATTTCAACTGTGCAGGCGAACTCAAGAAAAATTTCGCCGACGAAAAATCAGCGATGCTGGGTGTGGAGTTCGTGGCGACGTCCATTTCCTCATTGGGTGACGGCTTTGATATCAATAGCCGCTTCAAGGCGCTGATGCAGCAAGACCCGCATATCAAGTTCTACAACGGCCAGCGCGGCTACGTGCGCCACGTGGTAACGCCGCAACGCTGGCAGGCGGATTATCAAGTGCTCGACAAAGTAACCGTGCCGGATGGGCGCATGACGACGCGCCGGAGTTTTGTCGTGGAAGACGGCGTAAGCAAGCTGGTTGACGTTTGAAACGCCGCTCGCCGACATACACGATGGATGCCGGCTTCGGTAACCACCCGCAGGCAGCGACTTCAGCGCATCTTGACCAATTCCACCCGGCGGTTCTTTGCGCGACCGGCTTCATCGGCATTGCCCGCGATGGGCTGATCCGGCCCGTAGCCTTTTGAAGCAAGACGCGCGGGATCGATGCCCAACCCGACGAGGGCGCCGAGCACGCTGCGCGCGCGGGCAGTGGAAAGCTGGTGATTGTGATCGGGAGCGCCAGTGCCATCGGTGTGGCCTTCAATGGAAAGTTTCAACGTGCCGTCGGTCACGAGAAGTTTGTTGATTTCCGCGATCACCGGTTGCGCGTCCGGGCGTATTGTAGCTTTGTCGGTATCGAAGTTGATGTAGAGCGCGACGCGCCCATTCTCGTCGAGCGCTTTTTTCATGGCGGCGGTATCGAGGAGGCCGACCGATTGCACCATCGCCGCGCGCTCAAGCACGGCGATGTTGCCATGCAACGGAATCGATCCGGTGCTCACGTGTATCCAGTATTCCTTTTGCGGCGTGCGAATCAGGTAGCTGTGATGCTCCTGATCCGTGCCGACGGGCTGGCCATGAAGAAATTTTTCAATGGCATTGTAGCCGCCGTATTGGGCAACAAATTCGTCGGTAAATTGCGTAGCGCTGATTTTTTTGCCGCCCAATGCCGTGATCGCATTTTCATAGTTGCGATGAAACTCGAGCGCTGAGTATCGGCGGCGACCGTCGTTGGTGTCCTCAAGATTGAACACGTCGATGAATAGCTGGCCTTCCACGGCAATCAACTTTTTCTCGCCGATAAAATACCCGCGATTAAAGTCGCGCGTGCGCTCCTTGGGGTTATCCGTGTGAATGCTGCGCTGGCCGCTGGGTTCTTTGAAGAATGGAAACGGCGGCAGGGTCGCCGTGGCGACCAGCACGCTGGCGGAATCGAAATCGGAGGTTGCCGACAGGGTCGCCGCGGCCCCCGCAGGCGCAGAGGGCGCAGAGGACGCAGCGGACTCCGCGGGCGGCGCATTGGCCGCGGGTTTTACCGCCGGCGACGCGTCGGGAGGTTTTGCGGCAGTGGCCGCGGGCGCGGGCGTGTCCTGCTTTTGGCACGCGGTGATACCCAGAGCAGAAACAACAAGTGCAACAGTTGACGACCTCTGCAAAAAGTGGCTCGCAGTGAATCTCCCGAATAATAATGAATCCATTGGCGTTGAAACTGGCGTTTAATCACGTATCGATGTCATGAGACGGCTTGCTATTGTCGCATTATTTGGCCGCGGTTCCAACCTTCTTATTTTCATAAGTCTATGTTTTTATTGATATTTTAATGTTTTTTGATCTCGATAATCATCCAGCAGAACCGGTCGAAGTTAAAACACTTTCTTCTTCCGCCACTTGCGAGGCCGGTCCGGCGGAAACATCAGCGCACTCGCGCACACCTTCAAATCCACCAGCGATTTCGCTAGCGTGATGGCGCACATATAGCCCTCCAGCACCGGAACGTCCCAGCCGATGTCTTTTAACCGCTGCTGCAAAAATGGGCGCAGAAAAAACAGTCCCGAGCAGCCGAAGGTCAGCACTTCCGCGCCGTCTTCCTCGATGGCGGCCACAGCGGCGGTGACGGCGGCTTCGAGGATTTCAGAGCGTTCGCCGCGCTGGATTTTTTCTTTTTCGTGGCGCGGGATCAGGCCTTCGGTGTGCGGCGGGCGCGGAAACGGGCTTTCGAGATTGCGTATCGACGCGCAGCGCGCGTCAAAGCGGTGGCGTACCACCAGATCGTAATAGTACATGTTGTGAATTTCGGTGAGGTCGATCACGCTGAACTTGTTGCCCAGCATAGCCGCGTAATGCATCTGCGCATAAGCGCACGACACCACCGGCATGCCGAAAGGCCGCGCGATCTCGCGCGATTCATTAAAGCCTGGTTCGCCGCCGCCCAGCAGCACCAGCGCATCGTATTTGCCGCTTTCGCACGCCTCGCGCACAATCGGCAATCGGCCTGCGGCCACCAAGCCGAATTCCTCGCGGCTCTCCACCGGCCAGTCGCCATAGGTGGCCAGCGGGCCGCGATGCAGCTCCCATTCCACGTCTGCCAAGAGATGCGTGAGCGTTTCGTGATTCATCAGCCGCGATTCCTTCGCGCCTTCGGTCGGGCGATGCAGATACTTCGAGCCGACGGGTAAATCAAACGCATGAATCATCAGGAAGCGGTATTTTTTTGGGGTGTCGGGCATGCGGGACTCCTGTGTGTGCGGTGGGTGGTGTGTGGGCGTAAGTGTAGCGCGGTGTATCTCACGGGTTGGTGGAACTGTCGTATATTCGCCGCGATACCATAGTCGTACTGAGCCACTTATTTGGTTCCCTCCCCTTCAAGGGCAAGGGCACACTTGAAGCGGAGCAGAGTGCTAGCAGCCTGTCGGACTGAGCCTGAACCGGCCAAGAAAGGATGAATTTTTCAATGCAAAAGTATCCGACAAAGGTGCTCAAATTTACTAGAATGTCCGGTGTGCGCCGCATTAAACAGCGAGCAAACGGACGTGTGGAAATGCATTGCGCGCATCACCTGTCGAATCGTGCGAAGCTTTTTCGTTAAGTCCGACAGGATGCTAGTGTAGTGCCCCTTAAATAACATTACAGTTATTTCTCCTTCTTTTTCCCTATAGGCAGGCTGGATCCGGGCCTGATCTGCTCCATCTTGATGCGCGTGCGGTCGATCTTCTCCATGATCTTACCGACGCTGGCCGTCCACACGAATGGCTTCGGGTTTGTGTTCCAGGCCTTCATAAACGCGTCAATCGCCTGCTGTAAATCCGCGACACTCGCGAAACTGCCGCGCCGGATCGCCTGCTCACTCAGCTCCCTAAACCCGCTCCACCAAGTTCAGCCAGCTTGAGCTGGTCGGAACAAGTGGCACACGAATCGGGGATGCTTCTTCAGCCAGGCGTTCACGTGCGGCTCTTTGTGCGTGCCGTAGTTGTCCATCACCAGATGCAACTGCAAATCCTGAGGAAATTCCCGGTCCAGACGGCGCAGAAATTTCAGCCACTCCTGATGGCGGTGCCTCGGATGACACTCACCGATCACCTTGCCGTCCAAAACACTGAGCGCTGCAAACAGCGTGGTCGTGCCGTTGCGTTTGTAGTCGTGCGTCATCGTGCCGCAGCGGCCTTTCTTCAGCGGCAGCCCTGGCTGCGTCCGATCCAACGCCTGGATCTGGCTCTTTTCATCCAAACACAGCACCAGCGCCAACGAAGCAAAGAAGATTTCGACCGGGAAAGTGCAAGAATCTGATTAGCAAGAAATCTGCCCCGGAATTGCCGGCGAATGATGCCAAGACACTGGGCCGCAGAATTCCACAGTTGCTGCTTGTCATGGCGAACAAGTGGCCGAGCGAGGGGGGGGCAGCCAAGATATTCTGCATTACTGTGTGATAAAATTTAAGAAATCCTTTGAGAGAAGCGGGAGAAGCCATGCTAATCCAATCAGTTTACACATCGGTTGCAATACAACCGATGCCAAAGTCGAAGCTTTACAAGATTCTTGTAGATTCAAGAGTGAGTAATAAGCTTGCAGATGTCACCGGATTATTGGTGTATGTTGACGGGAATTTCTTGCAGGTACTGGAGGGTGAACAAGAGGTGGTTTCCGCCCTTATAGAGAAAATTTCCAAGGACCGTCGTCACAAAGACGTAAAAGTTGCCTACAAAGCCGGCGTTGAGAGGCGCACTTTCAATGCTTGGCAAATGGCTTACTTAAGTCCAAGCCCTAAAGAGCTTGCGACTTGGGCTGGTCTGAACAATACCACGACGCTTGAGTCCACTCTTAAGGCGTTGGAGAGCGAACCAAACAGGTATCCATCGGTGCTTTCAAAGCTTTTGCTTGCGATACCGGAAAAAGATTTAGAGCCGGAGTGAATGGCTGCGCACTGACCACAGGATTACTGGTCCGCCCTTGGCTTGCTGGAGGCATGTCAGCCTCTGGCCGATGCGCGGCCATCTTTGCCTTTGCGCACGTCCGCGGCAATTGGCTCGCTGCGTTCGGTCAGGAGTGTCCCTGCCGCGTCCTGTTGATGCTCTTGCGAAAGTCAATCGTCCCGCGGTGCAGGTACACCGCCAGGTTGGCGCTCAGATGAAACATGGCAGCGAAGCCAGGGTGCGCAGCACGCTGCATGGCGCATCCGCCTTGCGTTGGTCGTGGTTCCAACTCAAGACGACGCCGTTGCCAAGCCGCGCTTGCAGGGCAATGGCGGTTGGCGCCGCGCACTCACTCGTCTTGGCCGTGACCTGCACCGATGGGTCTGGCTTGATGCGAACAACTGCCCAGTTTGAAGTGGCCGGTTGCGGACGCTTACGCTTGGCTTCATACAGCCGGCGCACGTCGATCTGCTGGTTCGCGGCATAAGCGCTCAGTTTCAGCCCCGAGC
>CAWUUY010000357.1:0-5653 GCA_963924885.1 uncultured Burkholderiales bacterium | reverse complement strand
CATATATCAGCGCGCCGGTTGCGTCCATCCACCCCGCGGCGCTGATTATCGGCTCGGATCAGGTTGCCGACCTCGGTGGCCAGCCGCTGGGCAAACCCGGCACGCACGAAAACGCTGTCGGCCAACTGCGCGCCATGCGTGGCCAATCGGTGACTTTCCATACCGCGCTGTGCCTGCTCGACGCCGCCAGCGGTCGCCATCAACTCGACAACGTGCCGTCGGTCGTACACTTTCGGCAACTCAGCGATGCGCAGATCGAACGTTATCTGCGGCTCGAACAACCCTACGATTGCGCCGGCAGCGCCAAGGTCGAAAGCCTCGGCATCGCGCTGGTCCAGCGTATCGACAGCGACGATCCCACTGCGTTGATCGGGCTGCCGCTGATGGCGCTGAATGGCATGCTGCAACGCGAGCAGGTCGAGGTGCTTTAAGTTATCGAATAGTCAGCACGCCCGCGCCACCCAGGCGCACCAGCGACTCCGCCGTCGCCGCGCCGAAACGTTTGGCAAAACGCTCGGCGACGTTTTCGCGCGGCGTGAAATCCACGATTTCTTCCGCCTTGATCACGTCGCGCGCGACCTGCTCCATGCTGCCGATGGCATCGGCCAGCCCCATCTCGATGCTTTTCGTACCCACCCACACCAGTCCGCTGAACATCTCCGGCGTTTCTTTCAGGCGTTTGCCGCGTCCCTTGCGCACCACGTCAACAAACTGGTCGTGGATTTCGCCGAGCATTTTTTGCGCGTAGTCTTTTTGCGTGTCACTGAGCGGCGAGAACGGATCGAGAAATCCCTTGTTCTCCCCCGCCGCCAGCAGCCGCCGCTCCACGCCGAGTTTATCCATCGCGCCGGTAAAACCAAACCCGTTCATCAGCACGCCAATGGAACCGATCAGGCTCGCCTTGTTGACGTAAATACGGTCAGCGGCCACCGCCACGTAGTAGCCGCCCGACGCGCACATATCTTCCACCACCGCGTAAAGCGGAATCTCCGGATACTTGGCGCGCAGTCGCCGAATTTCGTCGTTGATGTAACTTGCCTGCACCGGGCTACCGCCGGGGCTGTTGATGCGCAGAATCACCCCCTGCGTGCGTTTGTCCTTGAACGCATCGGACAAGCCTTGCATCACGATATCCGCACTGGCGCGCGAATCGGGCGCAATGACGCCGTTCAGTTCCACCAGCGCCGTGTGTTTCTCCTGCGCACGATCCTTCTTGCCCGCCCAGCCCATCGCGATAAACAGCACGATAAACAAATAGGCAAAAATCAAAAACTTGAAAAATATGCCCCAGCGCCGCGCGCGCCGCTGTTCCTCGATGGCCGCCAGCGCCACCTTCTCGATTACCGTACGTTCCCAGCCGTTGGTGTTGTTGTCAGACATATTGCGCTTCCTTCATCAGTAAAATTTGCCCGTTGCGTTCTTCGACATGCACTGGCTTGAGACGTTTGCCGGGACACGGCCCCTGGACACACAAACCACTCTCGGGCAGATAAGCCGCGCCATGCGCGGTGCAAATCAAGTATAGCTTGGAATAATCAAAAAAATCGCCGTCGATCCAGTCCAGTTCCACCGGCACGTGCTGACATCGGTTCATATAGGCGTAGACCTTGCCGCGATAACGCACCACGAACGCGGGGTCTTCACTTGCCGCGCCTTGCACCTTGAAGCGCACGCCCTTGCCGCCTTCGGCCAGCGCGTCGCTGCCGCAAATCACGCGTGCGTCGTCAGCCATTGCGACAACTCGTTAAAGGTATCAAGACAGGCCAGCGGCTCATGCTTGAGCAAATTGCCGCGCGGATGCGCGCCGTAGGCCACCCCCACGCGCGCAACGTCTGCAGCTACCGCCATTTCCATGTCGTGCGTGGTGTCGCCGATCATCACCGCGCGTTCACGCTCCACATTCAACTCGTCCAGCAACCACAGCAACATGCCCGGATGGGGCTTGGAAAACCCTTCGTCGGCGCAACGCGTGGAATGAAATACCTGCGTCAGTCCGGTTTCTTCCAGCGCACTATCCAATCCACGCCGGCTTTTCCCGGTAGCGACGGCGAGCAGAAAACCGCGATCCTGCAAAGCCCGCAAGGTTTCAGGCGCGCCGCCGAACAAGGTGGTGCCGCGATCCTGCCGCTGAAAATGATGGCGATACCGCTCCAGCAGCGCGGGGTAGCCTGCGGCCGGCAAATCGGGCAGCAGATATTGCAACGCATCGCTCAGGCCCAGACCGATCACATAGCGCGCGCGCTCGTCGCTCGGCACCGGAAATTGCAGATCGGCACAGGCATCACGCAGCGAATCGGCGATCGCCGCCGCCGAATCCATCAGTGTGCCGTCCCAGTCAAACACCAGCAAATCAAACTGTTTCGGCATGAGGTTTGTTCACTGGCGTATTCAAATACGTGATCGTGGATTCCAGTTCCGCCGGCAGCGGCGCTTCGAACCGCAGTGTGGCCCCGCTGTCCGGATGCGTGATAATGGTCTGATAAGCGTGCAGGAACATTCTCTTAAGTATTTGTTTTTTAAGGATTTTATTTAATGGAAAATCACCGTATTTATCGTCGCCGGCGATGGGGAATCCGAGGTGGGTGAGATGCACGCGTATCTGGTGCGTGCGGCCGGTTTTGAGTTCCGCTTCAAGCAGACTGAACGGCGGCTGCGTTTTTGGCCATGACTTGCGCAGCCTGAAAATGGTGTGCGCCGCCTGACCATCTTGGTCGTTCACCGACACGCGCCGCTCGCCGTTGGCCAGCAGATGTTTTTGCAGCGGCGCTTTCACCGCGCGCTTCGCCTCGCGCCAGTGGCCGCATACCAGCGCCAAATAGATTTTTTGCACCCGGCCCTCGCGCAATTGTTCATGCAACGCCACCAGCGCCGAGCGTTTTTTCGCCAACATCAGCACGCCCGAGGTGTCGCGGTCGAGCCGGTGCACCAGTTCGAGAAATTTGGCTTGCGGGCGCGCCGCGCGCAATTGCTCGATGGCGCCCAGGCTGATGCCGCTGCCGCCATGCACCGCCAGCCCCGACGGCTTGTTAATCACCAGGAAGGCGGCGTCTTCGTACAGTATGTCGAACACCACGCGGGGCCCTACTTTGCCCGTCGCCGGATCATCGCGCTGAGCCGTACGGATCGGCGGCACCCGCACCCGGTCGCCGTCCTGAATCCGGTAATCCGGGCCTATACGCCCTTTATTAACCCGGACTTCGCCGCTGCGCAGAATGCGGTAAACATGGCTCTTCGGCACCCCTTTAAGCCATCGTATCAAGTAGTTGTCGATACGCTGACCGGCTTCTTCCGCGCCCACTTCCAGCCAATTTACGGTTTCTTTACTTAACTGCTTCATTTGATTATACTATTTCACAGTGCAGCATCAGGGTTCAGCCCCGTGTTTTGTGCGGACTTGACGGAAACCACATGAAAATTTTTCCCGTGGTTAGTACGCAAGCCGCAGGATTGCAGCGTCGGGCTTCCAAAGTGAGAAGCGAATTAGCGACCCGCAACCAACGGATGAATCGGGATCTCACTATTGCAACAAGCATGCACCAATTGGGATCACCAAAGCACCAAAGCCGGCCCCGCCCTGTCGCGTCAAGGACGCCACCGCAGGCCCGGAACACAGCGGTTAATGTCGCTCACCGCAAAGTAGCGATAGTAGTCGATAGTTGAAATTCGCGCTCAAGACTTCGTTTGAATATTACGGAAACGCCCATGACAGTGCGGCGGGTCCGCAACAGGCAAAACCAAAAACTTCGAATCAGCCTTGCACAGTATGTTTAATACCGACATAGACTGAAATTGAGTAACGCCGCCGCGTGATAACGCGGAGGCTGTGGCTTTGCCTATCCCGTGACGTATTGAGCGCGGGAGAAGAAGATGAAAAGAATGTTGTTTAATGCGACGCAAGCCGAAGAGCTGCGCGTCGCCATAGTCGATGGTCAAAAGCTGGTTGATCTCGACATCGAATCCTCGTCCAAAGAGCAAAAAAAGAGCAACATCTATAAGGGCATTATCACGCGCGTCGAGCCCAGCCTCGAAGCCGCCTTTATCGATTACGGTTCCGAACGCCACGGCTTCCTGCCGTTCAAGGAAGTCGCCCGCGCCTACTTCAAGCCCGGCATCGATGTGGGCAAGGCGACCATCAAGGAAGCCCTGCGCGAAGGCCAGGAAATCATCGTTCAGATCGACAAAGACGAGCGCGGCACCAAGGGTGCGGCGCTTACCACCTTTATCAGCCTGGCCGGTCGTTACCTGGTGCTGATGCCCAATAATCCGCGCGGCGGCGGCGTGTCGCGCCGCATCGAGGGCGAAGACCGCAACGAATTGCGCGACGTGATCGACGGCCTCGAAATCCCCAGCGGCATGAGCGTGATCGCGCGTACCGCCGCCATCGGTCGCGAAGGCGAAGAACTGAAGTGGGATCTGAACTACCTGCTCAAGTTGTGGGAAGCCATCGACAGCGCCTCCGCGGCCCAATTCGAGGAACCCAAGGAAGGCAGCACCGCCAAACCGAAACGCCTGAACCCCGCGCCGTTCCTGATTTACCTCGAAAGCAATCTGGTGGTGCGCGCGATTCGAGATTACTTCCATGACGAAATCGGCGAGATCCTGATCGACACCGCGGATATTCACGAGCAGGCGCAGCACTTCATGTCGCTGGTGATGCCGACCAAAGTGGGACTGGTCAAACACTACAGCGATGATGTGCCGCTGTTCTCGCGCTTTCAGATCGAGCACCAGATCGAAACCGCGCATTCGCGTTCGGTCAACCTGCCCTCCGGCGGCGCGATTGTCATCGACCATACCGAAGCGCTGGTATCGGTGGACGTGAACTCCGCGCGCGCCACGCGCGGCCACGACATCGAGGAAACCGCGTATCGCACCAATCTGGAAGCCGCCGAAGAAGTCGCGCGCCAGTTGCGGCTGCGCGATCTGGGCGGCCTGGTGGTGATCGACTTTATCGACATGGAAGTGGTGCGCAATCAGCGTGAAGTCGAAAACCGTCTGCGCGAGGCGCTGCGTTACGACCGCGCGCGCGTGCAGCTCGGCAAGATTTCACGCTTCGGCCTGATGGAACTGTCGCGCCAGCGGCTGCGCCCGTCACTGGGAGAATCCAGCCACGAGGCCTGCCCGCGCTGTCACGGCACTGGCCACATCCGCGGCACCGAATCCACCGCGCTGCACATCCTGCGTATCCTGCAGGAAGAGTCGATGAAGGAAAACACCGCCGCCGTGCATGCACAGGTGCCGGTGGATGTCGCCACCTTCCTGCTCAACGAAAAACGCATCGATATCCAGCAACTGGAAACACGCCATCGCGTCAACGTCACGCTGATCCCGAACATCCATCTGGAGACGCCGAATTACACCATCACGCGGCTGCTCCACGACGATCTGAATCAGAGCGAACCGTTGCCGCCGAGTTATGAAATGGTCAAGGCGCCCGAGGAAACCGAGAAGCAGGCCGCCAGCCACGAACCCGCCGCGCCGAAGCAGGAAGCCGCCGTCAAGGGCATCCTGCCGCCGGAGCGTCCGCCACAGGCCGCACCCGCGCCGGTCGAACTGCCGCCCGCCGCTGTCGCCGCACCGCAGACCGAAGCACAACGGTCCATTATCGGCAAGATATTCGGCTGGTTCCGCCATAAGCCGGAAGCCGCCGCTA
>CAWUUY010000356.1:0-28845 GCA_963924885.1 uncultured Burkholderiales bacterium | reverse complement strand
GATCGAGCACCTTGGTGTCGAGTACGTCCCACGGGCGGATTTGCTGATCCACCATATTAAAGCGCGTGCGTTCGAGATCAATGCTCATGGCTTGAGGTAACTATATAAAAACAAAGGGAAACATACAAGACCACCGGGGTTCTGCGCAAGGGGAATTTCACTTGCAATTATCCCACATTTACATTAGCTTAGACGTTACACGTTAGGGGTCCCTGTGCAATCTCGGCAGGGTGAGAAAGACCCTCCGAACCTGATGCGGGTAATGCCGCCGTAGGGAAGCGTGGCGCGAAAATCCTCAAAGCGTATTTTCGCTGCCATTGCTCCCTGTCGCTACTAATTAAGCCAAGGAGCCATCATGAACGCCAATCCGCAATTTTTGAACACCACCGCGCACGTTGACGAAGCGGCGGTGAAATCGCTGCCCAATTCGCGCAAGGTTTACATCGAAGGCTCGCGCCCGGATATCCGTGTGCCGATGCGCGAGATTTCGCAGTCGGATACGCCTGCGGGCATGGGCCATGAAAAAAACCCGCCGATTTTTGTGTATGACACCTCCGGCCCGTATACCGACCCCACCGCGAAAATCGACATTCGCTCCGGCCTTGCGCCGCTGCGGCAACAATGGATCGAGGAACGCAACGACACCGAAGTGATGAGTGGGCCCAGTTCCGACTACGGTCGTGAGCGCTTGGCCGACCCCAAATTGGCGAGCCTGCGCTTTAACCTGCACCGTAGCCCGCGCCGCGCCAAGGCCGGCATGAATGTGTCGCAGATGCACTATGCCCGCAAAGGCATCATCACCCCCGAGATGGAATACATTGCCATCCGCGAAAATCAAAAATGCGAAGGGTTGATCGAACTGCTGACCAAACAGCATCCCGGTCACAATTTCGGCGCGAACATACCGAAGGCGATCACGCCGGAATTCGTGCGCGATGAAGTGGCACGCGGCCGCGCGATTATTCCGCTGAACATCAACCACCCGGAAATCGAGCCAATGATTATCGGGCGCAATTTTCTGGTGAAAATCAACGCCAACATCGGTAACTCGGCGCTGTCTTCCGGCATTCAGGAAGAAGTCGAAAAAATGACCTGGTCTATTCGCTGGGGCGGCGACACCGTGATGGATTTATCCACCGGCAAACACATTCATGAGACGCGCGAATGGATCATGCGCAACTCGCCGGTGCCCATCGGCACCGTGCCAATTTATCAGGCGCTGGAAAAGGTGGACGGCAAGGCTGAAGAACTCACCTGGGAAATCTACCGCGACACGCTGATCGAGCAATGCGAGCAGGGCGTCGATTATTTCACCGTACACGCGGGCGTGCGCTTGCCGTATATCCCGATGACCGCCAAGCGCATGACCGGCATCGTGTCGCGCGGCGGCTCGATCATGGCCAAGTGGTGCCTGGCGCATCACAAAGAGAGTTTTCTCTACACCCACTTTGAAGATATCTGTGAATTGTTGAAGCAGTACGACGTGTCGTTTTCGTTGGGCGACGGCTTGCGTCCCGGCTCGATTTACGATGCCAATGACGAAGCGCAATTGGCTGAATTGGCCACGCTCGGCGAACTGACAAAAATCGCCTGGAAGCACGATGTGCAAACCATGATCGAAGGTCCCGGTCACGTGCCCATGCACATGATCAAAGAGAACATGGATTTGCAATTGAAAATCTGTCACGAAGCGCCGTTCTACACACTGGGGCCGCTGACCACCGACATCGCGCCGGGCTACGACCACATCACCTCCGCCATCGGCGCAGCGATGATCGGCTGGTACGGTACCGCGATGCTGTGCTATGTCACGCCGAAAGAACATCTCGGCTTGCCGGACAAAGACGACGTCAAAGACGGCATCATGGCGTACAAGATTGCCGCGCACGCGGCCGATCTCGCCAAGGGCCATCCCGGCGCGCAGATCCGCGACAACGCGTTGTCGAAGGCGCGCTTTGAATTCCGCTGGGACGACCAGTTCAACCTCGGCCTTGATCCGGACAAAGCCAAGGAATTTCACGATGAAACCCTGCCGCAGGACGGCGCCAAGCTCGCCCATTTCTGCTCCATGTGCGGCCCGCATTTCTGCTCGATGAAAATCACCCAGGACGTGCGTGATTACGCGGCCAAGCTGGGCGTGGACGAAAAAGACGCGCTCGCCAAAGGCATGGAACAGAAGTCGATCGAGTTTGTGAAAAAAGGCGCCGAGGTTTATCACAAGGTCTAAGGCGATAATATTAAATAAAAACAAATACTTATTGAATATTTCGTAAGACTGACGCAAACCTTTTACAGTGGCGTCCAGTACACTCTTTACACGCGGCGCTAGAATGTGCGCTAGTTGACTACCCGTTCATCGTTACGGGGTATGCATATGAGCCTTCGGAACCTTCGCAGTCTTCGATATCTGTTGGGCCTTGCGGTTGCCGGGCTGGCGTTGAGCGCCCCGGTTGCCGCTCAGAGCACACATAGCACGCAGAGCAAAGACCCGTTTGACGCGCTTGAGGCGATCAATCCGGAGGCGCTGTTCAAGGGCATCATCCGCGAAGACGACGTGTCGTTGCTGTTCAAGCACGTGCGCGAGTCGATGACGGCCTCCATGCGCGGCGATGAGCCGAAGGAATTCCTGGCGATGACGCGCCGCACCGAGGAAATACAGCGTGAGCTGGCCGTGCGCAGCAGCGTGTTGGTGGTTGTGTTGCTGTCGGCGTTCGAGTCGGCCGCGAGGCAGGCTATACGGGACGCGATGAGCGACCTATCATCGCGCAATCCGCGTCCCTCGGCGCCGCCGGGCTACTAATCGTCGCGTTGTAACGGCGTAGCGTCGCCGGGCCGCCCGGGTTTACATCGGGCGGTAACACCCCCTGTGTTAGCATGCGGCAACTTTTTTGAGTCTGCATGTCCGATTCCTATCTTATTGCGATCATCCTCGGCATCGTCGAAGGTCTTACCGAGTTCCTGCCGATTTCCAGCACCGGGCACCTGATACTGGCCGGGGATCTGCTGGGTTTTCACGGTGAAAAAGCCAAGGTCTTCGACATCGCGATTCAAACCGGCGCCATGTGCGCCATCGTGTGGGAATATCGCCGGCGGTTTCTGGGCGTGGCGATGGGTGCGTTCAGCGACCCGGTGGCGCAGCGGTTCATAGTCAACCTGATCGTCGCTTTTATTCCAGCAGCCGTGCTGGGACTCGCGTTCGGCGCGCTGATCAAACAATATTTGTTTTTTGCCGTGCCGGTGGCGCTGGCGTTCATCGTCGGCGGCGTGATTATCCTGTGGGTGGAAAAACGCGATCCAACCAGACGCGTGGATCGCATCACCGATGTGGATGACATGACCTGGAAGGACGCGCTGAAAGTAGGCATCGCGCAGACCTTCGCGCTGATACCGGGCACCTCGCGCTCTGGCGCGACGATTATCGGCGGCATGTTGTTCGGTTTGTCGCGCAAGGCGGCGACGGAGTTTTCGTTTTTCCTCGCGGTGCCGACGCTGGTGGCGGCGGGCGCCTACAGCTTGTTCAAACATCGCGCGCTGTTAAGTTCCGCGGATATCGGATTTTTCACCGTAGGTTTTGTGACCTCGTTCATTTCCGCGTACATCTGTGTGCGCTGGCTACTGCGGTACATCGCCACCCACGATTTCACCGTGTTTGCGTGGTACCGCATTGTGTTCGGGCTGGTGGTGTTGGCCACCGGCACTACCGGCGCCGTGCGCTGGGCTGCGTAGCAGCCCTCTTCGAATTTCATGCTGCTGGATCGATATCGCGATTTGTTTCGCGTACCCGCGATTCACGCCACCATGCTGGCGTCCATCCCCGGACGTCTGCCCATCGGCATCGCTGGCTTCGCGATTTTGTTGCTGGTGCAACATAAGTCGGGTTCCTTCATTACCGCGGGCGTGGCAAGCGCGCTGTATGTGCTGGGGCTGGCGAGTGTCGCGCCGATGATCGGGCGCGCGATTGATCGCGCTGGGCCGCTGCCGGTGTTGCGTCTGTGCGCGGCTGTGTATCCGGTGATGTTACTGGCGTTGGTAGCGCTGGTGAGCATGCAGGCGCATGCGTTCGCCATCGCCTTGTGCGCGTATGTCGCGGGCGCGGCGCTGCCGCCGATCACGATCTGCATGCGCACGCTGTATCCGCGCGTGCTCAGCGATCCGGCGCTGCTGCAAACCGCGTATTCGGTCGATTCCGTGATCGTCGAATCGGTATTTGTGCTGGGGCCGGCGCTGGCGGCGATGTTTCTGGCGTACGGCATTCCCGAAGGCGCGGTGTTGCTGGCCGCATTAACAGCCAGTGCGGGAACGCTGTGGTTTGTGCGCACGCCGGTCATCCGCGACTGGGAAATTCCTCCGCGCGGCGACGGAGGTCGCTGGGGCGTATTCGCCGAGCCGGGGCTGGTGGTGGTGTTCGCGGCCACCGTGTTGTATTCGGTGGCGTTTGGTTTATACGAGGTGGGTGTTACCGCGTGGGCCACCCAACGCGGCATGCCCGCCGCCGCCGGCATCGCGCTGGCGCTGGCAAGCGTGGGCAGCGCGCTGGGTGCGTTCGCCTATGGCGCGCGGCACTGGCACGCGCCGCTGCGCAGGCAATTCCTGATCACACTCGGCTTGATGGTGCTGGGCTCGCTGCTCGTCGCGCCCGTGAATAACCTCTACCTGTTCCTGTTCGTGAACATCCTCGCCGGCGCGCCGATGGCCAGCGTGATTTCCACGCAATCGTTGTTGCTGTCGCGACTGGCGCCCAAGGGCAAACTGGCGGAAAGTTTTACCTGGGGCGGCACCTGCTTGCTTGGCGGCATCAGCGGCGGCATCGCGCTCGGCGGCGTGCTGGCGGAAACCGTTGCGCCGATGTGGATCTTGGTGTCGGCGGCGGGCGCCACGGGAACGGCGGCGCTGATTGCTCTGGCCATTCCACAATCGGACAAACTCGATACCACCGACACGCACTACGTGAGCTGATCGCGCCTTACCAAAAAATCAATCAGCGATGCTGATACGGGTAGTCCATCTGTTTGGCAACACGCGCGCGTGCCTCCGCGCCGGCGAGCCGCTCCACCAGATGCAAGCCCAAGTCGATCGAGGTGCTGACACCGCCGCCGGTGACAATGTTGCCTTCATCGACGATGCGCTGCTGCACGACGGTGGCGCAATACGGCTCCAGTTCTTTGTAAGCGCTCGGATGCGTGGTGGCACGCTTGCCTTTGAGAAAGCCCGCCGCGCCAAGCAATAGCGAGCCGGTGCAGACAGAGGTTTTCAGCGGCACGTCCCGCGCCGTCGTGATCCACTCGACGAACGCGCGGTCATATTGCAGCGGGCGCGTGCCGAAGCCGCCGGGGATGAACAGCAAATCATAACCTGCCAGCGATTCGCCAACGCTGTCGGCTCCGATTCTTAATCCACGGTCGTCGCTCACCTGTGCCGTGCGCGCGCAGATTTTCCAGTTGAAGTCTTCCATGAACTTCATGGTTTTCAGGCGCGTGATCGCGTCATAGAAGCCGACGAAATCGAGCGTCGTCATGTTGTCGAACACGACAAAGGTCGCTTTCATGGCGCGTGATCCGTTATCAACTCAGCCCTGCATCCATGGCAATCCCGCAGCGCGCCAACCGCCGATCTTGTTGCGTTGTCCGCTGGCATCGCGGTCGCCCTCAAAGCCCTCGAGCACGTTATAACAAGTGGCGTAGCCCGCTTGCGTGGCGAACCCCGCCGCGTTGTGAGAGCGGCCGCCGCTGCGGCATAAGAACATCACCAATGCGTCTTTAGGCACTTTTTTCTCGAGCTCTTCGACAAACGCGGGATTCGGACGGTTGCCCGGATAACCCATGATCTCGACTTCTATCGCGTTGGGAACGCAGCCCACCCAATCCCATTCGGCGCGGGTGCGCACATCCACCAGCTTGGCGTTAGCGTGATGCTGCATCAGCTCGTGCGCTTCCTGCGGGGTGAGTGCGCCCGCGTACGGCAAGCCGAGTTGTTGGCCGCGAAGTTTGGCAGTGTTGAGGATGTCGTCTATGTTCATGATGATTTGTGCCCAAAAACAAACAAGTTTACCCGATGCGGCTTTCTGCATCTTGCATCTTGGCGGGCAGTCAATATGCTATACTCTTATAAGTATTTGATTTTATTATACTTTTACTTTTCGCGTGCGGGCGTGCGCTGTGCCACCGCAAAACATGGTCACTCGCACCATAGTAATGCATATATGAACACTTATGCACCAATGCAGTGCCTTCCGACTTGGGTTTGGCGCGGAATTGCCTTGTGGCACAATGCCAATCCCGCGCGTCAGCTTGGCATGCTTCATGCTGATACACGTTCCGCACTGGTTCCGTAATGTTGTATTCATTTTTACCTGTCAAGAGAGGAAGAAAATGGCTAACGCCGCCGAAGTATTGAAGATTATTAAAGACAACGAGGTCAAGTTTGTGGACCTGCGTTTTACGGACACCCGCGGCAAGGAGCAACATGTTTCCGTGCCCACCAAAATGTTTGGCGCGGACAAATTCACCGACGGCCACGCGTTTGACGGCTCGTCGATCGCGGGCTGGAAAGGCATCCAAGCCTCCGACATGTTGCTGATGCCGGATCCGGATTCGCAGCGCATGGATCCGTTTACCGATGAGCCGACGCTGAACATTACGTGCGACGTGGTGGAGCCGTCGGATGGCAAGGGTTACGACCGCGATCCGCGTTCGTTGGCCAAGCGTGGCGAGGCGTATTTGAAATCGAGTGGCTTGGGCGACACCGCTTACTTTGGTCCGGAGCCGGAATTCTTCGTGTTTGATTCGGTGACGTGGGGCGTGGACATGTCCGGCTCGCACGTGAAAATCGAATCCAGCGAGGCGCCGTGGTCGTCAGGTAAAGAATACGAAGGCGGCAACATGGGCCATCGTCCGCCGGTCAAGGGCGGCTACTTTCCCGTGGCTCCCGTTGATTCGCTGCAAGACATTCGTTCGGCAATGTGTCTCGCGCTGGAAGAGCAAGGCGTGCCGGTGGAAGTGCATCACCATGAAGTCGCGGCGCCAGGCCAGTGCGAAATCGGCACCATGTTCAGCAGTCTGGTGAAACGCGCGGACTGGAACCAAATTCTGAAATACACTGTGCAAAACGTCGCGCATTCCTATGGCAAAACGGCGACCTTCATGCCCAAGCCGGTAGTCGGCGACAACGGTTCCGGCATGCACGTGCATCAATCGATCTGGAAGGCCGGGCAAAACCTTTTCAGCGGCAATGGCTACTCGGGCTTGTCCGAGTTCGCGCTGTTTTACATCGGCGGCATTATTAAGCACGCCAAGGCGCTGAACGCGATCACCAACCCCGGCACCAACTCCTATAAGCGTCTGGTGCCCGGCTTTGAGGCGCCGATTAATCTGGCGTACTCTGCGCGCAATCGCTCGGCGTCGATCCGTATTCCGTTTGTGTCTAGCCCGAAAGGCCGCCGCATCGAAGTGCGCTTCCCCGACCCGACGGCCAACCCGTATCTGGCGTTTGCCGCGATGATGATGGCGGGCCTGGATGGCGTGCAAAACAAAATTCATCCGGGCGATCCGATCGACAAGAACCTGTATGATCTGCCGCCGGAAGAAGCCAAAAAAGTGCCGAACGTGTGCTCGTCGCTCGACATGGCGCTGGAACATCTCGACAAAGACCGCGAGTTCCTCACGCGCGGCGGTGTGTTCTCCAACGACATGCTCGACGCCTACATCACGCTGAAGATGGAAGAGGTCACTGCATTCCGCATGACCACGCATCCGCTGGAATTTCAGCTGTACTACAGCCTGTAAGTCACTGCGCTGCGATCACAAAAGCGGGCTTCGGCCCGCTTTTTTGCGCTCTGATTCTGTGCGAGCGTCGAAACCGCTTGACGCACCAAATGAGTGCGAATAGCATTATACTTATTAAACAAATACTTACGTAATTACCTTGAAGTTAACCGGTCAACCTTCTAGAGTATGCGACGTTATTCGCGATATCAGCGATTTCTCGGAGTAATCGATGTTAGCGATGCGATCCATGCTGGCAGTGTTGGTGTTGTGTGTGACGGCAGGGCCGTTGCATGCCGATATGTGGGAATGCGAAGAGCCGGGCGGCGGCAAACGCTTCACCAATATCAAGGCCGATGCCAAGGGCTGCAAACAACTGACGGTGACGCCCAACGTGGTGTCGTCGCCGCCGTCGGGCGCAACGGGTGCCAAGGCTGGTCCGACGCTGGAGGGCTTCCCGAAAGTCGCGCCGCAGGTGCAACAACAGCGCGACAACGACCGCAAAAAAATCCTCGAAACCGAGTTGGTCAACGAGGAACGAAATCTGCAAGTCGCGAAGAAAGAACTCGCGGAGCAGGAAAACACCCGTTTAGGCAGCGAACGCAACGCGCAGCGCATGCTCGACCGCATCGAGCCGTTTCAGAAAAAAGTAAAGCTGCACGAAGACAATATCGCCAATCTCAAAAAAGAGTTGGCGAATATCCGCTAAAGCGGACTTCCTTAATCCCCATCGCCGGGCGCGGCCCCGGCACCCATCACCGCGTAAGCAGGTATCCGAGCGGTCGCTATAGCTGGCCTGCTTCTTGCTCATCATGGAGTCTGGAGACACCATGACGCCTGCGGCATTATCAGGACTGGATTTGTTGGCTACCGCAGTCATCCTCGTGGATAACTCGGACGTACTGCGCCATATAAATCCCGCCGCCGAAAATTTGTTGGAAGTGAGCAGCCCGCACGTGGTGGGGCACGGCATTGCCGATGTTTTTGCCGATCACGATGTGCTGGCTGGCGCGTTGCAATACGCGCGCCGGAACAATTGCAGCTTTTCCGAACACGATCTCGCCATTGCGGTGATGGGGCGTCCGCGCATGCACCTCACCTGCACCGTGACGCCAATAGAGCACGGCAGTGCTTTTGATCTCGAAGGCTGTCTGGTCGAATTCCGCCAGATCGAACAGCAACTGCGCATTGCGCGGGAAGAACGCGCGTTTGATCAGAGCGTGGCGAATCGCGAACTGATGCGCAACCTCGCGCACGAAATCAAGAATCCGCTAGGCGGCATACGCGGCGCGGCGCAACTGCTGGATCGTGAGCTGGAGAATCCAGCGCTGCACGAATACACCCAGGTCATCATCAAGGAGGCCGACCGTCTGCAGGCGCTGATGAGCCGGCTGCTGTCGCCGCATAGCGTGCCCCACCCGGCGCATCTGAACATCCACGAGGTGCTGGAGCGCGTGCGCAGCGTACTGCAAGCCGAGTTTCATCGCGACCTCACCATCCAGCGCGACTACGACGTGAGCTTGCCGATGATCTACGGCGACAACGAACAACTGATTCAGGCCATGCTGAACGTCGCGCGCAATGCCGCGCAGGCACTGGCCGAATCCCGCACGCCCGACGGTGCCATTACCCTGAAGACACGCGCTGCGCGGCAGGTCACGCTGGCACGCAAACGTTATCGCCACGCGATAGAGGTGAGCATCATCGACAATGGCCCCGGCATCGCGCCGGAAATCGGCGAGCGCGTATTCTATCCGCTGGTGACGGGGCGCGCCGCCGGCAGCGGCCTTGGGCTCACCATCGCGCAGAATTTTGTCAGCCAGCACAACGGCACGCTCACCTTTGAAAGCGCGCCGGGACGCACCTGTTTTACCGCGTTGCTGCCGATGATGGAGGCGCCGGAGCACGGCGCGCAACCACCGGCGCATTAGAAAACCCCATGACCATTGTTCTCCTATCACCCCACCGGCACAGCGAAAAAGGAAGTCTTCGATGCAACCCGCTCTTTATGTTCCCACTCCCGCCGCGATTCCCCCCGGCGCGTTGCGAAAGCTTGCCATGTCGATGAATCCGGTATGGATCGTCGACGACGACAAATCGATACGCTGGGTATTCGAGAAAGCGCTCGCGCGCGAGAACATCGCGTTCCGCACGTTTTCGTCGGCGCTGGAAGCACTCGAAGCGCTGGACACCGAAACCCCGCAGGTGGTGGTGAGCGACATACGCATGCCTGGCGAATCGGGTCTGACCCTGCTGCAAAAAGTGCGTGCGCGGCATGCCACGCTGCCGGTGATTATCATGACCGCGTACTCCGACCTTGAAAACGCGGTGACCGCGTTTCAGGGCGGCGCCTACGAGTATTTACCCAAGCCTTTCGACGTCGATCACGCGGTAGCGTTGATCCGCCGCGCACTGAATGACAATCAGGCGGACGCGGCCCCCGCGGAGCCGCAGGAAGCCGCGCCGGAAATCCTCGGCCAGGCGCCCGCGATGCAAAATGTGTTTCGCGCCATTGGCCGGCTCGCGGCGTCCAATGCGACGGTGATGATTACCGGCGAATCCGGCAGCGGCAAGGAGTTGGTCGCCAACGCCCTGCACCGGCACAGCCCGCGCGCCAAGCTGCCGTTCATTGCCATCAACACGGCGGCAATCCCCAAGGAATTGCTGGAATCGGAACTTTTCGGCCACGAGCGTGGCGCCTTCACCGGCGCGCAAACCACGCGCCGCGGCCGCTTCGAGCAGGCCGAGGGCGGCACGCTGTTTCTTGATGAAATTGGCGACATGCCCGCCGAACTGCAAACACGTTTGCTGCGCGTGTTGTCCGACGGCAATTATTACCGCGTGGGCGGCCATCAGCCGATCAAGGCCAATGTGCGCGTGATCGCCGCCACGCATCAGGATCTCGAAGCGCGGGTGAAGCAGGGTTTGTTCCGTGAGGATTTATTTCACCGGCTGAATGTGATTCGTCTGCGGCTGCCGTCGCTGCGCGAAAGGCGCGAGGATATCCCGCTACTGGCGCGGCATTTTCTGCGCAAGAGCGCGACGGAGCTTAACGTCGAGGCCAAGCGCTTTTCCGAGCCGGTGCTCAAATACCTGTCGTCGCTGGATTTTCCCGGCAACGTGCGCCAACTGGAAAACCTCTGCCACTGGCTGACGGTGATGGCGCCGGCGGCGCAGATCGAAATCGAGGATTTGCCGCCGGAGATACGCACCGAAAACGTGGCGCCGGCCGATCAGAACTGGATCAGCGCGCTGGAACGCGAAGCCGAAATGCGCCTCGCACGTGGCGAAACGCGCATCATGGATGAATTCACGCAGCAGTTCGAAAAAACGCTGATACTGAAGGCGCTGACGCATACCGGCGGTCGCCGCATCGAAGCCGCCAATCTGCTGGGCCTCGGGCGCAACACGTTGACGCGCAAAGTGCAGGAACTGGGAATCGACGACGGCGCGTAGCCGTCAGGTGGTAATGTCGGCGAACACCGGCGCGTGATCGGAAGGCCGTTCGAGTTTGCGCGGTTCGACATCCACCGAGCACGCCGTGCAGTTTTTCGCCAGCGGTTCCGACAGCAGGATGTGATCGATGCGCATGCCGAGCTTGCGCTGAAATGCCTTCATGCGGTAATCCCACCACGTGAAAGAGCGCTGCGGTTGATCGAACAGGCGAAAGCTGTCTTTCAACCCCAGCGCCAGCAGGCCGTTTAGCGCAGCGTGCTCCGGCGCGCTGAACAGCACCTTGCCTTCCCATTCCTTCACGTCCCACACATCGCGCGCTTCAGGCGCGATGTTGTAATCGCCGAGCAGCGCGAGCTTCGGATACTTTTGCATTTCGATACGCAGCCAGTCGGTCAGCGCGGCCAGCCACCTCAATTTGTACTGATACTTGTCGGACTCCACTGATTCGCCGTTGGGTACGTAGACACAAATCACGCGCGTGTCGCCATAGGTGGCGGCGAGCACGCGTTTTTGCGGATCGTCAAAACCGGGGATGCCTGCGGTAACGTCGCTACCCGCAGCGCACGTCGAGCGGGAGAGCAACGCCACACCGTTGTAGGTTTTTTGTCCGCTGTAAAGCACCTGGTAGCCTGCATCGGTAATCGTCTGCGCGGGAAAATTGACGTCTTCGGTTTTGGTTTCCTGCACGCACAGCACATCGGGCTTTTGCTGCTCCAGCCACGCGAGCACGTGCGGCAAACGCACTTTGAGCGAATTGACGTTCCATGTGGCGATGCGCATAACTATATGTTTTTAATGTAATTATTGTTATGGCGCTTGCCAATAGAGCGGCGTTTACTTGCTGGCTGGCGCTGTCGGCGGGGTGGCGCCGGATGTGGGCGTTGACGTGGTTGGAGGTGTTACTTCGGCGGGCGGCTTGGCTAAAGGCGCTGGGGGGGCGGGCTTGGTTTTGGCGGCGGCAACCGTGCCGGCGCTTGGATAGCCCGCGTAATCCAGTGCGCTGTCCCACTCACTTTCGAGATAGCCCTTTAACTGCGCGCGGCCCACCTGCAGCAGCGGGATGCTGGCGCCAGGCGAAATTTTTTTGAACGCCTCGAAATCAGACTGAGGATTTTTCTCCGTGTAAGGAATGGCGCGCTTGGCAAGATGCGCGCGCGCGTCGGTGCATACTGGGCCGCAATCAGTGGCCCATAAGGTCACCGGATGGTTTTTCGCCGCTAACTGCACGGCATACGGAACTTCTTGGGTGGCCGTCACGTTGTCGCCCATCTTGCGCTGCTCGACTTTTTTGGCGGTCGCCGGTGGCGGCGTATCACGCCACTCCACATTGCCCTTGGCATCGACCCAGCGATACAACTGGGCTGCCGTGGCGATGTTGACCGATACTGCCGCTAGCAGAAGAATCCACGGAAATTTTATCGCGCCATGCATGACAGTAATCCTCCTGAAATGCGAAAAATTCCTAGGGAGCCGCGCTTCGTTAATGCACTGCGCAACCAATTCATGTTTCACTTAAACTGGCAAAAGCTTACCGTAAAAACGCTGTTTACGCTGTTGCCATGCCATTGTGTCGCAACAGGGCATCCATGCTTGGCGCGCGCCCGCGAAACGCCTTGAACGACTCTATGGCCGGTCGGCTGCCGCCGACAGCGAGTATTTCGCTGCGAAAGCGCTGTCCGACCACTGGATCGAGCACGCCTTTTTCCTCGAATAGACTGAACGCATCGGCGGACAGCACCTCCGCCCATTTGTAGCTGTAATAGCCCGCCGCGTAGCCGCCCGAAAAAATATGCGAAAAACTGTTGGGGAAGCGGTTGTAGTCGGGCGGGAACACCACCGCCACGCGGCGGCGCACCTCGTTGGCCAGCGCCAGGGCGGCTTTGGCGCCCTGGTTGCCATCGGGATCAAAGCTCGAATGCAGTTCCAGATCGAACAGCGAAAACTCGATTTGCCGCACGGTTTGCATGCCGCTCTGGAAATTTTTTGCCGCGATCATTTTGTCGAACAGCGATTTGGGCAGGGGCTTGCCGGTCTGAAAATGCCGCGTCATTGGGCGCAGCACCTCCCATTCCCAGCAGAAATTTTCCATGAACTGGCTCGGCAGCTCCACGGCGTCCCATTCCACGCCATGAATGCCGGAGACGCCCAAGTAATCCACCAGCGTCAGCAAGTGATGCAGGCCATGGCCGAATTCGTGAAATAGTGTAATCACTTCATCGTGGGTGAACTGTGCGGGTTGTCCGCCGACGGGAGCAGAGAAATTGCAGTTCAGATACGCCACCGGCGATTGCACGCCCGCCGCGAGCCGCCGCCGCGTGATGGCCTCGTCCATCCACGCGCCGCCGCGCTTAGGGCCGCGCGCATAGAGGTCGAGATAAAACTGCCCGACCAGCGCGCCGGATTTATCGTGGATCGAATAAAAGCGCACGTCGGCATGCCAGGTCGGCGCTTCGGTCGGCGCAATGGTCAGGCCGTAGAGCGTTTCGATCAGCTTGAACATGCCGGGCATCACCGTGGTTTCGGGCAGATACTGCTTGACCTCCTGCTCCGAAAACGCGTAGCGCGACACGCGCAGTTTTTCCGATGCGTAGGGGATGTCCCACGCCTCGAGCTGGTTCATGCCCAGTTCCGCGCGCGCGAAGTCGCCGAGTTCCTTCAGATCGCGCTCGGCATACGGTTTGGCGCGCGCCGCCAGTTCATTCAGAAAATCGATCACTTGTTGCGGCGACTCCGCCATCTTCGGCTCGAGCGAATATTCGGCGTAGTTGTTAAAGCTAAGCAGTTGCGCAAGCTCGCGGCGCAGCTTCACGATGTCGGCGATCAGTGGCGTGTTGTCGAGTTCCGCCTTGCCAAACTCGGAGGCGCGTGTGGCCGAGGCGCGATACATCAACTGGCGAAACGCGCGGTCATCGGCGTATTGCATCACTGGCAAATACGACGGCGCGTGCAGGGTAAATTTCCAGCCGGGCTTTTTGTCCTGCTCATTTGCGTTATCTGCGGCTTCGTGCGCGGCCTGGCGCGCATCATCGGGCAAGCCTGACAAGCCTTTTTCGTCCGTCACAAAATGCGCGAAGGCATTGGTGGCGTCGAGCACGTTGTCCGAAAAACGCGACGACAGCGTAGACAATTCTTCACAGATCGCCTTGAAGCGCGCCTTCTTGTCCGCCGGCAGTTCCGCGCCGCCAAGGCGGAAATCACGCAATTCGTTGTCGATGATTTTCTGCTGCGCGGGCGACAGGGTCTTGTATTCGGTGGATGATCGTAACCGTTTGTTTTTATTGAATAATTTTTCGTTCTGTCCAAGGTCGGTGTAGTACGCCGTGATCTTCGGCAGATTGGCGTTATAAACCTCGCGCAGTTCGGCGCTGTTCATCACCGCGTTCAGATGCCCGACCTGACCCCATGCACGGCCCAGGCGCTCGTTGACGTTTTCCAGCGGCTCGATCGCGTCGCGCCAGGTGGCGGGCGTGGCGTCGGCGGCGACGGTGTTGACCACGGCGTTGCATTCCGCCAGCAGCGCATCCACCGCCGGGGTGATGTGTTCGGTTTTGATATCCGCAAAACGCGGCAGGCCGGAAAAATCCAGTAAGGGGTTCATGCGGGGCACTCGAAAAAGGGTGTGGGAAAAGTCTACCAGAACCCTTCGACAGGTTCGGGGCGAAAGAAATCCTGGTGATTTACGTTACTTCGCTTCGTGCGCGATCTGCCCGCCGACCAGCGTGTGCGTCACCTTGCCTTTGACTTCAAGGCCGCTGAACGGGGTGTTCTTGCCGTGACTCAGCAGCGTGGAAGGCTCAACCTTCCAGTAGCATTGCGGATCGAACACGCAGACATCGGCGTCGGCGCCGACCGACAAGTGTCCGGCGTCGATGCCCAGCACCTTTGCCGCATCGGCCGTGATTCGCGCCAGCGCTGCAGGCAGCGCCACTTGGTCTTCTTCCGCCCATTTCAATGTCAGCGGCAGCAGCAGTTCCAGCCCGGTCGCGCCAGGTTCGGATTCGGAAAACGGGAGTTGCTTGGCGTCGTCGTCCACTGGGCAATGATCCGAACACACGGCGTCAACGGTGTGATCGGCGAGACCCTTGCGCAGGGCATCGCGGTCGCGCTGGCTGCGCAGCGGCGGGATCAGATGACAGTGCGGGTCAAAGTAGCCAATGTCCATTTCCGACAAATGCAGATGATGCACGGCGACATCGCAGGTGACGGCCACGCCGTCGTGCCGCGCGCGCCGCACCATGTTGATGCCCTCTGCGCTCGACAGGCGGCACAAATGCACGCGCGCGCCGGTTTCTCGCGCCAGCAGCAGAATCACCGACAACGCCACGGTCTCCGCGCACACCGGTATCGATGGCAAACCAAGCCGAGTCGCTACCTGCCCATCGTGCGCCACGCCGTTGCGCGCGAGCGAGGCATCCTGCGGACGCAGCCACACCGGGATGTTGAACGTGGCGGCGTATTGCATGGCGTAGAACAACACCTGATTGTCGGTGAGCGGCACATCGGCATGCGAAAATGCCACGCAGCCCGCGTCGCGCAGCTCCGCCATTTCGGTGAGCTGTAATCCCTTTAGCCCGGCGGTGAGCGCACCGATCGGATAAACGCGCGCCTTGTTGAGATTGCGTGCGCGGTACTTGAGCATCTCCACCAGCCCCGGTTCATCCAGCGGTGGATCGGTGTCCGGCGGGCAGGCGAGGCTGGTGACGCCGCCGGCGCACGCGGCATTCATTTCCGAATCCAGCGTGGCGATGTATTCAAAGCCGGGTTCACGTAGCCGCGCCGACAAATCCACCAGACCGGGGCAGACGATTTTGTCGGTGGCGTCGATGGTGCGGTTGGCGGTGAAGCCGTCGGGCGCGGTGCCGACAGCGACCACTTTGCCGGCGGCGATGTACACATCGCGCACGGCATCGATGCCGTTTTTCGGGTCGATCAGGCGACCGTTCTTGATATGAATCTTCATGTCAGTTGCCCGCCACGATGCTCATCACCGCCATGCGGATCGCGATGCCGAAACTCACTTGCGGCAGGATCACCGATTGCTGGCCGTCGGCGACGCTGGAGTCGATCTCTACGCCGCGGTTCATCGGGCCGGGGTGCAGCACGATGGCGTCGGGTTTGGCCAGCGCCAGTTTGTCGTCGGTGAGGCCATAGTATTTGTAGAACTCTTCGCCGGAGGCGAGCAGCGCGCCTTTCATGCGTTCGTTTTGCAGGCGCAGCATGCTCACCACATCCACGTCTTTCAGTCCCTCGCGCATGTCGTGATAGACGTGCACGCCCAGGCCGCGTATCTCGGCGGGGATCAGCGTGCGCGGACCAATCACGCGGATTTCCGGGCAGCCCAGCGTCGCCAGCGCATGGATCTGCGAGCGTGCGACGCGCGAGTGCAGGATGTCGCCGACGATGGCCACGCGCAGGTTGGTGAAATCTTTTTTGTAGTGGCGAATCGCAAACACGTCGAGCAAGCCTTGCGTCGGATGCGAATGCCGCCCGTCGCCGGCGTTAATGACGTGGATGTCCGGCCCCACGTGCTTGGCGATCAGGTACGGCGCGCCGCTGGCAGCGTGGCGCACGATGAACATATCGGCTTGCATGGCCGCGAGATTGGACACCGTGTCGAGAATGCTTTCGCCCTTGCTGGCGGACGACTGCGAAATGGCGAGGTTGATGACATCGGCCGACAATCGCTTGGCGGCAATCTCGAACGTGGTGCGCGTGCGCGTGGAATTTTCGAAGAAGATGTTGAACACTGACTTGCCGCGCAAGAGCGGCACCTTTTTTACCTCGCGCTGCGTCACGCCGACAAAGGAATTCGCGGTATCGAGGATCTGCCGCAGAATCTCCACGGGCAACCCTTCGAGCGACAGCAGATGATGCAGCTCGCCGTTTTTATTGAGTTGCGGGTTGCGCGGATCAAGCCACATGGCGGCGACTGGTTAAGCGTTCAGTTTTCATGCAGCTTGAAGGAGAGTTTGTTCGATGTGTCGCGGATCAACTCGACGCTTTGCGACAGGGCGAGGGAAATGTTGCCGCCGAGAAAATCCGCGCGCACCGGCAATTCGCGCCCGCCGCGATCCACCAGCGCCGCCAACTGAATGCTCGCCGGGCGCCCGTAGTCGAACAGCACGTTCATCGCCGCGCGGATGGTGCGCCCGGTGTAGAGCACGTCGTCCACCAGAATCAGGCGGCGGCCCTCCACGTCGAAAGGAAGGTCCGAAGTCTTTACATCGCGATGCAGGCCGATTTTTTCGAAATCGTCGCGGTAGAAAGACACGTCAAGGGTGCCGAAGGGAATTTGAATGCCGAGCGCCGCGTGCAGCCGCTGCGCTACCCATACGCCGCCGGTATGAATACCGATGATCCCGGTGTCGGGCCCGACCACGGGCTTCATTTGATCCAGCAGCTTCGCCAGCAATTGCTCGGCATTCGGCAGTGGATTCGGTGGTGAATTTCCCGGCTTGTTCATAGGCGTTTATTGGGGCGCAAGCGTAACACAACGCTTGCGCGTGATTAAGGGGTAGGCGCGGATTTTTTTCGCTGCATGTCGAGCCAGGTGTCCAGAATTTCAGCGGCGGCGGCGGCGTCCAACGCCGCCACGAGTTTTTTGCCATGCACGCCGTGCTCGTGCAGCCGCGATTCGGCGGTCACGGAACTGAGCGTTTCATCCACCAGCGCCACCGGCACGCCGAAACGGCCTCCAAGCCGTTGCGCAAAGCGCCGCGCCAGCCGGGCGATTTCATGCGCGCCGCCGTCCGCGTGGCGCGGCTCGCCGACCACCAGTTGCACCGGTTTCCATTCGGCGATCAGCGCGGCGATGGCGGCGAAGCGCGTTTTATTGTCCTCCGCGTGCAAGGTTTCCAGCGGATGCGCAATGCCGACGGAAAGATCCGCCACGGCGACGCCGATACGCTTTTCGCCGAAATCGAAGGCAAGCACACTTCCCTTCCCTGGCCGAGGCGCTGTTTCCATATTGGCGGTATTTGCGACCAAGGTTCTATGCGGCCAAGGATGAAGGATGAAGGCGGAGGGATGAAAACCAGCCTATCCGCTGGGTGTTTTTATCCTTCATCCTTGCCGTCAAGCATGTCCCGCATCATCCGACAACATCGCCAGATTGATGCCCAGCAGTTTCAGGCTCGCGTCGTAGCGCTGTTCGGCGGGGGTTTCAAACAGGACACGGGTGTCGGCGTTTACCGTGAGCCAGGCGTTCTGCGCCAGCTCGTGTTCGAGTTGGCCCGGCGCCCAGCCCGCATAACCCAGCGTCACTAGCATGTGCGCCGGGCCTTCGCCGCGCGCCACCGCTTCGAGGATGTCTTTGGAGGTGGTGAGGCCGATCTCCTCGCCCACCGTCAGTGTCGATTTCCACGCGCCCGCCGGTGCGTGCAGCACAAAGCCGCGGTCGATCTGCACCGGGCCGCCGTAGTGTACCGGCACGGCCTTGCAGGCGACGGCGGGGCGGGCTATTTCAATTTGCGTCAGCAGCGCATGCAGCGTCATGTCGATCGGGCGATTGACGATCACGCCCAGCGCGCCCTGATCGTTGTGTTCGCAGATAAACGTCAACGTCTTGGCGAAATGCGGATCGCTCATCGCTGGCATGGCGATGAGAAAGTGACGCGTGAGATTGACGGATTGCATAGAATTTATAGTGAATTTATCGTATTACCTGCGCCAGAACGCCGGCGTAAATATGATTAACAGCGTGAACAATTCCAGCCGGCCCAGCAGCATGGCAAAGGTGCAAATCCAGGTCTGAAAATCGGTCAGCACCGCAAACGTGGTGGCGGGGCCCACCTGATTCAGACCCGGACCGGCATTGTTAATGCAGGCGACCACGGCGGAGAACGCCGTGATGGGATCCAGTCCGCTGGCCACGAGGATCAGCGTCATCGCCACGATGCTGGAAACGTAGACGAACATGAACGCCAGCACCGCGAACAGCACTTTGTTCTCGATGACTTGCCCGCTCAGCTTGGCGGGCGATACCGAATGCGGGTGCAGCAGCTTGATGTATTCGCGGTTGACCTGAATGTAGAGTAATTGCGCGCGGATCATCTTGATGCCGCCGCCGGTGGAGCCGGAACACGAGACGAAGCAGCACAAAAACAGCATCCACAGCGGCGCGAAGATCGGCCACTGGCTGTAATCGGTGCTGGCAAATCCGGTGGTGGTAGCGATGGAGACCACGTTGAACGACGCAAAGCGCAGCGCTTCCCAGAACTCCTTGTAGGTGCCCATGGCCTGAAGATAAATGGCGATCCCCACGCAACTGGCCAGCGTGATCAGCAGGAACAGTCCTGCTTCCGGATCGCGGCGATAGGGCGCGAACGCGCGTTGGCGAAACGCCACGAAGTGCGTGCCAAAATTAATGCCGGCGATCAACATGAAGAGTATGGTCACGGCTTCGATCAACGGCGAATTCCAGTAGCCATAGCTTGCGTCGTGACTGGAGAAGCCGCCCAGCCCCATGGTCGAACACATGTGCATCAGCGCGTCGAACCAGGTCATTCCCGCGAAGTGCAGCGCGAAAAAACACAATACCGAAATCAGCGCATACACCACCCACAACCCCTTGGCGGTTTCGGTGATGCGCGGCGTGAGCTTGGCATCTTTCATCGGCCCAGGCGTTTCGGCCTTGAACATCTGACGACCGCCGATCCCCAGCAACGGCAGCACCGCCACGGCGAGCACGATCAAACCCATGCCGCCCAGCCACACCAGCAAGCCGCGCCATAAATTGATCGAAGGGGGCAAGGTGTCCAGATTGGACAGTACCGTGGCGCCGGTGGTGGTGAGGCCGGAAATGGTCTCGAAATACGCGTCGGTGAATGACAGTCCCGGAATCAGCATCAGCAGGGGTACGGTGGCGAACGCGGCCCCCCCGGTCCATGCCAGCACCACCAGCAGCATGCCGTCGCGTGGCTTGAGTTCGACCTTCACCTGCCGCGTAAACATGAAGGCGACCATGGCGACCGCAAAGTTGAACACCATGGAAATGCAAAACACGCGCGCCGCGCCATCGTTGTAGATGAGCGATACCACGATCGGTGCCAGATGTGACAGGCTCATCGCCATGCCGATCACACCGAGCGGACGCAATACCGCGAGCAGGGCTCTCATCGGCCGGTTCCTAAAAGAATTTGGCTTCGACCTGGAACAGCTTTTCCACGCGCGGCACCATGCGCTTGTTGACCACGAACACGATCACATGGTCGTCCGCCTCGATCACGGTGTCGTGATGGGCGATGATGACCTGATCGTTGCCAGTCGTGTCGGCGCCTTCCGCGGTTTTGTGCCGTCGCACGATGGCGCCGATGGTCGCGCCCTTGGGCAGGTCGATTTCCTCCACTCGCCGGCCGACCACCTGCGACGATTTTGCGTCGCCGTGCGCCACCAGTTCCAGGGCCTCGGCGGCGCCTCGCCGCAGCGAATGCACGGCGGCCACGTCGCCCCGGCGCACGCGCGCGAGCAGGGTGCCGATGGTGGCCTGCGCGGGTGAAATCGCAATGTCGATGCGACCCTCCTGCAACAGGTTGACGTACGAGGTGCGGTTAATCAGCGCAATCACCTTGCGCACGCCCATGCGCTTGGCGAGCAGCGCCGACATGATGTTGTTCTCGTCGTCGTTGGTGAGCGCGCAATAGACATCCATCTCGCCGATGTTTTCGGATTCCAGCAATTCTTCGTCGGTGACATCCCCCTGCAACACCAGCGTCTTACTCAATTCGGCGGCAAGCCGTTCGGCGCCCGCTTTGCTGTACTCGATGATTTTTACTTCGCATTTGTTTTCAATCGCCTTGGCCAGCCGCCGGCCGATATTGCCGCCGCCGCCCAGCATCACACGTTTTACCGGCTTGTCCATGCGGCGCAGCTCGCGTAACACGCCGCGCAGATTTTCGGTGGCGGTAATCAGAAACACCTCGTCGCCGGCCTCAATAATGGTTTTGCCTTCGGGCGTGATCGGCGCGTCCTGGCGAAATATCGCCGCCACCCGCGCGTCCACGTGCGGCATGTGCGTGCGCAAGTAGGAAATTTCATGGCCCACCAGCGGGCCGCCGTGAAACGCGCGCACCGCCGCGAGGCTGACTTTGCCATGGGCGAATTCCAGCACCTGCAGCGCTTCGGGGAACTCCAGCAGCTTGACGATGTATTCGGTCAGCAACTGCTCGGGACAGATCGGCACATCGACCGCGAAATTTTCAGGTGAAAAAATTTCAGGGTGCGACAAATAATCCGCTGAACGGATGCGAGCGATCTTGGTCGGGCAATTGAACATGGTCGCCGCGAGTTTGCACGCCACCATGTTGGTTTCGTCGCTTTGCGTCACCGCGAACAGCAGATCCGCGTCGGCCATTCCGGCCTGCTCAAGAATGGCCGGATGCGCCGCGTTGCCGCAGATCGTGCGTACGTCGAGCCGGTCCTGCAGCGCGCGCAGGCGCTCGGCATTGGTATCGACAATGGTGATGTCGTTGGCCTCCGACGCCAGATTTTCGGCGACGGACGAGCCGACCTGTCCCGCACCCAGGATGACGATTTTCAAAGCGCGCTCTCCACGATAAGTCGCAATTCTAGTCGTTGCACACGCATAGCGCCACGACGGATGGCTGTTCAGCGTATGGCATAATCAAACGCAGTCACTAAGCAAGCCGCCATGCAACGCCAAGGTTAATCCATTGACCAGACTCTATTTCCCGGGCGTGATTGCCGATCACGGCGAGTGCCGCGTGGTGGCAGGGCAGGCGCACCATGTCATTCATGTGCTGCGGTTGCAGGCGGGCGCGCTGCTCACCTTGTTCGACGGGCGCGGCGTTGAGTACGCGGCGCTGATCAAGCGTATCGACAAGTCCGGCTTGACGCTGACGGTGAGCGGGCGCATGGAGGTCAGCCGTGAATCGCCGCTGCAGGTTCAGCTTGCGCAGGGCATTTCCAGCGGCGAACGCATGGATTATACGGTGCAGAAATGCGTCGAACTGGGCGTGTCCGCGATACAGCCGTTGATTACCCAGCGCAGCGTGGTGCGTTTGGCGTCCGAGCGCGCCGAACGCCGCGTCGCGCACTGGCAGTTGGTGGCGGCGGCGGCGTGCGAACAATGCGGCCGCAATCAACTTCCCGACGTATTGCCGGTGCAGGCGCTGCTGAAATGGCTGGGTGGGCCGACGGTGCAGGACGGCGTGCGCTTTCTGCTGTCGCCCCACGTATCGGCGACGCGTCTGCGCGACATGGCGCGGCCCCAAGGCAACGTCACCCTGCTGGTCGGGCCGGAAGGCGGATGGAACGCGGAGGAATCCGATGCCGCGCTATCCGCCGGATTCGTGCCGCTGGCGCTGGGCCCGCGCGTCTTGCGCACCGAAACCGCAGCAGTGGCCGCCTTGGCGGCGATGCAGGCGTTGTGGGGCGATGGTTGATGCCGGTTGCTTGGTTTAGTTAACAATCTCGCGTAATATGCTGTTTTTAAACAACTTGTAGTCGCGTTGCAACTCCATTATCCCTAATACCTTTATGCCGACCGCGCTAGCGTCATCCGATAGGTTTGTTCAATGGTTCCGTGCGGCGGCGCCGTACATCCACGCGTTTCGCGGGCGCGTGTTCGTCATCGCGTTTGGCGGCGAAGCCATCTCCGAAGGCCGCTTTGTCGGCATCAACCACGATCTGAATTTGCTCGCGGCGCTGGGCGTGCGACTGGTGGTGGTGCATGGCGCGCGCGCGCAGATTGACGCCAAACTCAAGGAGTTGGGCCATCGCACGCGTTATGTGCAGGGCCTGCGCGTTACCGATGACATCACCCTAGGCGTTGCCAAGGAAGCCAGTGGCCGCCTGCGCGTGGAAATCGAGGCGTTGCTGTCGATGGGCTTGCCGGGTTCCCCGATGGCGGGTGCCGACATTCGCGTATCCAGCGGCAACTTCGTGACCGCCAAACCGATCGGTATACTGGACGGCATTGACCTACAACACACCGGCGAGGTGCGCAAGATCGATGTGGCGGCGATACGCGACCGGCTGAATTTCGGCGAACTGGTGCTGCTGTCGCCGCTGGGGTATTCCGCCACCGGTGAAATCTTCAACGTGGCGCTGGAAAACATCGCCGAATCGGTGGCGGTGGCGCTGGGCGCCGACAAACTGATTTTCATGATGGACCGCCCCGGCGCCACCAATGCGCGCGGCCACTTGCTGCGTGAGCTCACGCCGATGCAGGCGAGCAAGCTGCTGGCCCGCCGCGACTCCACGCTCGACGGCGATGCGCGATTTTATCTGCCATGCGCGGTGCGCGCCTGCGAACAGGGTGTGACGCGCGCACACCTGATTTCACGCCACGCCGACGGCGCGTTGTTGCAGGAGCTGTTTACGCATCAGGGCGTGGGCACCATGATCACGCCAGATCCGGTGGAAAAACTGCGCGACGCGAAGATCACCGATATTGGCGGCATCGTGCGGCTGATCGAGCCGCTGGAGGCCGACGGAACGCTGGTCAAGCGTGGCCGCGATTTGCTGGAAATGGAAGTGGGGCGTTTTGTCGTACTCGATCACGACGGCATGATCATCGGCTGTGCCGCGCTGTACCCTTTTGCGGAAGAGCGCGCCGCGGAGCTCGCCTGCCTGGTGGTGCATCCGGAATTTCGCGGCCGCGACGCCGGGGATCGCCTGCTGGAGGCGATGGAGCAGCGTGCGCGCCGGCAGCGGTTAAAAAAATTGTTTGTGCTCACCACGCGGGCGGAACACTGGTTCGTCGAGCATGGTTTTGCCGAGGCGGACGTGGATGAGCTGCCGGCGCAAAAGCGCGGGATGTACAACTACCAGCGGCGTTCGGTCGTGTTGACCAAGCGTTTGTAAGCTGACCCCCATGCCGCCGAATATATCCTTGCGTACCCGGTTTTTGTTGGTGGGCGTGCTGGTGTATTGCGTAGCGCTTGCCGCGGTGGTCGCCGTCGAGGTTTATCTGCTCAATAGCGGCCGCGCCGAGCTGACGCGCGGAATCATTATCGTTGGCGCCGTTGCGCTGGCACTGACAGCAGTGTATGCAATAGGCTCGTATGCATGGCTCACGCGCAGCCTGCGGCGCATGGCCGCCGCCAGCGCGCGGCTGGCGGCGGGGGAACTCACGGTGCGGGTGCCCGCCGAAGGCAACGACGACATCGGCAAGCTCGGCGCAGCTTTTAATGCCATGGCCGAGGCGCTATCCAGCCGGATCAAGGCGTTGGCGCAGGGCGAAGCAAAATTCACCGCCATCGCCGATTACAGCTACGACTGCGAACTGTGGGCCGACCCCAGCGGCAAACTGATCTGGATCAATCCGACGGTAAAGGACATGTTCGGCTACACGCCCGAAGAGTGCCTCGCCGCGCAGGATTTCCCGGTGCCCTTTGTCAGAGAACCCGACGTGACGTGCACGGTACGGCAGATACGCCTGGCGGTGCTCGGTAATACCGGCCAGGACTATGAGTTTCGCGCACGCCGCAAGGACGGCGCCACGTTCTGGGCGGCAGCCGACTGGCGGCCAATCTTCGACACGAATAATAGCAATCTCGGCATTCGCATCAGTATCCGCGACATCACCACGCGCAAGGAGGCCGAACAGCAACTTGAAGCGACCGTGAAGGAGTTGCGCGATGCGCAGGCCGTGCAGAAGCAGTATCTCGCGCAAGCGCAGGATGAGCACGCGCGGCTCTCGGCTTTGTTGGGGGCGATGGACATCGGCATCCTGTACGTGTCGATGGACAACTACGCAGTGTACTGCAACCCGGCGTTTTCGCGCATCTGGATGATACCGCCGGGCACGCGCATCATCGGCGCTGATCTCGTGCAAATGCTCATCACGTCGGGCAATACCCTGGCGCGGTCCTCGGAACACGAACGTTACCTGCTTCAGCCGCCGTTGCCTGGCGAGCCCAACAGCATTTTTGAATTGCCCATGGCGGACGGGAGCCTGGTGACGCAGCAAAGCCACGCGATGGAGGATGCGTTCGGCAAGCCAGTGGGGCGCATGTGGATATTCGAGGTCGTGACCACCGAACGGCGCAATGCCGACCAACTGGTCTATCTCGCCGAGCGCGATGCGTTGACCGGTCTTAACAACCGGCACCGCTTCAACGACGAAATGGGCCGCATGGTTGCCGAAGCGCAGCGCAGTTCGTCGCGCGTGGCGCTGCTGTTCTTCGATCTGGACGAATTCAAGTACATCAACGATACCTTTCGTCATCGCGCCGGCGACGCCATGCTGATCCGTGTGGCGAGCGAGGTCGGCGGGCAGGTGTGGCGCAACGAGATTTTCGCGCGTTTGGGCGGCGACGAGTTCGCGATCCTGGTGCGCGACATTTCCGACGAGATGCTGAAGATACTCGCCGAACGCATCACACGCTCGATAGCGCAGGTGCGTTTTCAGTTCGAGGGACAGAACCTGCGGCTCACGTGCAGTTGCGGCATCGCCGTGTACCCCGATCATGCCGGGAGAGTTCATCCCGGTGGCCGAGAAATCGGGAAAGATCGTCGATATCGATCGCTGGGTGCTCGCCCGCTCGATCAAAATGTTGTCCGAGGTGAGCGCGATCCCCGCGCTGGCGGTGAATATCTCCGGGCGTTTGCTCGACGATCCCACGCTGCTGCTGTTTATCGCCAACGAGTTGCGCCGCCACGGCGTACCCGCGCGGCAATTGCTGGTGGAGTTGACGGAAACTTCGGTAGTGTCCGAACTGCACGACGCACGCAGATTCATCGAAGCGTTGCAGCAGACCGGCTGCGGCGTATGCCTGGATGATTTCGGCACCGGGTTTTCGTCGTTCGCCTATCTCAAGCACTTGCATGTCGATTCGATCAAGATCGACGGGCTGTTTATTCGCGGACTTTCCAAGGAACCCGACAACCAGTTGTTCGTCAAAGCCATGGTATCGGTAGCGCGCGACCTGCGAAAAACCACCATCGTGGAATGCGTGGAGGACGAAGAAACGCTGCAAATGCTCGCCACGTTCGGCGTGGATTGCGTACAGGGCTATCATCTGGAGCTTCCGCAATCTAGTTCGCCCATGATCGAGACCGCGCTGGGCATGCACCAAACACTCGACCTGCCGTTCAAAGCCTGGCCCGCGCCGCGCGGCGGCGAATACTCACTATTATTCAAGGGGTTGCGTTGTAATAATTCTGTAAAAACAAGTGCTTATGATAAGGGGTTGGTTATGCCAAGGATGGTGAAGTGCATCAAGCTGGGACGCGAGGCGGAGGGGCTCGACTTTGCGCCGTACCCGGGCGAGCTGGGCAAGCGGATATTCGATAACGTGTCCAAGGAGGCCTGGAAAATATGGCTGGAACAACAAAAAATGCTGGTCAACGAAAACCGTTTGAGTCTGGCGGACAAGAAGTCGCGTGATTACCTTGCGCAGCAAATGGACAAACACTTCTTCGGCGGCGGCGCGGATGCCGCCGCGGGCTACGTGCCCCCTGAGAAAAAATAGCCGCCCACCCGCGCCACTTCGCGCACCGGTGCCGTTATGAGCAAGGCGAGACTGGCGCCCGAACTGTTCCTGAATCGGGAGCTCGGTCAACTCGCGTTCAATCGGCGCGTGCTGGCGCAGGCGCAGAACGCCGCCACGCCGTTGCTGGAGCGTCTGCGATTCCTGTGTATCGTCAGCAGTAATCTCGATGAGTTTTTTGAAGTCCGCGTGGCCGGCCTGCACGCGGAGATCGAGGCCGGCATCTCCGCCGAAGGCCCCGACTGCATGCCCATCCAGCAGGTCTACGAGCAAGTGGCGCACGAGGCGCACGAGCTGGTGGCGGAGCAATACCGGTTGTTCAACGACGACATCACGCCCGCACTCACGAAGGAGGGCATACGCTTTTTGCGGCGCGTCGATTTCACCGCCGCGCAGTCGGCGTGGATCAAGGATTACTTCACGCGCGAAGTGATGCCGGTGTTGACGCCCATTGGTCTTGATCCATCGCATCCGTTTCCGCGCGTGCTCAACAAGAGTCTGAATTTCGCGATAGAACTCGAAGGCAAGGACGCCTTCGGGCGCAGTTCGGGCATCGCCATCGTGCAGGCGCCGCGCGTGTTGCCGCGGGTGATTCGTCTGCCGAAGGACGTGGCGGGCGCCGAATACGATTTCGTGTTTTTGTCGTCCATCATGCACGCGCACGTGTCCGACCTGTTCACGGGCATGAAAGTCATCGACAGCTACCAGTTCCGGCTGACGCGCAACAGCGATCTGTTCGTGGACGAAGAAGAGGTCAAGGATTTGCGCGACGCGCTGCGCGGTGAATTGCCGCAACGCCAGTTCGGCGACGAAGTGCGGCTGGAGATTACCGCCAACTGCTCGCCGCAGATCGGCGACTACCTGCGGGCGCAGTTCAAGCTCGATGTGGAAGACGTGTACCGCGTGGATGGGCCGGTGAATCTGGTGCGGCTGATGAGCGTGCCCGACGGCGTGAACCGGCCTGATCTGAAATTTCCACTGTTCAAGGCGGGCGGGCCGGCGCGCGTCGAAAACGCGGCCGGCATGTTCGACGCGATCCGCGAGGGCGATATCCTGTTGTATCACCCGTTCCAGTCGTTCCAGCCGGTGATGACGTTCCTGCAGGAAGCCGCGCGCGATCCGCGGGTGGTCGCCATCAAGCAAACGGTGTATCGCACCGGCGCGGAGTCGGAGCTGATGGAGATACTGATCGGCGCGGCGAAAAGCGGCAAGGAAGTCACGGTGATCCTGGAGTTGATGGCGCGCTTTGACGAAGAGGCCAACATCAACTGGGCGCAACGCCTTGAAGACGCCGGCGCGCACGTGGTGTACGGCGTGGTCGGGCACAAAACGCACGCCAAAATGCTGATGGCGGTGCGCCGCGAGGAAGGCGCGTCCGCGGGCGCCGGAAGTTACCTGAGGCGCTACTTGCATTTGTCCACCGGCAATTATCATCCGCGCACCGCCAAGCTCTACACCGACATGGGATTGTTTACCTGCAACGACGAGATTAGCGCCGATGTGAATGATGTGTTTATGCAGTTGACCGGCCTCGGCCGCGCCAGCAAGTTAAAGCACCTGTGGCAGGCGCCGTTTACGCTGCATAAACAGATCGTGCGCGCGATCCAGCATGAGGCCGCGCGCGCCGAAGCCGGCCGCGGCGGACGCATTATCGCCAAGATGAACGCGCTGGTGGAGCCCGAGGTGATCGCGGCGCTGTATGCCGCGTCGAAGGCCGGTGTGCAGATCGATCTCATCGTTCGTGGCGTGTGTGCGCTGCGGCCAGGTGTCGCGGGCGCCTCGGAGAATATACGCGTGCGTTCCATCGTCGGCCGTTTTCTAGAACACAGCCGCGTGTTCTACTTCAAGAATGGCGGCGAAGACAACGTCTATCTTTCCAGCGCCGACTGGATGGGGCGAAATTTTTTCGGGCGCGTGGAAATCTGCTTTCCGGTGCTGGACCCCAAATTGAAGCAGCGGGTGATCGACGAAGGGCTGATGACTTACCTGGAGACGGAAGCGCAGGCCTGGATCATGGATCAGAACGGCGAATATCACGCGGCCGCCGGCGGCACCAAGCAAGCCGGCGCACAGCAAAAACTGCTGGACATGCTTGCCCGATCCGGTACTGCGTGACCTCATGGCGAACTCGCGCGGACTGATGCCGTGACGCCGGCGCCGGCGAAGTGGCCTCA
>CAWUUY010000355.1:0-11179 GCA_963924885.1 uncultured Burkholderiales bacterium | reverse complement strand
GAGTACGGCGGCCGAGGGAGTGGTCATGGGTGGTTTTCCGGTAATGAGTGCGACGGGTTGGTTGTTGCCGAGACAATCAGCGAATCACGGCAGCGCTTCGATCAAACGTATATCGCGTTCCGCGCCGTTGCCCAGCGCCTTTAATGCCTCTTGATACGCGGGGCTGTCATGCGCGGCCCTGGCTTTTTCGAGGCTGTCGAACTCAATCATGGTGATGCGTTCAGTGAGGCCCATTTCGTAGGTTTGTGCCGCCGTGCCGCGCACTAAAAACCGCCCGCCGTGCGCCTGAATCGCCGCGGGCGCGATTTTGACGTAGGCGGCGAATTTTTCCTGATCCTTGATCGATTTATAGAATGCAATCCAATAGGCTTTGGCCATGATGTTCTCCGATGAAATAAGAAGGGGAAGTAAAACGCAAACAGTTTACCGCTAAATAAACGCGAGGAGCGCGGCAGTATAATGGACGCTCAATGACCAGAGGATCCATCACATGAGCGCACCTTCCAAGCGCTGGAAAAACCGCCCGCCCGGTTCCAACTGGGGCGAGTTCGGCGACGACGATCAACGCGGCCGCATGAACACTATTACCGCCGAGCGCCGCCTGGCGGCGTTGAAGGAAGTGAAGACCGGCGAGGTGTTCACCCTGAGTCATCCGCTGGATAAACCCGGCGGCACGGTGTTGAACCCCAATCGCAAGCCGCCGGTGTTTCACCCGGTGTTTCGCGGCAAAGAGACGTACTTCAATCTGCCGTCGGCCAAAATCGATCCGCGTTTTAACGACGTGGGTTCGGATGAGGCGATCATGCTCTACATGCAATATTCAACGCACTGGGACAGTTTCGCGCACAAGGGCATGATGTTCGATGCCGACGGCGATGGCGTTGAAGAGGCGGTGTCGTACAACGGCTGGCGCATTGTGGACGAGCAGAATCGCGGCCTGCATGGCGAGCTGGGCGCGCGCGCGGTGTCGGTGGCGGAAATGGCGCAGACCGGCGTGCAGGGCCGCGCGGTGATGGTCGATCTGCGGCACCACTTTGGCGATGCGCGCACGGCGGTCACTTATGAAATGCTCGCCAAAGTGATGCGCGACGATAATGTCAGTGTGCAAAAAGGCGACATCCTGTGCGTGCATACCGGGCTGGGCCAGTTGATTCGTGATGCCAATGGACGATTGGACGACACCATCAAAACCAGTTGCAGCGTGCTCGACGGCTGTGACAAGCCGTTGCTGGAGTGGATCGCGGACAGCGGCATCGCGGCCATTACCTGTGACAACCTCGCGGTGGAGCGCAGCTCAACACTGGGCGCGGACCCGCGCCTGCCGCATCGCGGCCCGGCGCTGCCGCTGCATGAACATTGTCTGGTAAAGCTGGGCATACATCTGGGTGAGCTGTGGTATCTGACAGAACTGGCGGCGTGGCTGCGCGCCAACAACCGCAGCAGCTTTTTACTCACCGCGCCGCCGCTGCGTATGCCCGGTGCGGCAGGCTCGCCGGTAACCCCGGTAGCCACGGTGTAATGGGCGGGAGCCATCCCGCCTTGTGCAATGGATGTGGTGATCACGGAAGACGGGATGGCCCCCGTCCGTCAATAAAGACAACACAACAGGAATTTACTCATGCCCAGCAACTCAAACCAAGACAGCGAGGACACCCGCCGCGGCCTCGACGTGCTGCGCGACCCGCTGCTGAACAAGGGCACCGCCTTTACCGAAAAAGAACGCGACGAACTCGGACTGCGCGGCCTGTTGCCGCCGCATGTGTTGAGCCAGAAGGAGCAGGCGGATCGCGTGCTGATGAATCTGCGCAAGATGACGGACCCGCTGGATAAATTCGTCGCCTTGAATTCGCTGCATGATCGCAACGAGTCGCTGTTTTTTCGCTTGCTGTGCGATCACATCGACGAAATGCAGCCGATTGTTTATACCCCGACGGTGGGCCTTGCCTGCCAGCAGTACGGCAATATTTTTCAGCGTCCGCGCGGCATGTTCATCGGCGCCAATGATCGCGGCAACATCGCCAACGTGCTGCGCAACTGGCCGGATCAAGCCGGCATTATCGTCGTCACCGACGGCGAGCGCATACTCGGCCTGGGCGATCTAGGCGCGCACGGCATGGGCATCCCCGTCGGCAAGCTCTCGTTATACACGGCGTGCGCCGGCATCCACCCGCGTCTGTGCCTGCCGATCACGCTGGATGTGGGCTGCAACAATGACGCGCTGCGCAACGATGTCAACTACGTCGGCCTGCGTCAGCGCCGTATCACGGGTGCGGCGTACGATGATTTCATGGAGGAATTCATGACCGCCACGCAGGAGGTGTTCCCCGGCGTGATGGTGCAGTTTGAAGACTTCGCCAACCACAATGCGTTTCGCCTGCTGGAGAAATACCGCGACCGCCTATGTGCCTTCAACGACGATATTCAAGGCACGGCGGCGGTGGCGCTGGCGGGTCTGTTCTCGGCGCTGCGCGTGACCGGCGCGCCGCTGTCGGAGCAGACCATTTTGTTCCTCGGCGCGGGCGAGGCCGCCACCGGCATCGCTGATCTGGTGGTGTCGGCCATGGCCGCGCATGGCGTGACGCGCGAGCGGGCGCTGCGCAAATGCTGGCTGGTCGATTCGCAGGGGCTGGTGGTCAAAAGCCGCGCGAAGCTCGCCGAGCACAAACTGACCTACGCGCACGATCATCCACAGGTAGACGACTTTTTATCCGCCATCAAAACACTGAAGCCCACCGCGATCATCGGCGTGTCGGCGGTGGGCGGCACCTTCACGCGCGAAGTGCTCGAAGAAATGGCGAAAATCAACCAACAGCCGATTGTGTTCGCGCTATCGAACCCGACTTCGCAGGCCGAATGCAACGCCGAAGAGGCGTATCGCCACACCGGCGGTCGCGCGCTGTTCGCCTGCGGCAGCCCCTTCGACCCGGTGGATTTCAACGGCAAAACCTATGTGCCGCGGCAGGGCAATAACTCGTATATTTTCCCCGGCATCGGCTTGGGCGCCATTGCCAGCGGCGCGAAATCGATCACTGACGAAATGTTCATGACCTCGGCGCACACCCTCGCACAAATGGTCACCGAGTCGGACTTGGAGCAGGGCAGCCTTTATCCCGCGCTGCCGCGCATACGGGAAGTGTCGGCGGCCATCGGTAATGCCATTGCCGACATTGCTTACCGGCGCGGACTATCCGGCAAGGCACGGCCGACGGATGTGATGCAGGAGGTGCAGTCGCATATGTTTGATCCGCATTATTGAGGCCACTGTGAACGCCGCGCTCAACGTGCGCATGACCACTGCCTTGCGCGCGCCGACGCACAGCTTGGCGTGGTGCGGCACTGAAACGGGCCTATTCAAACAGCAGGGGTTGGACGTGAGCTTCCCGGTGATCGAAACCACCGGCCCCGAAGCGGTGGCCGGCCTCGCGCGCGGCGAGTGGGATTTTTGCCAGACCGGCACGCTGCCGGTGGTGGAGAATTTTCTCAACGGCGGCGACGTGGTGGTGTTGTTCCGCAACGCCCTGCAGCACGACAACTTGTGCATCGCCTTGCGGCCCGAATTAAAAACGCTCGCTGAATTGGAGGGCAAACGCGTCGGCGTGTTGTCAGATGCCACCTCGGGCCAAACCGGCATCAACGCGCGCCTGACGATAGAAAAAGCCGGCGCCACCGCGACCTACGTGGGTCTGGGCGGCTACGGCAATATCTACAAGGCGCTGATTGCAGGCGACATCGATGCCGGCCCGCTGCCGCTGCATTTGCGATTCAGTGGTGAGAGGCAATATAGCTGGAACATTTTTAGTTTGGCGTTTGGCGGCGCCCTACCGTCGGTGTTCGCCACCACGCGAAAATTGATCGATGCCAACCGCGAGCTGGTATTACGCGTTGCGCAAGGGTTCATTCAAACCGTGCATGCCTTCAAGACCCAGCCCGAGGTGTACATCCCGGTGTTACAGCGTTTCTTGCAAGTGAACGACCGCAAGCTGGTGGAAGACCAATACCGGTTTTACGTGCCGCTGTTTCCGCAGGTGCCGCGCATGGCGTTGAGCACTGAAGGCTTGCAATCCATACGCAATACGTTTTCAGCAAAGTATCCAGCGGCACAACAAGTGCGGGAAGCGGATTTCACTGATTCGTCAATCGTCGATGAATTGGAACAGAGCTGTTTTATCGCGAAGCTCTACGCCGGAACCCCGAAGTAGCCGTAGAAGGGCGGGTAAGGCGTAGCCGCCATCCGCCGAACGCCATTTCGATGCGACTCGCCATCATTTGGCGGAAGGCGCTGCGCTTTTCCGCTCTACGCTCGATCGTTTGCATTGCTGCGGGGGGGGGGGAGGTACATACTGCGGATGGCAATTACAGAATTCATTGCTGATCTTCGACTGTCTTGATAAACGAAGGAAGATAATGAAACACCCCCTCAATACGCTCTGCACAATGGCCCTGTTGTTGGCGGCGCTTAACGTATCTGCCCAGACCGGCTACCCTGAAAAATCGGTACGCGTCGTGGCACCGTTTCCCGCTGGCTCGGGGACGGACATCAGCGCGCGTATCGTCACGCAGAAGTTGAGCGAGCTGTGGGGGAAACCGGTGGTGGTTGAGAATGTGCCCGGCGCCGCCGGCAGTGTGGGGGCGGAACGCGTGGCGAAGTCTGCGCCCGACGGCTACACGTTGTTGTTCAGCGGCGATGCGGCGATGACTACCAATGTGACGCTCTATCCGAAGCTTGCCTACGATCCTTTGCGCGACTTTTCGCCGATCATGAATTTTTTGGAGACGTCCAATATTCTGATCGTTCATCCTTCGCTGCCGGTCAAGAGTGTGAAGGAACTGGTTGCGCTGGCGAAGTCGCGTCCGGGCGAGATCACCTATGCTTCCTCTGGTGCAGGCACGTCGACGCATCTCGCTGGCGCGTTGCTGGGGAATAGAGCGGGCATCGAACTCAGTCATATCCCCTACAAGGATGTGGCGGTGGCGATGACGGACGTCATCGGCGGGCGCGTGACCATGTACTTTGGCAACACGCTGTTCACGATGCCGCAGGTGCGAGCGGGCAAAGTGCACGCGATCGCGGTGAGTTCGCTGAAGCGCATACCAGTTGCAGCGGAACTGCCCACCATCGCCGAATCCGGCTACCCGGGGTTCAGCGCCGTCGCTTGGTTTGGTCTGCTGGCGCCGAGCGGCACACCCGCGGCGATACTCACCAAGCTGCAACAGGATGCCGCGCGAGTGATTGCCATGCCGGATGTGCGTGCCAAGTACACCGAGAATGGCGGCATCGTCATCGGCAACACGGCGGCGGAGTTTGCCGCACAGATCAAGGCGGAAATTGTGTCCAAGGGTAATCTGGTGCGGGCGTCGGGGGCGACGGTGAACTAGACGCGCACCATCGCGCCCGCCCGTTTGGGCATTTCACGCCGACCGGCTACAGCCAAAACCGCTCGCCGCGATACTGAAAATCATGGTGATGCACGACCACCGTGGTGTCGTCGATCAGGATCACGCCGTAGCCGGGCGCTTCGTGACAGCCCGGCACTTCAGGCATGGCGTGCATGTCGAGCGCCACCTGATGGTTGGGCGAACGCACCACTGAAAAAGGCATGCCGTGCCAGCTTCCGCCGATGGGCCGATGCAGATGTCCGAAGAACAGGTGCCGGATTTTGTGTTGATGGGGCGCCAATAGCGCGTAGAACGTGTCAGCGTTTTTCAGCGCGTATTGATCCATCGACGGCATGCCCACGGCCACGGGCGGATGGTGCATGACAATCCAGAAATTTTGCGCGGATTCGTCCTGCAGTTGCGCGCGCAGCCACGCCTGACGCTTCGGGCAATACTCGCCCCACGGCTTGCCGGGTTCCAGCGTATCCAGCAGCAGGAAGCGGCCATGCGGGGTGTCGATGGTGCTCTGGATGAAGCCTGCTTCGTCGATGTGCAACTCGGGAAATACCCGCATCAGCGCGCGGCGGTCATCGTGATTGCCCGCGAGCGGATACACCGGCATCGGCAAACGCGCGGTGATCGAGGCGAGGGTTGCGTACGCGTCATCCGCACCGGCATCCGCCAGATCGCCGGTGAGCAGACAAAACGCCGCGTCAGCGTGTTCGCGCAGGATGCTATCAACGGCCGCATTCAGACGTTGCGCGGGGTGGCTACCGTACAGGGCGGCGTCGCCGGCGGTGAGGTGCAGATCGGTGAGTTGTATGATCTTCAAGCGTCAAAACCATAAAGTGCCTCGGGGTTCTGCACCAAGATACGATTGCGCACCGCTTCATCTGGCGCCCACGTGGAGAGCAAATCAAACAGCAGCGAATCATCCGGCTTGCCGTCCGTGGCACTGGGGTGGGGCCAGTCGCTGCCCCATACCACACGCTCCGGCGCGGCCTTGACGAACGCTTGCGCAATTTGGGTTGCGTCCGCATACGGCGGGCCGACCTCGGTGTTGAAATACGCGCCCGCCAGCTTGACCCACGCGCGCCCCGCGTCGATCAGGCTACGCACAATGTGATGTGACGCATCGTTGACGCCCGCGGGCAGATGCGGGTGGCCGAGGTGATCGATCACGATGGTCACCGGCAATCGCCGCAGAATGTCGGCGAGTTCAACAATCTGATCGGCCTGAATATTGAACTGGATGTGCCAGCCGAGAGTCGCCACGCGTTTCGCCAGCGGCTCGATCATGTCGGGCTGCACCGCGCGCGTTTTCGGGTCACCGAGGCTGAAGCGGATGCCGCGCACGCCGGCGTCGTCAAAGCGCTTGAGTTTCGCATCGCTGATGGTCGGATGCACCACCGCGATACCGCGCGAATTTTTGCCGAACTGCTTCAGTGCATCGAGCGTCGCCGTGTTGTCGGTGCCGTAATGGCGAGGTTGCACGACGACGTTGCGCGTGGTACCTATGCATTTTTGCAGCAGCCGGTAATCGGGCACCGTACTTTTCGTCGGCACCGGTCGCGCGGGCTGCGGCTGTGGCAACGCAAAACGTGCTGGGTCATAAATGTGGTGATGGCAATCGCACGCGTTCGCGGGCGCCTTGAGTTTGGGTGGGGTGGTGCCGCTGGAGTTGGGGACGGAATAGTCTTGTGATGTCATGATATTTATATCAATAAAAACAGATACTTAGGATTGATCTCCCTGCATTCTTCGAGGTAATCAGGACGGGCTTGGCACGCTACGGCGCATTACTCGGCCTTCGCGCCCGAGGCCTTGATGACCTTGGCCCACTTGGAGATTTCCGACTGAATGAATGCGGCAAATTCCTCGGGCTTGTTGCCGCTGGGTTCGGCGGACTGGCTGACAAAGCGCTCGCGCACGTCAGGCATGTTGATGACGCGCACGGTATCGGCATGAACTTTGGCGATGACCGCGGGTGGCGTACTCGCGGGCGCCATCAGGCCGAACCACGCGGTGACCTCAAATCCCGGCAGCCCGGCCTCGATCATCGTGGGCAGATCTGGCACGCTGGGGAGCCGCTTCGCGCTGGTGACAGCAATGCCGCGCAGCTTGCCCGAGCGCACATGCGGCAGTACCACCGGCGCGTTATGCGGGATCATGTCAATTTGCCCGCCGATGGTGTCGATGGTCATTTGCGCGGTGGATTTATACGGCACATGCATCATTTTTGCGCCGGTCAGCACGTTGAAGAGTTCGCCCGACAAATGCTGCGTGGTGCCGGGGCCGCCCGAGCCATAGGTGAGCTTGCCGGTATTGCGCCGGGCTAGCGCGATGAACTCCTTGACGTTTTTCGCCGGCAGGCTGGGATGCAGGCACACGATATTGGGCGTGAACGCCACCAGCGTGATCGGCATGAAATCCTTGACCGGATCGAACGGCAGTTTGTCGAAGAGACTGATGTTGACCGCGATCGGGCCGATGGTGTTGAACAAAATGGTGTAGCCGTCGGGCGGTGATTTCGCCACGCGCTCCGTGCCGATATGCCCCGATGCGCCGACGATGTTTTCGATCACCACCGGCTGGCCCCAAATCTCGGAGAGCTTGGGCGCGATAGTGCGCGACAAAAAATCCGGCGCGCTGCCGGCGGGGGCGGGAAGTACCAGTCGCACCGGTTTGGCAGGCCAGGTCTGCGCGTGCGTGCTGGCGGCGGCTATTACCATGCCGGCTGAGATAAGAAACGACGCCATCGTTCTTACGCTGTCTGTATTCATGTCGACCACCTCCGGGAGGATTATCGGACAAATGTCTGGACAGCGGCAACTGTATCCCCGGTATACCGCACGGTCAATGATGCAACCGCCGCCCGCGGCTACTTGATGACGCCCAACTCCGCCAGCGTCTTGCGCAACACCAGATACTCGGCATCCAAAAACCGGCGCGTCTCCGTGCTGTTTTTGTAATCCACTTCCCAGGCATGTTCGAGCGCGGCGGCTTTCCATTCCGCGCTGCTCACCACTTTGGAAAATGTAGCATTCCAATAGGCAATCTGCGCCGGGGTTAGCCCGCCGGGGCCGATGATGCCGCGATAAGCGGCGTACACCGCGTCAATGCCCTGCTCGCGAAATGTCGGCAGCGCAAGCGCCTTGCCCTGCTGGCGCTTTTCGGCGCTCACACCCATCACGTTGACCTTGCCCGCATGCGCCAGCGGAATCGCGCCGCCGAGCGTGCCGACCCACGCATCGACGTGTCCGCCCAACGCCGCAGTCACACCCGCGCCGCCGGCGTAGACGACAATCTTCAAGGCTTTCGGGTCAATGCCCGCGGCGCGGGCGAGCATGCCGAGCAAGATGTGATTCTGATTGCCCAGCGCGGGCGACAGACCAAAGCTCACCGACGACGGGTTCGCTTTCAACCGCGCGATCAGGTCTTTGGCGGATTTGATCGGCGAGCCGGCGTGTGTCCACACGGAGATATACTCGCGCATCAGAATCGCCAGCGGGGTTAAGTCCTGATAACGCAGCGGTGACGCGCCGATGATGTGATTGGTGAGCAGCGCCACGTTCATGGTTGCAAGCCAATGTGCGTCGCCCTGATGTTGATTGAGTGATGACCACGCAATCGCGCCACCGCCGCCGGGGCGGTTGTTCACCGTGATGGGCGGCATGCCGGGCAGCGCTTGCAGGTGGCGTTGCAGTTCACGTGCTTCGCGGTCGGCTGCGCCGCCCGCGCCGGAGGAGACGGTGATTTCTATGGGGCGGGTGGGGGTCCAGGGTTGGGCGTGTAGTGGGGCGGTGCAGAGGGTTGCAAGGAGTAATAACCACGCGTTGATGATTGGCATGTTCAATTTGCAAACCCCAATTCAAGTTCGCCGGGGGTTGCCCGGCGGCAAGTCACTTTCTTTGCTCCGCCAAAGAAAGTAACCAAAGAAAGGCGGCCCCCGGTTCGCCGACCCCCTCCTGTGCTACTCGCCACGCCGGGCGGCTGCGGAACTCGCCCTCGCATAGACCAACGGCGCGAGTACTCAGACAGTCCTCGCCGACTTCCCCCGGCGCGTCTGTGTTGCTCGGCGGCTCTCAGGGGGACTTTCTCGCCACACCTGCGCGAGCGCGAATATTTTCTTTCTTTCAAAATTTACCCCTTCTACCCCACCACCCCTATGTTCCAAGGCACAAACTCATGATCGCCCAGTCCGAGCAACTCACTCTTGGTTTTTTCGCCCGACGCGGTGCGCAGCATCAGTTCAAAAATTTTCTGTCCCATTTCACGCAAGCTGGAGGTACCGTCGAGGATTTCGCCGCAGTTGATGTCCATGTCTTCTTCGAGCTTGCGGAACATGGGGGTGTTGGTAGCGAGTTTGACGGACGGCACAGGCTTTGCGCCGAACATCGAGCCGCGGCCGGTGGTGAACATAATCATGTTGGCGCCGCCAGCGATTTGTCCGGTGGCGGAGCAGGGGTCGAAGCCGGGTGTGTCCATGAACACAAAGCCGTTTTGTGTCACCGGCTCGGCGTAACGGTAGACCTCCATCAGCGGGCCGGTGCCGCCCTTCATGGACGAACCGAGGGATTTTTCGAGAATGTTGGCGAGGCCGCCGTGCTGGTTGCCGGGGCTGACCACGCCGTTGATCTGCGTGTCGCGGCCCACGGTGTACACATCCTTCCACCAGCGGATGCGCTCGATCAGTTTTTCGCCGACTTCGCGGTTGCGCGCGCGGCGCGTCAACGTGTGTTCGACGCCGTAAATCTCCGGCGTCTCGGAGAGTATGGCCGTGCCGCCGTGTTGCGTAAGGATGTCCATCGCAGCACCCAGCGCGGGGTTGGCGGTGATCGATGAAAACCCATCCGAGCCGCCGCATTGCAGGCCGATCATCAGGTAGCTGGCCGAAACCCGCGTGCGTTTCACCTTGTTGGCTTCGGGCAGCATTTCTTTGACTGAGGAGATGCCGGCTTCGATGGTCTTGCGCGTGCCGCCGGTATCCTGCATGGTGAATAAATGCAGGCGGTCGCTAGCGTCGAGCTGTTGCTCCTTCACCAGTCCCTTGATTTGGTTGCGCTCGCAGCCCAAGCCCACGATCAACGAGCCAGCCAGATTAGCGTGGCGCGCATAGCCCGCCATGGTGCGGCGGAGCAAATCCATCGGCTCGCCGGTCATTTCCATGCCGCAGCCGGTGTCGTGCGAAAACGCGGCGACGCCATCGATGTTGGGGTATTCAGCCAGTCGCTCCGGCGTGAAGTACTCCGCGATTTTGTGCGCCACCGTGGCGGAGCAGTTCACCGTGGAGAGCACACCGACAAAGTTGCGCGTGGCCACTTGCCCATTGGCGCGCACGATGCCCATGAAGCTGGCGCGTTCGGCTTCGGGCACCATCTGCACGGGCTTGAATTCTTCCGCATACGCATAGTCGCGGTCGAACTCGCGGAACTGCATATTGTGCGCATGCACGTAGCTGCCGGCGGGGATATCCACCGAGGCAAAACCAATCACCACGTTGTATTTCAGGATCGGCTCGCCCTCGCGAATCGCGCGCGAGGCGACCTTGTGCCCCGCCTGCACCTGACCGCGGCAGGTGAGTCCGTCTTCGATTTTTGTGCCCAGCGGCAGATCAACCCGCGCGATCATCACGTTGTCGGCATCGTTCAGGCGGATGGTTTTGCCGGTGACGGATTTTTCTTTGATTTCGATCATGGGGCCTCGATGCGATGAAGTGAAAAACCTTCCTCGGTCATTCCCGCGAAGGCGGGTATCCCCTTCCCCCAAGGTAAGGGGATACCCGCCTTCGCGGGAATGACGG
>CAWUUY010000354.1:0-5360 GCA_963924885.1 uncultured Burkholderiales bacterium | reverse complement strand
GGGCTTCCTTCGTCAGCGCCAACCTACAATTTCAAGCGCATCACTCCCACAACCGCTCAGGCAACGGCAACCCCGCTAAATCCGCGGGCGTCAGCGGCGTATCGGGTTTGACCTCCATACGTTCCAACACCGCCGCCAACTGCCGGCAGTGCTGCGCCGAATGCCAGGCCACGCGTTCAAACACCTTGTGCGCCCCGGTGTCGCCGTAATAGGTTTTCAGCGTTTTTGACATCGCGCGGTCACCCTCGTTAAGCCCGCACCACCACGCCTCGTATTGTTTCCACACGCCCGCGCCGTAGCGCGACACGTCCTTGCCGCTCACCATTGAATCCGGCGGTTCATTGTCGGCGATTTTGGCCGCGTATTCCGCACCGTTCCAGGTTTCGAGAAAAGCTTCGCCGATGCGAAACACGTGATAACACAGCGTGCGGATTTCGCGCTCGCGGTGCGGGATCACGCGCTCGCGAAAGCGATCCGCGGGAAACTGCCGCGCAAAACGCTGCCCTGCGGCAAACACCATTTCGTATTTTTTGTAGAGCTGTTCCGGCGACAAGCCATCCGCGCCCGGCATCGGCAGGCCCGCCAGTTTCGCAAACGGATCCAGCATCTGACCCATGGCGTATTGATCGCCCTTGGCCAGCACCGGCACCTTGCGTATGCCGTATTTGTTCAGCAACAACTCACGGCCACCGGCGTCGTTCAGCACGTCGATCACCACCATATCCACACCGTTTTTCGAAAGAAACTCTTTCGTTCTGAGGCAGCTACTTCATCCCGGTTGGGTGAAGTACATGAACTTGTCTTCGGCGATTTGCATATTGGTTTCCTTTTAGATATCTGCGGTTCGGTTCAGCTTAAAACACCCCATCCGCGTCCAGCGCGGCGATTTCCTGCTTGGACATTCCCAGCAGCTCACCATACACGTATTCGTTGTCCTCGGCATAGCACGGCGCGCCGCGGTCGATGCGGCCACCGATGTAGGCGGGGCTGGCGGCGAGCTTGATTGGCACTTCGGCGATGGGCCAGCGCCCGATTTTGGTGCCGGTGATTTCGGTCAGCCATTCGAGTGCTTTCAATTGCGGATCGCTGTCGCAACGGTCGCCCGCATTCTGGCACACGCCCGCCGGCACGTCGGTTTTTTGCAGCGCGTGCATGGTGTCGTAGGCGTCGCGCGATTGCGTCCAGGCGGCAATCAGTTTATCGAGCGCTTCCTGATTCGCCATGCGCCCGGCGAGCGTGCTGAAGCGCTCATCGGTCGTCCATTCAGGATGGCCCGCGACTTTGGCGAGGTCGCGCCACTCTGCGTCACTGAAACACGCGATGGCGATCCAGCGGTCGTTGCCCGCGCACTGATACACATTGTGCGGCGCGGCGGCTTTGTAGGGCGAGCGGTTGCCGATGCGCGTCCAAATGCGCCCGTTGGCCGACCAGTCGAGGATCGCCGGGCCGTTGATGAACAAGCCGACCTCCGTTTGCGAGGCGTCGATCCATTGACCTTCGCCGGTGCGGTTGCGATGGAACAGCGCGCTCAGCATGGCGAGCGCGAAGCTGTACGCGCCCATCCAGTCGAGATACGAGTAACCCCAGCCCGCGGGCATCGCCGGTTCGGGTAGGCCCGACATTTCCGACAATCCCGCGAACGCATTGGCGATCGGCCCCACGGTACGAAAGCGCCCGTAGGTGCCTTGCGCGCCCATGCCCGACTGCTGCACGTAGATGATGTCGGGCTTGATCTGGCGCAGCACGTCGTAGCCCAAGCCCCAGTTGTCGAGCACACCGGGCGAAAAACCTTCCGCGACGATGTCTGACATAGCTACCAGACGTTTGGCAATTTCCAAACCTTTCGGATGGCGCACGTTGAGCGAGATACCGCGCTTGCCGGGATTTTTGTTGTTGAATTGCCCGCCCATATTGGTGTCGGTCACTCCGGGCAGCGGTGCGGTCGCTTTATCGCGCGCTTCGCGTCCGCCCACCGGCGCCATCGCGGCGAGGCGTGTATCCGGGTGGCTTTTGAGTTCGACCTTGATGCTCTCCGCGCCGAACGCGCTCAAAAACCGCGTGCCGCCCGCCGACGCGAGGAACCAGGTGAAATCGAGAATGCGTATGCCGTGCAGCGGAAACGGCTTGCCGCGTTTGGACGGCGGCTCTTTTGCATCGACGTGCGCGTTGGCGTCGATCACCGGATACTCACGTTTCGGTGGCGTGACACTCACGGCCGCCGCATCTTCATTCAGCAGCGGCGCGCGGCGGCCCACGGTCCAGTCATTCGCGGTGCTGATCCATTTGCTGGTGGCGTAGCGGAATGACTTGCCCAACTCCGGGTGCGGCACGTCGGTAACGCTTTTGCGCTTGATCCAGTGCGGATCGATGGCGTTTTCGTGCGGCTTGCGCAGCGGGGCGACCAGCAAGCCCACCTCCTGAGCCTCGCGCCACGGAATATTGTCATAAGTGAACGAACGCACAAAGCGTTGCACCGCCTCCATGCCATCGTCGCGGCTGTTGGCGACCGGCCCGGTGCCGGGCACGAAGCGTCCGCTCTTGGGCTTGGCTGTGCTGTCCGCCGAGTAACCCGCCGCCATGCCGTATTTATCCAGCAGGGCAATCAGTTTTTGCCCGTCGTCCGGGCGGTTGCCGAGGCTCGCCATCACCCAGCGGCCATCCTTGGTGTGCACGATGGTGGGCGCCGGCGAAACGCCTTCGCGCGCGTGACGGCAGGTTTGGCGCTGCACCAGTGCGCGGCGCATCACCCACGTCATCAGATCCACCTCGGTGGATTTCGCTACCGCCTCGTGAATCGCGCACGACACCCGTTGTCCCTGTCCGGTGCGAAAGCGATACAGCATCGCCGCCATGATCGCCATGGTGAGCTGTTCACCGGCGATGTGATAGGCGTGCCACATCTGCGGCGCGATCGGCGGCAGATCATATTGGCCGCCGGGCGCGGGGTCGTAGCCGCAATTCATCATCACGCCACCGAGGGCGAGGTGGATCAAATCCGATGCCTTGAAATCCGTCCACGGGCCGCTGTCGCCAAACGGCGTGACGCGCGCGTGTATCAGCTTGGGAAATGCCTGGTTCAGATCGGCCGCATGCAAACCCCATTGGGTGAGCCCGCCCTTGGGCGTGGATTCCAGCAGGATGTCGGCGCCGGCCACCAGCTCGCGAAATTTGGCGCGGTCTTTCTCCTGCTGGACATCCAGCACCAGCGAACGCTTGCCGCGGTTGTACTGCCAGAAAAACAACGAGCCTTCGGGATCATTCTTGTCCTGGTAAAACGGCCCGATGCGGCGCGTGGGATTGCCGCCGGGCGGCTCGATCTTGATGACTTCGGCGCCGAGGCCGGCCAAGGTCAGTCCGCAGTATTCCGCCTGCTCATCGGCCAACTCAATCACGCGGATGCCCGCAAGCGATCCCGCACGCGTGGTGCTTGTCATATCCTTCTCTCCCTGAAATAGCAGTGCGGCAGCTTACACCGGCGACGGCGCGCGGAAAAGAGCGATTCATGGCGGAACGCGCTACACGTGCAACGCGTGGACGTAGGATGCTGGTGACGAAGGAACTGCATCGGTCGAGTCCGCACTAAGTCCAATTTGCCGGCACGTGAGCGATGCGGTTCGCTTCGCTCACCGGTATCCTACGCCGAATGGCCTAAAACATTGCCATTGCCAATATGTGAATTACCGTGGTCTCACTGGGGTCACTGCGGTTTCAGCCCCGCGCCCTTCGCCACCTGCGCCCAGCGCACGGTTTCACTACGCATGAAGGCAACGAACTCCTCGCGGCTGGTTGGCCCGGATTCGATCACCATTTCGGTCATGCGCTGATTCACGTCCTGCGCCAGCAGCACTTTGCTCACGTCCGCGTGCAGTTTGTTCAGCAGTGGCGCGGGCGCGCCCGACGGTGAGCACACGCCGTACCACGAGGTGACCTCGAAGCCTTTCAGCCCGGCCTCGTCCATCGTTGGCGTCTGCGGCAATTGCGACGCGCGTTTCAGGCTGGTGACCGCGATCGCGCGTGCCCGGCCCGTGTGTATCGCCGGCAGATACGCGGGAATATTCGAAATCGCGACCGGCACTTGCCCGCCGATCAGATCGGCCAGCGCCTGCGGCGCGCCTTTGTAGGCGATGTGTACCACGTCGGTCTTGGTCATGGTCTTGAACAACTCCATGCCCAAATGCGGCGAGGTACCCGCGCCCGACGAGCCATAGCTCAATTTGCCGGGATTGGCCCGCGCATGGGAGATGAATTCCGCGACGGTGTTCACCGGCACGGCGGGATGCACCACGATCACGCTGGCCGTGGTGCCGATGCGGCTGATCGCATCAAAATCACGCGGCGGATCGTAGGGCAGCTTGGCATACAGCGAGGACGCAATCGCGTTCGACGCGATGTTGCATTGAAACAGTGTGTAGCCATCGGGTGCGGCGCGCGCGGCAATGCTCGCGCCCACCGTGCCGCCCGCGCCCGCGCGGTTGTCCACCACCACCTGCTGGCCCCAGATGCGACTGAGCCGGTCGCCCATCAGGCGGCCCACGATGTCGGGCGATGCGCCGGCGGGGAATGGCACGATGTAGCGCACAGGTTTTGACGGGTAGGGTTGCGCGAAGGCCGTGCCGGCACTCACCGCAGCCAACGCCGCCGCCATCAGGATTTTTATTGCCGGCATACGCGTGATCTCCTCAGTCTATTTTCAGATTAGCCTGCTTGATGACCTTCGCCCACTTGTCGTATTCCGCGCGCACAAACACGGCGAATTCCGCCGGCGGAGTGCCAGTCGGGTCATTGCCGGCCTTCACGAGCTTGTCCTTGATCTCGGGGCTGCTTAGTGCACGGCGTGATTCTTCGTGCAGCTTGCGCACGAGATCCTGTGGCGTGCCGGCGGGCGCATACAGGCCATACCAGCCGGTGACGCTGTAGCCGGGCACGCCGGATTCGGCGACGGTCATCACGTTCGGCAGCTCGGCGAAACGTTGTGTGCCGGTGACGGCAATGCCGCGCAGCCTACCGCTTTTAACGTGTCCCACCATGCCGATGGTGCTGCCTATGGCGAACTCCACTTCGCCACCCATCGCCGCGATCATCGCCGGGCCTGCACCCTTGAACGGGATGTGCAGCCATTTGATACCCGACATCGATTGCAGCAGCTCGCCCGCCAGGTGATTGATGCCGCCCGATCCGGAGGTGCCGTAGCTCAACTGGCCGGGGCGCGCGCGGGCCAACGCGAGCAACTCCTTGACGTTTTTCACCGGCACGTTGGGATGGCAGGCCATCATGAATTGCCCGCTCGCCAACTGCGAGATAAAAGCGAAATCGCGGAAGGTGTCGTAGGGCATTTTCGAGCGCATGCTCGGGTTGATGGC
>CAWUUY010000353.1:0-11730 GCA_963924885.1 uncultured Burkholderiales bacterium | reverse complement strand
TATCAAAAATGACTAAGCCTTGCTCTAACAAAGGGTGTGGCAGGTTGATAACCGCATAACGCCAACAAGCAATATCAATCAGCCCATCTTTACCGATATTCAGCGCATCATCACTATTATTAGGATCAAAAAACTCATACTTCTCAGCCTCTTGAAGCGTGCTGCCGCTGGCGAAAATCGCAGCCCGCTGCCAGTCAGGGAAAACCCTTTTAGAACAAGGGGTTACGAAAGAGATCGTGCCGCCCTATTATTCAGTGAAAGAGGCGGTATTTCCGTTTATCAAGTTCCCCGGCGCGGATACGATCCTCGGCCCGGAAATGAAATCGACTGGCGAAGTGATGGGCGTGGGTGAAAGCTTCGGCGTCGCGTTTGTGAAATCACAAATGGCGGCAGGCGAGAAATTACCCGAATCGGGTAATGTATTCATCAGTGTGCGCGATGGTGATAAGCCGCGCGCGGTGGAAATCGGTCGCGCGCTGGATAAACTCGGCTTTGCGCTGGTGGCCACGCGCGGCACCGCAAGCGCGTTGGCGGCGGCGGGCCTCAAGGTCACGCCGATTAACAAGGTGGCGGAAGGCCGGCCGCATATTGTCGACAGGATCAAGAACGCCGAAATCGTGCTGGTGGTGAACACGGTCGAGGAATCGCGCAAGGCGATCAAGGATTCATACGCGATTCGGCGCGCGGCCTTGCAGCATCGCGTGCCGCTGTACACCACGATCGCCGGCGCGCGCGCGGCCTGCGCGGGCATGGCCGAAGCGCGAGAGCTGTACGTCTATGCGCTGCAGAATTTACATAAACGTTTGGCGGCGGCGTAGCCAGCACGTCATACCAATTCCATTTCGTAAGATCAGGAATTATTCTGTTCTGCCAACATGGTTAGAACGGGACGCTACGTCACTATTAGAATAGAAATGGAATAAGCGGGAGAAACCCATGAACAAAGTACCCTTAACCGTGCGTGGCGCGGAAAGAATGCGCGCCGAACTGCATGACCTGAAAACCGTGCAACGTCCCGCGATCATCGCGGCGATTGCCGAGGCGCGCGCGCACGGCGATCTGTCGGAAAACGCCGAGTATCACGCGGCCAAGGAACGGCAGAGTTTTATCGAAGGGCGCATCGCCGACCTCGATGGCAAGATATCCAACGCCGAAATCATCGATCCGACCACACTGGATGCCGATGGACGCTGTGTGTTCGCCTCCACGGTGGAGTTGGAAGATGTGGAAAAGGGCGTGAAAGTGACCTATCAGATCGTCGGTGAAGACGAGGCCGATATCAAGGCGGGAAAAATCTCCATCAACTCGCCGATTGCGCGTTCGCTGATCGGCAAGTCAGCCGGCGACATCGCCGAGGTGCAGGCGCCGGGCGGCGTGCGGGAGTATGAGATTCTGGAAGTGCGCTACGTCTGAGGACGTGAGCGAGTAACCCCGAGGTTACTCGCTCACTCGTTTACCGCGACCCCTGATAACTGCGCTTGGTTTTGCGCGGCCCGCTGCGACCGGGGCGTTTGCCCGCAGCAGGCTTGCCCAACGGTTTTGCGGTTTCCTCGGGCTTCGGGCGGAACATGACGAGCGTTTTTCCGATATGCTGAACCAGACTGGCCTCGAGCGATTCGCCGATGGTGGCGATCATGGCCGTGCGCGCGTCGCGGTCGTCGCCCGCCACGCGTATCTTGATCAACTCATGGCTTTTCAGATGGATGTCGATTTCACGCAGCACCGCCGGGGTCAGGCCGGCATCGCCGATAATCACCACGGGTTCAATATGATGCGCGCGCGCCTTGAGTGCCCGGCGTTGAATGGGGGTCAGTTCATGCATGCGCGGAGTTTACCCCAGATGCAGCAAAGGCCGCATGGCTAAGAACAAAAGCAACAAAGCATGGATGCAGCAGCATGTCACCGATCCGTATGTCAAACGGGCGGCGGCCGAAGGCATGCGTTCGCGCGCCGCGTACAAGCTGATGCAGATCAACGAAAAGGACAAACTGCTCAAGCCGGGCATGGTGGTGGTCGATCTGGGCGCCACGCCCGGCGGCTGGTCGCAAGTGGCGGCAAAACAGGTGGCACCGGCGGGCCGCGTGATCGCCATTGATTTGCTGGAAATGCAGGGATTGGGCGAGGTGACGTTCATTCAGGGCGATTTTTCCGCGGACGCCGGTTTGGCGGCGGTCGAGCAGGCGCTGGCGGGCGCGCCGGTGGACCTTGTGCTTTCGGACATGGCCCCCAATATCAGTGGTATCTCGCAAGTCGATCAGGCGCGGCTTGTCGGATTGGTGGAACTGGCGCTGGATTTCGCAGCAAAGCATTTGAAGCCACAGGGAAATTTTCTGGTCAAAGTGTTTCACGGCGCGGGCTTTGACGAGTTTGTGGCGGCGATGCGCTCGGTGTTCGTGCAGGTGCAGTCGCGTAAGCCGGAGGCTTCGCGCAAAGGGTCGCGCGAAGTTTATCTGCTGGGGAAAGGTTTGAAAAAGCCTTGAAAATCACGTGATTGCCGGGTTTTGGCGGGCTGCGCACGCGACCGAAAACGATTAGAATGAAGCGTTGTCGGGCGAGGATTGGTCTTCGTCCGGCAGGCAATAAAGATTTGCAATAGATTTCCGCGTTGGTGGGTGATTTTCCGACAGTTTTGGATGCCGCGCGCGTCGCGGCGAGGAGCAGCGTTGAATAATCTGATTAAAACCGTGGCGATCTGGCTGGTGATTGCGCTGGTGCTGATGACTGTGTTTAACCAGGTCGGCCCGCAGAAGTCGGTGCAAAAGCCGATGGAGTATTCCCAGTTCCTGGACGAGGTGAAACAGGGGCGCGTCCAGCGGGTCGTCATCGAAGGCCGCACGGTCAAGGGCGTCAAGCAAAGCGGCGAGAAATTCACTACCTATTCGCCTTCGGATATCTGGCTGGTGTCCGACCTGCTCAAGTACGGCGTGATTATCGAGGCCAAGGCCGACGAAGAACAAAGCTTCCTCGCGCAAATCTTCATTTCGTGGTTCCCGATGCTGCTGCTGATCGGCGTGTGGATATTCTTCATGCGCCAGATGCAGGGCGGCGGGCGCGGCGGCGCGTTTTCATTCGGCAAGAGCAAGGCGCGCATGCTCGACGAATCCAACAACACGGTGACTTTTGCCGATGTCGCGGGCTGCGAAGAGGCGAAGGAAGAAGTCGCTGAACTGGTGGAGTTTCTGCGTGATCCGTCAAAGTTCCAGAAACTCGGCGGACGTATCCCGCGCGGCGTGCTGATGGTGGGCAGCCCCGGTACCGGCAAAACATTGCTGGCGCGCGCGATTGCCGGCGAGGCCAAGGTGCCGTTCTTCTCGATTTCAGGATCGGACTTCGTAGAGATGTTCGTCGGCGTAGGCGCGGCGCGCGTGCGAGACATGTTTGAAAACGCCAAGAAGCATGCACCCTGTATCGTGTTTATCGACGAGATCGATGCGGTGGGCCGTCAGCGCGGCGCGGGTCTGGGCGGCGGTAACGACGAGCGCGAGCAGACGCTGAACCAATTGCTGGTGGAAATGGACGGTTTTGAGGCCAACTCCGGCGTGATCGTGGTCGCCGCTACCAACCGTCCCGACGTGCTCGACCCCGCTTTGATGCGGCCGGGCCGTTTTGACCGCCAGGTGACGGTGCCGCTGCCGGATATCCGCGGTCGCGAGCAGATCCTGCTGGTGCATATGCGCAAGGTGCCGATCGCGCCGGACGTGAAGGCCGACGTGATTGCGCGCGGCTCGCCGGGCATGTCGGGCGCCGATTTGGCGAACCTGGTGAACGAGGCCGCGCTGTTTGCCGCACGCGGCAGCAAGCGCCTGGTGGACATGGACGATTTCGAGCGCGCCAAGGACAAGATATTCATGGGCGCCGAGCGCCGCTCGATGGTGATTACCGAGGAAGAAAAACGTGCCACGGCGTATCACGAGTCCGGGCATGCGGTGGTCGGCATCATGCTGCCAGGCATCGACCCGGTGCATAAGGTGACGATTATTCCGCGCGGTCGGGCGCTGGGCCTGACGTGGGTGCTGCCGGAGCGTGATCGTCTGAGCCAGTACAAGAGTCAGATGCTGGCGCAGATCAGTTTCCTGTTCGGCGGACGCATCGCCGAGGAACTCTTTGTGCATGATATTTCGACCGGTGCGTCCAACGACTTCGAGCGCGCCACGGAACTCGCGCGCGCGATGGTGACCCGCTTCGGCATGTCCGATTCAATGGGGCCGATGGTCTATGGCGAGAACGAAGGCGAGGTTTTCCTCGGTCGCTCGATCACCACGCACAAGAACGTGTCCGAAACCACCATGCAAAAGGTGGATGCCGAAATCCGCCGCATCATCGATCAGCAGTACGCGGTTGCGCGCAAGATCATCGAAGACAATCGCGACAAGGTCGAGGCCATGACCAAGGCGCTGATGGATTGGGAAACGATCGACGCGGATCAGATCAAGGACATTCTCGAAGGCCGTCCGCCGCGCGCACCCAAGCCGGTGCAGTCCACCACGCCGCCGCCGAGCGACACCACACCGCCCGCGCCGGCGCCCGCCGCGCCAGCCGCGGAGACTTAGGACGAAAGTGTGAGCAAGTGAACGGATGAACGAGTGAACGGGTAACCCTGGAAAGGTGCTGTTCCTCGTTCACTCGTTCATTCGTTCACCCGTTCACGATGTTCCTGCACTGCGGTAACTTTAAGCTCCCGCTGACCCGCCCACTCATCATGGGCGTGGTCAATGTGACCCCCGATTCCTTCTCGGACGGCGGAAATTTTATTGAATTAAAACAAGCACTTGCTCACGCGAATACGTTGATCGCCGAGGGCGCGGATTTGCTCGATATCGGCGGCGAATCAACGCGTCCCGGTGCCGCGCCGGTGAGTTTGGAGGAAGAGCGGCGCCGTGTATTGCCGGTGATCGAGGCGCTGGCTGGTGGTGCGGTGCCGATTTCCATTGATACGCAAAAGCCGCAATTGATGCGCGAGGCGGTGGCGGCGGGCGTGTCGCTGGTGAATGATGTGTGCGGTTTTCGTGCGGCGGGTGCTTTCGAGGCGGTCGCGGCGAGCGGCGCGGCGATCTGCATCATGCACATGCAGGGCGCTCCGCGCACCATGCAGCACGATCCGCAGTATGCGGATGTGGTGACCGATGTGGCCGCGTATCTCGCCGAGCGCGTGAGCGCCGCCATGGCCGCCGGCATCGCGCGCGAGCGCATTGTGGTGGATCCGGGTTTCGGTTTTGGCAAGACGCTGGCGCACAATCTGGCCTTGCTGCGCGGGTTGGGGCGCTTCAAGGGCATCGGCGGCGCGTTGCTCGCGGGCTTGTCGCGCAAAACCCTGCTGGGCGCGATCACCGGGCGCGATCCCGGGGAGCGCGTATATGCGAGCGTGGCTGCGGCGTTGCTGGCGGTGCAAAACGGCGCGCACATCGTGCGCGTGCATGACGTGGCCGCGACGCGTGATGCGCTGGCGGTGTTGACGGCAGTGGATAGGATTGAGTAACCCTTGCGGTATGCTCAATGCTCAGATCCTAGCTTCGCTCTCCTCAATTCTTAACCTTCAATCCTAAAAAATGAGTAGAAAATATTTCGGTACCGACGGCGTGCGCGGCAAGGTGGGCGTGGCGCCGATTACACCGGATTTTGTGATGCGGCTGGGCCATGCGGCGGGCAAGGTGCTGGCGCGGCGCGAAGCGGCTCAAAGCGCCGGCGATGGGCGGCCCACCGTGCTGATCGGCAAGGACACGCGCGTGTCGGGTTACATGCTCGAATCCGCGCTGGAAGCCGGTTTCACGGCGGCGGGCGTGGACGTGCTGCTGGTTGGGCCGATGCCGACGCCAGCGGTGGCGTATTTGACGCGCGCGCTGCGGCTGGCGGCGGGCGTGGTGATCAGCGCCTCGCACAATCCGTACGACGATAACGGAATCAAGTTTTTCAGCGGCGACGGCGCCAAGCTGCCGGATAGCGTCGAGACCGCCATTGAGCAATGGATCGATCAGCCGCTGACCTGTGCCGCGCCGGCGCACATCGGCAAGGTGCGCCGCGTTGACGATGCGCCGGGTCGTTATATCGAATTTTGCAAGGGCACGTTTCCCAGTAATCTCAATTTGCGCGGACTAAAGATTGTGGTCGATTGCGCGCACGGCGCGGCGTACCACGTGGCGCCGCCGGTGCTGCATGAACTGGGCGCGGAAGTGATCGCTATCGGCGATGAACCCAATGGATCCAATATCAATGACGGCGTGGGTGCGACCAGCCCCGGCGCACTGCAAAAAGCAGTGAAGGATCATCGAGCCGATCTGGGCATCGCGCTCGACGGAGACGGTGATCGGCTGGTGATGGTGGATGCGCGTGGCTTGGCCTACGACGGCGATCAGTTGCTTTACGTGATCGCGCGCGACGCGCAACGCCGCAAGCGGTTGGGCGGCGGCGTGGTCGGCACGCAGATGAGCAATCTGGCATTCGAACTGGCGCTGCGCAAACTGAGAATTCCGTTCGCGCGCGCGAAAGTCGGCGACCGTTACGTGCTGGAAATGATGGCCGCGCGCGGCTGGAAATTCGGCGGCGAGAATTCCGGACATATACTGTGTCTCGATCAGCACACCACGGGAGACGGCATCGTCGCGGCGCTGCAAGTGTTGCGCGCGTTGGGTGAAACCGGATCGACACTGGCACAGGCCTGTGCGCCGGTGGCGTTGTATCCGCAGGTGATGATCAACATGCCGGTCAAGCCTCGTGCCGGCGCGCGCGAGCAGCCGGGTGTTGACCGCGTGGTGAAACAAGCCGAGCGCGACCTGGGGGACGATGGCCGCGTGCTGCTGAGGCCATCCGGCACCGAACCGGTGATACGCGTGATGGTCGAAGCGAAGTCGCGGGCCAAAGCGCAGCGTTGGGCCAAGGCCATTGCGGCAGCCGTAAGAGCGGATCGTTGATTAACAATTTATTAATAAAAACAAATACTTATGATTAAATCATGGCGTGACGTACAGCTTCTACTGTTGATCCCCATGATCCTCATGGCGACTGTGTTGAGCGGTTGCGAAGGCGTCACCACCGGCACGGAAATCGCGCGTCTGCCGTTGCAAGCCGCCGAGGGCGGGCCGCCCGGTGCTTATGCGCCGGTAAAATTTACGCTGAGTCCGGAGATGAATCCGGTGGCATTTAATTTTCGCGCGGACTTAAAGCTGAGTCCCGATGAAGCCGGCAAATGGAATACGTATCGCGTGACCCTTACGCACGGCGGTACGGTGGTGGCGTCGCGCAACATCAATGTCAATCACCCGCAAGCCAGCAAGGACGACAGCCCGCCGCCGCCCGGCGGAACGATACATACCTTGTTTTACGTCGACGTGCAGGCCGCGGGCGAGCATGAATTGACGATCACGCCGGTGTCGCCGGTGGCGGTTACGCTGAACAACGCGCAGGCCGATGCGCGGCGCAACGTGCAACGTCCGCCGCAATAGTCCATTCGGCGATCAGTTTAGTTTAATACCCGCGCTCTTGATGAGTTTGCCGTAGCGTTCGTGCTCGCGGCGGATCAGGTCGCTGAACTGCGCGGGCGTGGTGGGCACGATTTCCATGTTTTGCGCCGCCCACAAATCGCGAATATCGGGCATCGCCAGCGCCTTGCTCACCGCGGCGTTAACGCGCTCAACAATGTCACGCGAGGCCGCGGCGGGCGCCAGCACGCCGTGCCAGCCGAGCATTTCGTAACCCGGTAATCCGCTGTCGGCGATGGTCGGCACGTTCGGCAACACGGCGGCGCGGCGCGTGCCGGTCACGCCGATGGCCTTGAGTTTTCCCGATTGCAATTGCGGGCGCACCACCGCCAGCGCATCCCACATCAAATCCACGCGTCCGCCCACCAGATCGGTGATTGCCGCCGAGCCGCCGCCGCGATACGGCACGTGCAGTATCTTGACCCCCGCCAGATGACAAAACATTTCACCGGCGAGGTGAAACCCGCTACCCACGCCGGTGGAGCCATAGGTCAAAAAGCCGGGCCGCGCTTTCGCCAGCGCGATCAGATCGCGCGCGGTTTGCACGGGTGTCGACGGATGCGCCACCAACACGTAGGAAAACGCGGTGGTCTGCACCACGCCCGCGAAATCGCGCAGCGGATCAAAACGCACGGGCTGTAAATGCGGCACGGCGGTGAGCGAAGACCCCGGCGCGGTGAGCAGCGTGTAACCATCGGGCGCGCTCTTGGCCACAGCTTCGTTGGCGATGCCGCCGGTGGCGCCGGGGCGGCTGTCCACAATCACCTGCTGTCCCAGCAGGTCGGACAGTTTCGCGGCCAGCGGCCGGCCCATCACGTCGATCGCGCTGCCGGTGGCGAAACCATGGATCAGGCGTATGGGGCGGGTGGGGTAAGTCTGAGCGTGCGCAAGTCCTGCAATAGCGAGGAGTGGAACCATCCAACAAAATGGGCGCGGCATCGGAGCGCATCCTGGTAGTGTGTCGTTGCGTAGTATAACAGCGTGAAAAGACTCGTAAAATCAAGGCATTTCCGCAGTGCAATGCAAGTCGTCTTCATTGACCCCCTGTGGCTGCCCCTGTAAAATCCGGTGGTTTTGGCAACACGAGTCTGCAATGCGAGGCAAGCTGGTCGCGGGTAACTGGAAGATGAACGGCAATCTGGCCTCAAACCAGTCGCTGTTGAAGTCGTTGATTCCATTATTGAAACCTATTTCGGGTGCGCGTTGTGCGGTGTGCGCGCCATTTCCTTACCTGTATCAGACCGAGCAGTTGTTGCGCGGCAGCGGCATTTCGTGGGGCGCGCAGGATGTTTGCGAGTATGACCACGGCGCTTATACCGGCGGTGTGTCTGCGGGCATGGTGGCGGATTTTGGTTGCCGCTATGTGCTGGTGGGCCATTCGGAACGGCGCTCGCTTTTCGGCGATACCGACGAGGCCGTGGCGCTGAAATTCGCGGCGGTGGTGAAGGCCGGTTTGACGCCGATTTTGTGCGTGGGCGAAACACTGGCCGAGCGCGAGTCGGGCATTACGCAGCAGGTGGTGGCGCGGCAGATGGATGCGGTGATTTCGCACTCGGGGATCACGGCACTGGGGCAGGCCGTGATGGCGTATGAACCGGTGTGGGCCATCGGCACCGGCAAGACGGCATCGCCGGACGAAGCGCAGGCGGTGCATGCGTTTTTGCGCGCGCGGGTGGCGGAGCAGGACATGCGGGCGGCCGATTCACTGTTGTTGCTCTACGGCGGCAGTGTCAAGGCCGCGAACGCGAAGCAGTTATTCGCGATGCCGGATATTGATGGCGGTTTGATCGGCGGCGCGGCGCTGGTGGCGGAGGAATTCGCGGCGATTTGCCGGGCGGCATGACAGGTGGCCGCAAGCGGGTCAACAGCAGGTTGGCAGTGCAAGTGAGTGCGAAAGGCGAACGACGGTTATGGAAATAATGATTCTGGTGGTTCATGTGCTGGTGGCGGTGAGCATCGTTGTCCTGGTGCTGATACAGCACGGCAAGGGCGCGGACGTGGGTGCGGCATTTGGCACGGGTTCGGCCGGCAGTGTGTTCGGCTCGGCGGGATCAGCGAATTTTCTGAGTCGTTTGACGGCGGTGCTGGCAGTGGTGTTTTTTCTGTCCAGCATGGGATTGACATGGATTTCCACCAAGCGCGTCACGAACAAGGGCGTTATGGCGGCGCCGGCGGCCACGCAATCGGCACCGGATAAAGCATCGGGTGTACCGGGCGTGCCAACGACGCCGGCATCGAAATCAGACAAGAGTGAGACCCCGGTACCCGCGGCGCCGGTGGGTGGATCAAAAGCGGGGGATGTGCCGAAGTAGGCAGGTATGGTTGAAACAGTAAGTTAGTAGTAATGCCGTCGTGGTGGAATTGGTAGACACGCCGTCTTGAGGGGGCGGTGGCGAAAGCCGTGAGAGTTCGAGTCTCTCCGTCGGCACCAACAAGTTTTACAGGGAAGTACCATTTAGGAAAGTTTTTTTAAAACAAATATTTACGTTTATTTTCCGATAAAGCATGCTTGAGAACTACTTTCCCATTTTGATGTTTATCGGCGTAGGCCTCGTGGTCGGAGTCGCACCGATCCTGCTCGGCGGCGGGCTTTCGCGGCTGCTGGGATCGCACAAACCCAGCGAGGAAAAACTATCTCCGTACGAATGCGGCTTCGAGGCCTTTGAAGACGCGCGCATGAAGTTCGACGTGCGCTACTATCTGGTGGCGATTCTGTTCATTTTGTTCGATCTGGAAATCGCGTTTTTGTTTCCGTGGGCGATCGTGCTCGGCGATCAGACGGGTGACGAAAGCTTGTTCCGCTACGTCGCCATGGTGGTGTTTCTCGGCATCCTCGTCGTAGGCTTTGTCTACGAGTGGATGAAGGGCGCTCTCGATTGGGAATGAGGAGATAGCCATGGGCGCGATTGAGACATTAAACGAAAACCTGAGCGAAAAAGGTTTCATGACCACGACCGCCGACGCGCTGATTAACTGGACGCGCACCGGCTCGTTGTGGCCGATGACCTTTGGCCTCGCGTGCTGCGCGGTGGAAATGATGCACGCCGGCGCGTCACGCTACGATCTCGATCGTTTCGGCATCGTGTTTCGTCCCAGCCCGCGGCAATCGGATGTGATGATCGTCGCCGGCACACTGTGCAACAAAATGGCGCCCGCGCTGCGCAAAGTGTATGACCAGATGGCCGAGCCGCGCTGGGTGATTTCGATGGGGTCGTGCGCCAACGGCGGCGGCTACTACCATTACTCGTATTCGGTGGTGCGCGGCTGTGACCGCATCGTGCCGGTGGATATTTATGTGCCGGGTTGCCCGCCGACGGCGGAGGCATTGCTCTACGGCATCATCCAGTTGCAGAACAAAATCAAACGTACCAACACCATCGCGCGCGCCTAAGTCCGCAAAATAATAACAATTATTGTTAAATGGCCTCTCGTCTCGAAACTTTAACCACGGTGCTCCAGGCATCGCTCGGCGATTTGCTGGTAAGCGCGAATACCGCGCTCGGCGAATTGACCATCGTGGTCAAGGCTGAACATCTGCTGATCGTGGCGGCCAAGCTGCGCGACTTACCGGAATTCAAGTTCGAACAGTTGATCGATCTGTGCGGCATGGACTACAGCACGTACGGCGACGGCGCGTGGGAGGACCGGCGTTTCGCCGTGGTGTATCACCTGCTCAGCCTCGGCTACAACGCCCGCCTACGCCTGCGCGTGTTCGCGGCGGAAGATGATTTTCCGGTGGTCGATTCGGTGATCGGTATCTGGCCGTCGGCCAACTGGTACGAGCGCGAAGCGTTCGATCTGTTCGGTATCATGTTCAATGGGCACCCGGATCTGCGGCGCCTGCTGACCGACTATGGCTTCATCGGCCACCCGTTCCGCAAGGATTTCCCGTTGTCCGGCAACGTTGAAATGCGTTACGACCCGGACAAGCAGCGGGTGATTTACCAGCCGGTGACCATCGAGCTGCGTGAAATCACGCCGCGTATTATTCGCGAAGAACATTACGGCGACAGCGAAGGGTTCCGCAAGGGTTAATCATGGCGGAAATTCGCAACTACACCATGAACTTCGGTCCGCAGCATCCGGCGGCGCACGGCGTATTGCGCCTGGTGCTGGAGCTCGACGGTGAAGTGATCGAGCGCGCCGATCCGCATATCGGCCTGCTGCATCGCGCCACTGAAAAACTCGCCGAGCACAAAACGTTCATCCAGTCGGTGCCGTACATGGACCGTCTCGACTACATGTCGATGATGGTCAA
>CAWUUY010000352.1:0-7217 GCA_963924885.1 uncultured Burkholderiales bacterium | reverse complement strand
GCGCTCGCGCGGCGTGAGCGTGCGCTCATCGATGCCTGCCGTCAGCAAGCGGATAAACTCGTCTTGTGGCTGGCCCTGTGCCGGCGGCGTGGGTATCAGCAGGATGAAAAAAACGCCCGCCAGCAAAGGAACCGCCAGCGCGGGAACGGCCGGCGCGAGTTGGGCAAGGCGGAGCCAAGTGCGGTGAAACATGGGCGTCGATGAAAAAAATAGCGTGGGCGAAAATTATGGCTGCTTTGCCAACCCCATCTCGATAAACAGCGCCTTCACGTCGGCGTACTCCGCCTGCCAGTGCTTCAGCGTGTCGGCGCTGTTCTTGTAGACGTTCGCCATCAGGTTGGTGTCGAGATCCTTGCGCCAGTCGTCATCCTTGACCACACGCGCCAGCGCGGCATCCCAGAAGGCGATCTGCGCCACACTCAAGCCCTTGGGCGCGGCCAACCCGCGCCACAGATCCTGCGCGCTGTCGATGCCGATTTCCTTCCACGTCGGCACGGCGGCAAACTCGCCGGCGGCGCGTGCTGGTGCGCCCAGCACGATGGCGCGCACGCGGCCCGCGCGCACTTGCGCCAGCACGGTGGAGATCGATCCCGCCGCCGCATCGACGTGCCCGCCCATCACCGCCGCCATCGATTCGCCGCCGGAGTTGAACACCACGGAGCGCATCTTGCGGATATCGACGCCGGCGGTTTTCAGCGCATGCGCCACCGATGAATGCGTGGCGTTGCCGAGCGAAGTGCCGATGGCCATGGACACCGACGCAGGGTCTTTGCGCAGACGCTCAACCATATCGCGCGCGTTGGTGATCGGCGAATCGGGACGCACCACGATGCACACGTATTCCACGCCCAGCACGGCCAGTGGCGTGAAATCGCTATACGTCAGTTTGCTGCGGCCGGCGATGTGATTCGACAGCAACGGCTGCGCCACGATCATGGTGTAGTGCGGATCGGCCGCGTGCTGCGCGAGATAATTCAGGCCCACCGCGCCGCCGCCGCCCGCCTTGTTGACCACACTGGACGGCTGTTCGACCCACTTCCGTTCCTGCATCAACCGTTGCACCAGCCGACCCGTGCGATCCTGCGGGCCGCCGGGCGTGGTGCCGACGACGACTTCAACCGACTTGTCGGGCTTCCACGGTTGCGCCGGCGCAATAGCGGGCGCCAACACGGCTACCAGAAGGACACTCAACAACAACATTTTATTCAATAAAAACATATACTTAAACCTTTATCTCAAAAATCGCATCGATCACCAGAACGGTTCGACTGCGCAACGACGACGCGCCCAGCACGCTGCGCACATGTTTGCCCGCATCGCCCAACACCGCCACCAGAAAATCCGACGCGCCATCCAGCACCTGCGGATGATCGGCGAATTCGGGCGTGGCATTCAGATAACCGCAAATGCGCAGGCAACGCGCGAGTTTATTCCAATCACCGCCGCACGCCGCTTTTACTTGCGCGAGCACGTTAATCGCGGCCACGCCGGCGGCCTCTTTGCCATCCGCGACGCTCACCTCCGCGCCCAGTCGGCCCACGTAAAGGTGCTTGCCATTCACGATCGCCGCCTGCCCGGCGATCAGCAACTGATTGCCGGTAATGATGTACGGCAAATAATTCGCCGCCGGGGACGGCGCATCGGGCAGGGTGACGCCCAGCGCTTGCAAACGTTCATCAATGGCGTGCATGAAATTCTCTGGTTAATCAGCCGATGTCCCGCGCCTTAAGCGCGAGCAACTCGCCGATTTTCTCCGACGCCTTCAGCCCCGTGCCCGTCAACACCAGCACGGTCGATTCTCCGGGTTTGATCGCGCCGCTCGCCAGCAACTGAGTCAACCCCGCGCCCGCCGCCGCGGACGTCGGCTCGACATAAAGTCCCTTACGCGCAAGCGTGCCCAGCGCAGCGACGATCTCTACTTCGGTCACCGCGACGATGCTGCCGCCCGAATCACGCACCGCGCGCAAGGCTTCCACCACGCGCGTGGGTTTGGATGACGCAATGCCTTCGGCGATGGTGGGCGTCACCGTGGTGGGCACGAGGTGATCCACACCCGCCTTGAATGCGTTGAAATACGGCGCGCAATTCGCCGCCTGCACGCCGAAGATGCGCGGCATTTTTGATATCTCGCCGTTACGCAGCAGCTCGCTGAATCCAATCGCGCAACCCGACACATTGCTGCCATAACCCAGCGGTACGATCACGTTGTCGGGCGCCTTGAATCCCAGTTGCTCCCACAGCTCATACGCCAGCGTCTTGGTGCCCTCGGCGAAAAACGGCTGCCAGTTATGGCTGGCGTAAAAAATCTCTTTACTCATGCGCATCGCGGCATCCGCCACGTCCTGCCTTGTGCCGCGGATGGTCATCACGTCCGCGCCGCAGGCGGCGATCTGCGCGATCTTGGGATACGAAGCGGTCTCCGGCACCAGAATACGGCAACGCATGCCTGCCGCCGCCGCATACGCCGACAACGACGCACCCGCATTGCCCGATGAATCTTCCAGCACCTCGGTCAAGCCGCGGCTTTTCAGATAACTCACCATCACCGTCATGCCGCGATCCTTGAACGAACCGGTGGGCATCATGAATTCCAGCTTGAACATCATCGGCGCGCCCTTCCACTCACCGCAAGTCAGCGGCGTCCAGCCTTCACCCATGGTCACCGCGTGTTGCTCATCAACGGCAATGGCTTTGGCGTAACGCCACACCGAGCAGCGCGAGGTGTTGATATCACCACGCTTCAAGCCCGGTGACGGCGCGAGGTTGAGGTAACCGCCGCTGTCGGAGCACCAGCGGGGGGTGCTGGTTGCGTAGGTAATGCCTGTAGCGGGGTCAATATAATTCATAATAAAAACATATACTTACATTACATTTTCAAAAACGATTGACTCAATGCGAGCACGCGATTCACATCATCCAGGTTGTTATACGCATGCAGCGAAAAGCGCAGCAGCCCGCGCCGTATCGAGAGTTTCACCTGATTGTCGCCAAGGTGTTCATACAGCCCGTTGAAACGTTCATCATCGGAACCGTAATGATTGGCGCTCATGTTGCCGATGGTCACGATGCCCGCCAAATGCGGCCCAGGCTTGCCGCCGGCCACTGGCACGCCCATGTCCGCGTAACCTTGCGCCAGCGCACGCACCAGCCCGGTGACATGCTTTTCAATTCGCTGCGTACCGATGTCGAGCAACTGCTTCATCGACGCGTTCACCGCCGCCGTCGCCGCGAAGTTGTAGTTGCCCAGATCAAAACGCCGCGCGCCCGCCGCCATTTTGAAGGACATGTCACCCAAGGCCGCTTCGTGGGCGTCGCCCAGATCGACACCGAAGCGCGCGAGATACGCCGGCTGCATTTTGTCGGCCCACTCGCGCCGCACATACAGGAACCCCATGCCGTAGAGGCCCAGCAAACCCTTTTGCGTGGATACGGTCAGTGCATCGATATTCGACAGCTTCACGTCCGTGTGCAGCTTGCCGGCGGACTGCGCGGCATCCACCAGCAGCAGTACGCCACGTTCGCGGCACGCGCGGCCTAATGTATCCATATCAGTGCGAAACCCCGGCGCGAACGTCACCGTGGAAACCGTGGCGCAGCGGGTGCGCGCATCCATTTTTGCGATGAGGTCATCCACAGGGATGGCGTTGTCTCGCGGCTTCACCATGCGCACTTCGACGCCCAGGCGTTGCAGGTTGAGCCACGCATACACGTTATTAGGATGCTCCATTTCCGGACACAGCACCACGTTGTCGCCGGCTTTCCACTGTATGCCAGTGGCGACCATGTTCAGGCCTTCGGAGATGTTCTTGGTGTAGGTGACTTCTTCGGGCGAGGCGTTAATCAGTTGCGCAAAACGCCCCCGCGCCTCTTCGACCAGCGCAAACATCCGATCCTTGTCGCCGCCATTCATCATGCGGTCATCGATTTGCGCATCCAGCGCCGCGCGCGTGGTGCGCGACAACACACCGCGCGCCGCCACGTCCATGTAGGTCCACTTTTTCAGCGCGGGAAAGTCTTCGCGGAAAGCGGCAATAACGTCAAATTCGGTGTTGGGTTTATTCATGATTTCTACTCCTTAGCAACAACACTATCACTGTCGTTCCCGTGAAAACGGGAACCCATAACGCACGTGCTACTGGCAACACTGTATGGGTTCCCGTTTTCACGGGAACGACAGTGCGGGTTTTACGATCCTTCCAAATAAACTCTCGACGAATAATCCGCCGAAATCCGACCTTCAACCACATCATTTTCCACCGCGGCAATAGTACGCTGTTTCGCATCCCCGTACCCCGCGCCGCCCGGCGTGCAAATGCGCAATACGCTGCCGCGCGGCAACGGTATATCCGCCGCCGCGGAAGGCAAGGTTTGCTCACCTGGCGTATCCGGGTTCAGCACAAACGCCCCGCATGCGCCCGAGCCGCCGCCCGCCATGCCGGGTGAGGCCACATGCTGCCGCTCCGACGACAAGCTCACCACGATGTCGTCGGCCAGCACGCGATAGTCACGCACCACACCCGCGCCGCCGCGATACTGCCCCGGCCCGGACGATTCATCCCACAGCGCGTAACGCTCGACGCGAAACGGATAGGCGTGCTCCAGCGCCTCACTCGGCAGATTCGACGAGCCGGACGCATGCACGCGCACGCCATCCACGCCGTCGCGGCTGGCGCGCGCGCCCATGCCGCCCGCCACGGTTTCGTAGTCGACAAAATACACACCGGTGCGCGGGTCAGTGCCGGAGAGCACAAACAAATGGTGCGGCCCGCTGCCCGCCAGCGCTTTGTCGGGCATGGCCTGCGACAGCGCGTTGGCGATCACATCGCCCAGCACGCTGGCCGAAATGGAGCGGCAACCAATCGCCGCGGGTGGCACCGGTCCCACCACGCAGCCCGGCGGCGCCTTGATGTGCAGCGTGCGGTAGTAGCCGGCGTTGGCGGGCACTTCGGGATCGAGCATCGCTTTGGCCACCGTGTACACCGTGGCGAGCAAGGCGCGATACGGAATATTGCGCGCGCTCTCCAACTGCTTGCCGGAGCCTGCAAAATCAAAATCCATGCGGCCGCGGCCGACAGTGAGCACAAGTTTGATCGCGCAGGTTTCGCCATCGAGATTGCCGTCGAGAAAATCTTCCGCCACATAACGCCCCGGCGGCAGCCGGTTGATCGCGGCGCGAAAACGCTTCTCGGTAAAATCCAGATAACCCGCGATGGCTTCCTGCGTTTCTTTCAAGCCGTAGCGATCAAACAATTGCAGCACGCTGCGCGCGCCCACGGTGTTGGCGGCGAATTGCGCGTTGAGATCGCCCACGCGTTCATCCGGCGTGCGCGAGTTCAATAAAATAATATCTACCACATCGCGATTGACCTCGCCCGCGCGCATCACGCGCACCGGCGGGATGCGCAGGCCTTCCTGATAAATCGATTTGCACACCGCCGCTTCCGAGCCGGGCACCATGCCACCCACGTCAGCGTGATGCGCGATGTTGGCGACAAAGGCGATAATTTTTTTGCCTTTGAACACCGGCGCGATCACGTTGATGTCCGGCAGGTGCGTGCCGCCGCCGTTGTACGGATCGTTGGCGACGAACATATCGCCGGGCAGGATTTCGCCCATGGGAAAGCGGTTCAAGATTTCCGCCACCGCGCCCACCATCGACCCCAGATGGATCGGTACGCGCTGCGCCAGCGCGATCACCTCGCCCGCCACGTCGAATATCGCCGTGGAGCAATCTGCGCGCTCCTTGATGTTGGGCGAAAACGCGGTGCGCATCAGCGTTGCGGCCATTTCTTCTGCGGTAGCGAGCAAAAAGCGCGCGATGACTTCGGATTTGATGGGGTCAATTTTGCGTTTCATGGCTTTCTCGGTGTTAACGATTCGGACCAATCCATATCATATTGAGGAAATCTTCAAACGTGGATGCGACGAACAGTGGCGGCCGGCGCTGCGCGTCGTCTAAAAAAAACACGCTCCCATTGGCGGAATGCCAACCGTAGCGGTTGTTGAACGGATCATCGGCAATCGGTACGAGTCCGGCGTCCCGCCAATCCGCACGCGCGCGAAAATCCATCAGCAGATTCCCGGCCGTACCCTTACAACCTAGGAGAGTCAAAATTTCCAAGGGCTCGGCGCCCTTGACGGGAATCAGCGCCTCGCCGGCGAACCGGTATCGGCCATACGCTTTTTGTATCTCGCGAAACAGTTCCGGCAGCGTTACACCCAGCACCGCTTCTGCCGCCAACAGTTCCTGCTCGGAAGCCGGATCGAAGGCGTCGTCTATCGCTTGCAGGCTTGCGGCTAACGCCGCGACGGTTTCGCGCACGTTCATTTTTTCACCAACGTCAGATGCAGATAACCCAACGCATCGTTGAGGATGAGCGCCTTCGGCGGCACCACGGTCGTCGCATCCATCTGCTCGATGATCGCCGGCCCGGTCGCGCGCCAGCCCGTGGGCAACTGCTCGCGCTGATACACCGGCGTCTGCACGAATCCTGTTCCAGCAAACCACACGCGGCGACTTTCTTCAAGTATTTGTTTTTTAATGACTTTTTTTATTTTCGCAACGGGCAGCGCTTTGCGCGCCGCCGTTACCACCAACCGCAGATTCACGATTTCCACCGGCTGCGCTGGCATGTCGTAGCCGTAAAACGCCTTATGGCGGCGATGAAAAGCGGCGGTCAATCGCTGGAGGCCAACTGTGGTCAATCGATCCGAAGCGAGCGGCATGATGAGTTCAAAATTCTGGCCGAAGTAACGCAGGTCAACGAACCATTCGAACGTTGCCTTGCGTTCACCTTCACCACGCAACCATTCCGCCCCGCGCTTTTTCAAATCCGCAAAGCCCGCGTTGAAGGCCTTCACGTTTGCGCCTTCCGCGCGCAACAAACGTGTGAGGCTGAAATCGCCGCGCACATCCGCGTGCAGCAAACCGATGGCCGATAGCAACCCCGGTCGCAGCGGCACCAACACGCGGTCCATGCCCATGTTGCGCGCGACATCGGCCGCGTGCAGCGGCCCCGCGCCGCCAAACGCCACCAAGGTAAAATCGCGCGGGTCTTCACCCTGCTCGACCGAGATCACGCGCACGGCCCCCATCATGTTCACGTTGATGATTTCCAGCACGCCGGCGGCGGCCTTCACCGCATCCACGCCGAGTGATTTCGCCAGCTCATCGATCGCTGCGTGCGCCTCAATCGACATAACAAATAAAGCCTTCA
>CAWUUY010000351.1:0-5304 GCA_963924885.1 uncultured Burkholderiales bacterium | reverse complement strand
GATCGTGGCCGACTTTATCAACTGGGCCAAGAACAACGGCGTGCCGGTGGGGCCGGGGCGTGGGTCGGGCGCGGGTTCGCTGGTGGCCTACAGCCTGGGCATCACCGATCTGGACCCACTGCGCTACAACCTGCTGTTTGAGCGGTTTTTGAATCCCGAGCGCGTGTCGATGCCAGACTTCGATATCGATTTCTGTCAGGACGGCCGTGACCGTGTGATCGATTACGTCAAACAGCGCTACGGCGCCGACAGCGTGTCGCAGATCGTCACCTTCGGCACCATGGCGGCCAAGGCAGTGGTGCGCGACGTGGGACGCGTGCTGGAAATGTCGTATACGTTTTGCGATCAACTGGCGAAGCTGATTCCGTTCGCACCGGGCAAGTTGATTACGCTGGAACTCGCGCGCGAGATGGAGCCGCAGTTAAAAGAGCGCGAAAAAAACGAAGAAGAAGTCGCCGAGCTGCTGGCGCTCGCCGGCAAAGTCGAAGGCCTCACGCGCAACGTCGGCATGCACGCGGGCGGGGTGTTGATCGCGCCGGGCAAGCTGACCGATTTTTGTCCTCTGTATATTGCCGATGGATCGGATTCGGCGGTGAGCCAGTTCGACAAGGATGACGTCGAGGCCATCGGCCTGGTGAAGTTCGACTTTTTGGGGCTGACCACGCTCACCATCCTCGATTGGGCGATGCGCTACATCAAGCAGCTCGATCCCGAATCGACGCTGGCGTTGCATGAAATCCCTCTCGAAGATGCGCCCGCGTATCGCATTTTTGCCAGCGCCAACACCGCGGCGATTTTCCAGTTTGAATCGCGCGGCATGCGCGACATGTTAAAGCGCGCCAAGCCCGACCGTTTCGGCGACATTATCGCGCTGGTGGCGCTGTATCGCCCCGGTCCGATGGACCTGATTCCTGACTTTTGCGAGCGTAAGCACGGCAAGCGCTTTGAGTATCCTGATCCCCGCGTGAAAGACATTTTGTCCGAGACCTACGGCATCATGATCTATCAGGAGCAGGTGATGCAGATGGCGCAGATCATCGGCGGCTACAGCCTGGGCGGAGCCGATCTGTTGCGCCGCGCGATGGGCAAGAAAAAAGCCGAAGAGATGGCCGAGCAGCGCAGCCTGTTCGCGGCGGGGGCGGCGAAAAACGGCGTGCAGCAGCGCAAGGCCGACGAACTGTTCGACCTGATGGAAAAGTTCGCCGGTTACGGCTTCAACAAATCGCACGCGGCGGCGTATGCGCTGATTGCGTATCAGACCGCGTATCTCAAGGCGCATCACCCGGCGGCGTTCATGGCGGCCAACATGTCGGCGATGATGAACGACACCGACAAGGTGCAGCAGTTGTTCGACGACTGCCGCGTCAACGGGCTGGAAGTGTTGGCGCCGGATGTCAACAGCGGCGGTTATCGTTTTGCGCCGGTGGATAAAAAGCGCATTCGTTACGGGCTGGGCGCGATCAAGGGTACCGGCGAAGGCGCGATCACGCACTTTATCGCTGAGCGCGATAAAAACGGGCCGTACAAGGATTTGTTTGATTTTTGCCATCGCGTGGATAACCGCGTGGTCAACCGCCGCGTGGTGGAGTCACTGGTGCGCGCCGGCGCGTTCGACAGCGTGGATGACAATCGCGCCGCGTTGCTGGCATCGGTGGGGCTCGCGCTGGAGAGCGCCGAGCAGGCGAGCCGCAGTGCCAATCAAACCAATTTGTTCGGTGACGTGGTGGATCACCGCCCGACGGTGCATCTGGCCTCCGCGCCACGCTGGAGCGATCTTGAGCGCCTGAAACAGGAAAAGGTAGCTGCGGGTTTCTATCTGTCAGGTCATCCATTCCGCACCTATGAGGCCGAGTTGCGCGGCTTCGCGCCGACGCGGCTGGATCAGGTGAGCGCGCAGGCCAATAACGTCATGCTGGCGGGCATCGTGGTAAGCCAGCGTGTACAAATGACGCGGCGCGGGCGCATGGGCATCCTGGTGCTGGACGACAGTTACGCGCGGCTGGAACTCACCGTGTTCAATGAACTCTACGAAAAGCATCGCCACTGGCTCAAGGAAGACACGCTGGTCGTGGTCGAAGGCAAGGTCAGCAAATCGATGTTCGACGACTCCGAAAACCTGCGCATCTCGGCGGAAAATTTATTTGATCTGCAAAAAGCGCGCGAGCAATTCGCGCGCGCGCTGAAGATCACCTGCAACGGGCAATCGTCGGGCGACAAGCTGCGCGCGTTGCTGACGCCGCATTTGAACGGGCCTTGTACGGTGGAGATCGAGTACTATAACAAGAACGCGCGCTGCGAAATGAAACTCGGCGAGCAATGGCGCGTGCATCCGCGCGACGAGTTGATTGCGTCACTCGGCGAATGGGTGAAGCCCGAAAATGTGAAACTGATTTATTCCAATGGCTATATATAAGTATTTGTTTTTGAATGGTATTGTGTGTATATTTTTGCTGAGTGGCACGGCGGTCGCGGGTGAAGCCGAGTGGAAGACCCTCAACGATCAGGTGATTCCGCAGTTGCAGTTGGGCGCGTTCAAGCAAGCCGAGCAGGCCGGGCGCGACGCCATCACCGAGGCTGAAAAAACCTTCGGCGCGGCACATCCGAACACGGCGATCAGCTTGAGCAATCTGGCGTTGGTGCTGCGCATTGCCAAACGCTTCGAGGAATCCGAAAAGCACTACCGGCACGCGCTGGCGATCCGCGATAAGGTGCTCGGCGCCGCGCATCCGACCACGGCGCTGACCATGCTGAACCTTGCCGACGTGTTGCAGGCGCAAAAGAAATACGCCGAGGCTGAGAAATTGCAGCGCGTGGTCCTGCCTTTGTTCGAAAAGATACATGGCGAAGACACCAAGACCGCCACCGCGCTGAATAACCTCGGCGCCAATCTCCAGATGCAGGCGCGCTACAAAGAGGCCGAGCGCTTTTTGCGCCGCGCGCTGCTGATGAAAGAAAAAACACTGGGGTCGATGAACCCGAGTGTCGCGCATACGCTGAATAATCTGGCGGACGTGTGCGATGCGCTAGGACGTAAGGACGAGGCGGTGAAGCTGCGCGCGCGCGCGGCGAAGATACAAAAGTCGGCGTCGGCAAGGGCTTAGATATTTTGCGGTAAGTGCATTTTGTGCGAGATTGGGGTGCTGCAACAACGCCGACCCATTGACCCCGTGGTGGGGCTGCCTGGGGACATCGGCAGAAACGGCGTTTGTAATCCCCAACCCCCTCGGCTATAAGCAAGACGACGTGACAAAAGAATATCCACCGAATGCCAGAAGGATCCTGAGGCCATGAAAAAAATCGTTGCCGCACTGTCCCTGCTTGCCCTCGCCGCCTGCGCCACAACGCAGGAGATTGAGGGGCCACCGACCGCTTTCCGCCTCACCGCGCCCGGCATGGCTGACAACGCGAGGCTGCCGCTGAAGGCGGCAGGTAATTTCGCCAAGAACCCGAACTGCACCGGGCAGAATGTCTCGCCGCCGCTCGCCTGGAGCAACGCGCCGGACAAGACACGCAGCTACGCCATCATCTGGGACGACCAGGCCGGCCGCGCCGGCCTCGGCGTGTCGCATGGGGTGATCTATGGCATCCCGGCGAGCGCCAACGGCTTCGCAGAGGGCGCGCTGGGCGGTGCGCCAACCGGCGCGTTCGTGCCCGGCAAGAACACGCCCGGCATGCACTGGCTCGGGCCGTGCTCGCCGAAAGGCAACGCGCCGCAGCACTACGTGATGACGATCATCGCCACCGACCTCGAGCCCAATGCACTGCAGCCCGGCCTGAACAAGGCCGAGCTGCTCAAGGCGCTGGAGGGCGGCAAGGCGTTGCGCGCGGCCAGCCTGACGTTTCGTTTTTGGCAGTAAGGGCGTGAAGCTGGAGGGCGTCTTGCTCCGCGTCCACGGCGAGCCGGCGACGGCTGATGCACTCACGCATTCGCCGCACCTGGGTGGGCACAAGCGGGAGATTTTGGGGGAGATGGGTTATGAGGCGAGGGATATTGAAAAGTTCACGGCCTCTGGTGTTGTCGAGTGCTATCGGGCCTGAGTTAGTCCGACCCCCTTTAAGAAAGGGCATTAAATGCAAAGGCCGAGTTTAAGGGATATAAGGGATATGGGGTCAGACACGATATAATATAAATATTTGTTTTTATTGAATTATTTAACATGGCAGCACCCGCCCACGCCCGCTAACACGAGCGTGATTGTTTCTGCTGCCGCCACGGCAAAGGCAGCGACTACTTCTCGATGTGCGCAGTAAAACCGATGCCGCGCTTATTCTTCAGTTCCGCCGGCGTCATCAAATCGCGCAACGCATCGGACACCGCCTTGAAGCGCGCATCGGTGCGCGCCTCAAGTTGAGCGAAGTGGCGCGCTCGATCCTTGTGTGAGTCGAGCGCTTGTTTCAACCGAGCAAACGCGCACACTGCAAATGAATCAAATTGGCCGACGTCGAATTTCCGGCAGCAGATCAGGAGACTTTCACAGTCGCTTTTCTGCTCCAGCCTCCCAAGGGTTGATCACCGTCACCCCCGCCGCCACGAACGGCGTGGTGTCGCGCGTGGCGACGATGAAGTTACGCGTTGTGGCGATGGCCGCGATCTGTGCATCGCCAACCGACAACGTGTGTCCCGCCCGGCTCGCGTGGCTCACCAAGTTTGCATAGGCTTCCGCGGCATTTTCGTCGAATGCCAGAATGCGCCCGGTAAAAATGTTCGTCAGCAATTCACTCAGCGCTTTATCGAGCCCTGCCTTGCGCTTGCCTGCCGGCATGAGCGCGACGCCCGTGCGCAATTCAGCAAGACTCGGTGCCGTGAGGTAAAGCGTTTCGGCGGGCTGCCGGTCCAGCCATGCTTCGACCGCAGGGTCAAAGCGCGGTTTCAGCGGCTCTGACACCACGGTGGTGTCGAGGATGATCATTCAAGCGTCACTCAAACTTCGCCGCTTCGGTGGGCGCGGGGTCGCGTGTCACGTCGAGGTCAACCCCGCCGAATTTTGCGCGCAATGCAGCCAGTGCACTGCCCACTTTAACGCGGTGTGCCGGGCGCACGGCCTCGTCAAGAATCGCGCGAATTTCCGCTTCTGTGCTGCGGCCATGATGCGCCGCCCGCACCTTGAGCGCGCGGTGGGTTTCGTCGGGCAGATTGCGGACAGTGACAGCGGCCATGATAACTCCTAAATTGATATCAATATTATAATTTTGCTGTCATTGATGTCAATCGTTTACTTTGACTTCTCGTAAACGGTATTTCCCTGCCTACGCACCCCGTCCCACCACGCCTCGTTAAACCATAAATATTTGATTTTATTGAAT
>CAWUUY010000350.1:0-2623 GCA_963924885.1 uncultured Burkholderiales bacterium | reverse complement strand
GACCGCAACACCGTGGGTCTCGATATGATCCCCGGAAAACACGGCGCGCAGCAGTACGATAAACACATGAAGGCGGGCAAACCGTTTCCCGTGGCGATTGTGTGTGGCGCTGATCCGCTGGGTTATCTGATCTCCGGCATCGAAGTGCCCTACGCCATGTGCGAATACAACTACATCGGCACGATACTGAATGAACCGGTGTCGGTGGTGCGGGGTGAGGTGACCGGACTGCCGTTTCCGAGTGGCGCGGAGATCGTGCTCGAAGGCTGGGCGCATCCGGGCGACGAGCGTATCGAGGGGCCTTTCGGCGAGTTTCATGGCTACTATCCGGGCAAGGCCGCGACCGCGCCGGCGGTGAAAATCGAGCGCGTTTATTTCAGAAACAACCCGATCATCGTCGGCAGTCCGCCCGCCAAACCCCCCAACGATTATTCGTATTCCAAGGCGGTGATGCGCTCGGCGCTGCTGCTCGACGCGCTGGTGGCGGCGGGCGTGCCCGACGTGGCGAACGTGTGGGCGCACGAAATCGGCGGCGCGCGTATGTTCAACGTGGTAGCGATCAAACAGCGTTACGCGGGCCACGCGCGCCAGGCGGGGCATATACTTAGCCAGTGCGGCGTGGGCGCGTACATGTCGCGCTACTCGGTGGTGGTGGATGAAGACATTGATCCGAGCAATTTGCAGGAAGTGATGTGGGCTATCGCCACGCGCACCGACCCGGAAATCGATATTGATATCATCAAGCGCGGCATGGGGTCGAAGAACGATCCGATGTCGATTGCGTACCGGTATGATGCGCCGCTGACATCCAAAGCCGTAATTGACGCCTGCCGACCGTATGATTTTTTGAAGTCTTTTCCCGATGTCGCTGAGGCGAGCAAGGCCTTGCAGGAGCAGGTAAGGGCTAAGTGGAAGGAACTTTTTTACAGGTGAGAAAATGAAGAAATTACTATCTATACTGTCGATGGCGTTGCCACTCATCGTGACAGCACAAGACTTTCCCACCAAATCCATACGCGTCATCGTGTCCTTCGCGCCGGGCGGCGTGGTGGATACGTCCACGCGCATCGTCACCAGCAAGATTACCGAGACCCTGCCGGGCTGGCATTTTGTGGTGGATAACCGACCGGGGGCGAACGGCTTTATCGGCGCGGCGGCGGCGGCGAAGGCGAACCCGGACGGCTACACGCTGTTGTCGGCGCACACCGGAGAGTTCGCGGTGAACCCAGTGATGTTCAAGGCCATGCCGTACGACGAAAAAACCTTCGAGCCGGTGATTATGCTGAGTGACGCGCCGATGCTGATCGTGGTGAATTCGCAATCGCCGATCAACAGCATCAAGGATCTGATCGCGGCGGCGCGCGCCAAACCAGGTTCGGTGACATTTGGTTCGCCCGGCAGCGGTTCGGTGAATCACATGGCGAGCGAGTGGCTGGCGGCGGCGGCCGGTGTAAAAATGACCCACGTGCCGTACAAAGGCGGCGCGCCGGCAGTGGTGGCGGTAGCGACCAACGATGTGACGTTCACCGTGGCCGGCATGCCGGGCGTGTCGCCGCATTTACAGGGCAAGCGTGTCAAGGTGCTGGGTGTCACCACCGCCAAACGCTCGCCCATGGTGCCGGATTACCCGACCGCGCAAGAGATGGGCGTGCTTGGCGTGGATGCCTCGATCTGGGTGGGCTTTTTCGTGCCGAGGGGCGTGCCCGCGGCGACAGTGAATAGAATCTACAGTGTCACGGCGGATGTCTTGAAGCGCACCGACATCCGCGAGCGTCTCGCCGTGGTCGGCGGCGCCGAAGCCGTGGCTACCGCAAGCGCGGCATTCAATGCGCGCATCGCCAGCGATATCGAACGCTACAAAAAAGTGGCGGCGCAGGTGGGTATCAAACCCGAATAATCAGGGGGAAGTGATGAAACAGATTCTGGTGTTGAGCGGAGTGTGTTTGGCGGCTGTGGTGTTGGTGGCGGGTGCGGCACAAGCGCAGGACGTGCCGGCGGGCGATGCCGCGCGCGGCTTCAAGGCATACAAACATCACTTGTGTGATACTTGTCATGGCAGCGTGGGACAAGGCGGCGAGCGTGGCGCGGGGCCGAAAATCTCGCCGGATGTGTGGCCGTATGCGGCCTTTGCCCACCAGACGCGCAAGCCGCGTCTGGTGATGATTCCGTATTCGGAAAAAACCCTGCCGGAAAAAGACCTGATCGACATCCACGCTTACCTGCGCACCATCAAAAGGCCGCCAGCGGCGAAGGATGTGCCGTTGCTTAAGGATTTTTGAAGCGCGTGAGGCGTGAGGCGTTAGGAGTGGAGGGTAACTCAGCCAGCAGCCTGTCGGACTTCACGAAAAAGCTTCGCACGATTCGACAGGTGATGCGCGCAATGAATTTCCACACGTCCGTTTGCTCGCATGTTTAATGCGGCGCACACCGGACGTTCTGGTACGTTTGAGCACCTTTGTCGGATACTGTTGCATTGAAAAATTGTGACAGCTCAGCGCGAAGCAGGCAAAGGCGTGCAGCCCATGAATGCCGAGCGTAGTATCTCGAACAGATTATGCCCTTGTTTGTGCATGGTATCGAGGTAGGAGCGGATAGTGCAGAAGTCTTGGGCGCCCTTGAGCGT
>CAWUUY010000349.1:0-30054 GCA_963924885.1 uncultured Burkholderiales bacterium | reverse complement strand
CTGGGCGTTGTCACGCCCTATGCAGCAGGGCCGGCGGCGGATCACCTGGCGCGCCGTGGCCCCGGCCCGTTTCAGGCGCTATATCGCACCACCAGCATGGGCGCAGCGGCGCTCTGGATGGAATCCCAAGGCATGCCGCCGCCCGCGCGTGGCGTGCGCAGCAACGGCGAACACGCGATGCTGGCGACGCCGGAGCATACCGGCGGCGCGTATATCGGGTTTGTCGGGCCGGAGTAAATTCGCAACAGGGGTGCGGAAAACGCTATACCCGCAATGCTTCATTCAGCATTGAAACGGGCAGTGCTTCGACGCCCGGCCCGAGCGGATAGCGCTCTTTTCCCGGATAGACGACATACGCCGCGCCGGATTTTATATCGGCGATGCCCGACCAGAAGCCCTTGGATGGCGTGGGCGCCGATGAGCGTTTGATTTCCAGCGCGATACGCTGATGCTTGCCGCGCGGGCGGTCGAGCACTAGGTCGATTTCCGCACCGGCGGCGGTGCGAAAGAAACTGGCGCTGGTATGCGTGCCACTGGCAGCGAGCGCCTGCTCGATGACCCAGCCTTCCCATGAGGCGCCCGCAACCGGGTGGCCGAGCAGATCATCGTGCGTGCCGAGTCGCAGCAGTGCGTGCAGCAAACCGCTGTCGCGCAGATAGATTTTAGGGCTTTTGACCAGACGCTTTTTAAGGTTGGCCACGAACGGCGGCAACTGGCGGATCATGAAGGTATCTTCCAGCGTGTCGAGGTAATGTTTTGCTGTCGGCGCGCTGACGCCAAGGCTGCCCGCGATCTTGGAGGCATTCCACAATTGCCCATGATAATGCGCCAGCATTTCCCAAAATCGCCGCAGTGCTGTGGCAGGAATGCGCACGCCTAGTGCGGGCAAGTCACGTTGCAGGTGGGTATCGATGAACGCCTCGCGCCAGGCGAACGAGCGCGCGTTGGAGGGCGCGAGAAAGCTGCCGGGAAAGCCGCCGCGATGCCACAGCGTTGTGCGAGTGTCGCGTGCGCCCGCGGCCACTTCGCTCATGGTGAAGGGAGTCAGCTCGTGATAAACGATACGGCCCGCGAGGCTTTCGGATGCCTGCCGCGACAAATCGGGCGACGCCGATCCAAGCAGCAGAAAGCGGCCGTTCGTGCGTTTCGCGTCCACCAGGCTACGCAATACCGGGAACAGTTCAGGGCGGCGCTGGACTTCATCGAGAATCACCAGCCGGTTCGCCAGCGGCCCCAGATAGAGTTCGGGGTCGGCCAAGCGGGCGGCGTCCGATGGCCGCTCCATGTCGAGATAAACCGCATGGCCGAGCTTGCGCGCGACGTTGCGGGCGAGCGTAGTCTTGCCTACCTGCCGCGGGCCCAGCAATGCAACCACCGGGAAATGGCGCAGCGAAGCCAGCAGTGCGGGTTCCAGATCGCGTTTTTTCATCCTTGTATATTAAAAGGCTTACTTTTAATTTGCAATGACTATGTATCATGATCCCGCTACGGATTGCGTGGTGTTTTTCGGGGCGTGGTGGGCGCGCAGGATATTATTTATTATCGTAACTATCTATTTTTATTGCGTTTTATATAAAGAAGGTTATTCCAGTTTCAACCTGCTTTCCTTGACGATCTTCGCCCAGCGCGCGATGTCGGCCTTGATGTCCGCGGCAAATTGTTCCGGTGTGCCGCCCACCGGATCGCCGCCGATGGTGGTGAGAAAACGTTCTTTCATTTCTGCTGCTGCCAGTATTTTCGTCACTTCATGGTTCAGCCGCGTGATAATGGCCTTGGGCGTGCCCGCCGGCGCGAGCATGCCGTACCACGCCGACACATCAAACCCCGCGAGGCCCGCTTCAGCGAAGGTGCCAACGTCCGGCAACGATGCGTGACGCTTGGCGCTGGTGAGCGCAACCGCTTTTAGTTTGCCGGATTTGAGATGCGCTTGCACCGTGGGTATCGCGGTAGCGAGCAGCGGTATCTGTCCCGCGAGCACATCGAACACCGCCTGCCCGCCGCCCTTGAAGGCGATATGCGTGAACTGCGTGCCGGTGTGCTGCGCGAACATCAGCATTGCCAGGTGCGGCGTGCTGGCGTGCCCTGACGAAGAATAATTAAGGCCGGGTTTGCTCTTGGCGAACGCGATTAGCTCCTTGGTGTTCGACGGCGCAAACGACGGATGCGCCACCAGTATCAACGGCAGCGCCGCCACCTTGGTGATCGGCGCGAAATCCTTGATCGGGTCAAACGGCAGTTTCGCGTATACCGAAGGGTTAATCACCATCGTCGCGTCAAACGCCATTACCAGCGTGTAGCCGTCGGGGTTGGCTTGGGCGACGATGGTGGTGCCGATGTTGCCGGTGGCGCCGGCGCGGTTATCCACCAGCACCTGCTGGCCGACACTGTCGCTCAATTTTTGGCCGACGGTGCGCGCCAGCGCATCGGTCGAGCCGCCGGGGGCGAAGGGCACGATCAGGCGTATCGGTTTGGTGGGGTAGCGTTGCGCGGCGGCGTCGGTGCTGACGTAAAACAAGGCCAGTCCGCAACATATCAGGAACGGAATGTGCAACATCGGGCGCATGATGTCTCCTCGTTTATACTGCGTTGTCGCGGCTAAGTATGGCATACGCAACGGCATTTTTCCTCGGGAGAACAGACATGAAATGGCTTTCCATCCTCACCGGCTGCCTGCTTGCGTTCGCTGTATCCATGGCGCACGCGCAGGCACCGCGCTTCAAGCCGCTGACCGAAAACGACATGACCGAAGCGCAAAAAAAGGTGGTTAGCGCCGTGGCCGGGAGTGCGCGCGGGCGCTTTAATCCGGACGGCCCCACATCACTGTTTTTGTGCAGTCCCGATTTGGCGAGCCGCACTCAGGCCGTGGGCGAGTATCTGCGCTTTAACAGCTCGTTGCCGCTGCGGCTAAACGAATTCGCCATTCTCATCACCGCGCGCAAGTGGAACGCGCAGATCGAGTGGTTTATCCATCACCCGATCGCGCTCAAGGCGGGACTCGCCCCCGCCGTGGCCGATGATCTCGCGCGCGGTGTGCGTCCCGCGGGCATGAGAGACGACGAGGAAGTCGTTTACCAGTTTTGCAAGGAACTGCACGAAACCAAAAAAGTGAGCGACCCCACCTTTGAGGCCGTGGTGGATAAATTCGGCGAGCGCGGCGTGATCGATCTCATCGCCGTGACCGGCTACTACAACATGCTGGCGATGGTGCTGAATGTCGCGCAACAGCCGTTGCCGGGTAACGCGCCGCCGCCGCTGCCGATGTTGAAGTGAAACCCAACCCAAGGATGATGATGAACACCTATTCCAATGCAGGCACCCCTCGCTTCGGCCCGCTGTCCGAAAGCGACATGAGCGAAGCGCAGATCAAGGCCGCGCGTGAACTTGCCGCCGGCCCACGCGGCAAGATGAGTACGTCGGGACCGAACATTGTGTTGCTGCGCAGCCCCGATCTGTTGAGTCATACGCAAAAGGTGGGCGCGTATTTGCGCTATCAGAGCGCGCTGCCGGCGCGGCTGAACGAATTCGCCATCTGCATCACCGCGCGGCAATGGGGCGCGAATGTGGAGTGGATGGCGCACCATCCGCTGGCTTTGAAAGCGGGGCTGAATCCGGCGGTGGCGGAGGATCTGCGGCACGGACGGCGCCCCGCCGCCATGCAGGACGACGAAGCCATCATTTATCAGTTCTGCACCGAGTTGCACCAGACCAAAAACGTCAGCGACCCCACCTTCAAGGCAGTGAAGGATAAATTCGGCGAATGCGCCGTGGTGGAGCTGATTGCGTTGACGGGCTACTACACCATGCTCGCGATGGTGCTCAATGTCGCGCAGCAGCCGCTGGCGGGCGGGGTGGCGCCGCCGCTGCCGGTGCTCACGTGAGTTGACCTCATGAGGCGGGCTACGGCGCTGCTTTTCTCGGTGGTTTGTGCGGTCGCGGCAAATGCAGCCGACTATCCGCAGCGACCGCTGCGCATCGTGACGCCATTTTCCGCCGGCAGTACCACCGATGTCGTCGCGCGCCCGCTTGCCGCCAAATTAAGCGACGCGTGGGGCCAGCCGGTGGTGGTGGACAATCGCGCCGGCGCGGGCGGTAGCATCGCCGCCGAGATCGTGGCCAAAGCCACGCCCGACGGCCACACGCTGCTGATAGGGGCCACCGGCCCGAACGCGGTCAATCCCAGCCTTATCAAGAACATGCCGTATGACAGCCAGCGCGCGTTTGCGCCGATCACGCTGACGTCCACCAACAATCTGCTGCTGGTAGTTTCGATGGCAGTGCCGGTGAAAACGGTGCGCGAATTGGTTGATCTCGCCAAGGCGAAGCCGGGACAATTGCGCTTCGCATCCCCCGGCACCGGCAGTTCGCCGCACCTTGCCGGAGAGTTGTTCAAATCGCTGGCGGGTATCGACATGACGCACGTGCCGTACAAGGGCAGCCCGCAATACGTGATTGATCTTCTTGCGGCGCGTATCGATTTGTCCATCGGTGCGGCCGGCCCGGTGTTGCCTCACGCCAAGTCGGGGCGTCTGCGATTGCTGGGCGTCAGCGCCGGCAAACGCGACCCTGCGATGCCGGACGTGCCCACCATTAGCGAAGCGATACCCGGCTTCGAGGTGGTCGGATGGTACGGTTTGCTTGCCACCGCCGGCACGCCCGCGCCGGTCATCAGAAAACTGCACGCTGAAACCGTGCGTATCCTCGCGTTGCCCGACATCAAAGCTATCTACGCCAACGGCGGCATGGACACCGTCTCCAGCAGCAGCCCGGCGGAATTCGACGCGCTGATACGCAGCGAGCGCGACAAATGGGCGAAGGTGATCAGGGCGGCGGGGATACGCATTGAATAGTCTATCCTTCCTCGGATTACGAGCTAACCTGTAGAGGTTTGTTATGGTCAATAGCGTCGGACCAACGGTCATACATGCGAAGCATTTGGCTTCATGTCATGGCGGATCGGTCAGGCTTGAGCTGGATTTGCCTGACGGAATTCTTGATCCGCGCAGATGCGACTGTTCGTTGTGCAGGCGCAAAGGTGCAATTGTTGCATCGGTATCCTTGGCTGGAATCAAGATTATCAAGGGCGAAGACGTATTGAGGCTTTATCAATTCAATACAAAAACCGCAAAGCATTTCTTTTGTTCTAATTGCGGCATCCATACCCACCATCAACGCCGCTCAAACCCCGAAAAATACGGATTTAACGTCGGTTGTCTGGAAGGCGTAAATCCATTTGACCTTGAGAGTGTGCCGACAAATGACGGCGTAAATCACCCAGCGGATCGGCGTGCTTCAGTATGAGGAACGCGTAACGGTTCCGCCGAACGAATGAGGTCGCAAATCAGTCGTGTCGGAACCGTTGCACACCCTGACCTACGAAAAATCAATCCACCCGTATCCCCGCCGCCTTAATCACCCGGCTCCACTTCGCCGTCTCCACCACATTGCGTTTAACCGCGGCCTCTGCTGTGCCGCCGAGCGGCGTGATGCCGAGTTCGCTCCAGCGTTGTTGCAGCGCGGGCGATTTCACAAACGCATCGGTGTCGGCGGCGATTTTACGCACGATGTCGGCGGGCACTTTGCTGGCGGTGGATAGCGTGTAGTAGGGCACGGCTTCGTAATCGGGCAGGCCGGATTCGGCGATGGGGACGATGTCCGGCAGGTTCGCCGCGCGGGCGCGCCCGGTGACACCGAGCGCGCGCACTCTGGCGTTTTTCACATACGGCGTGGCGGTGGCGACGTTTTCGAACATCACCTGAATGTTGCCGCCGATCAGATCAATCATTGCTGGCGCGCTGCCTTTATACGGCACATGGGTGAGATTGACGTTGGCCACCCACTTGAACAACTCCGCGGCCATGTGGATGGCGGTGCCCGCGCCGGCCGAGCCGTAATTCAGTTCGCCGGGGCGCGCCTTGGCCAGCGCGACAAATTCCTTGACTGTTTTTACCGGCACCGAAGGATGCACCACCAGCACGCCCTGCGATTCACCGAGCAGCACAATGGGTTGCAGATCCTTGCCGGGATCGTAGGTGAGCTTCGAATACATCGCATACGCGGCGTTTTGCGCGATGGTGGCCTGTAACAGTGTGTAGCCGTCGGGCGCGGCCTTGGCCACCAGATCGCCCGCGAGATGCCCGCCGGAGCCGGGGCGGTTTTCGACGATGACCTGTTGGTTGTAGAGCGGCGTGAGGTGCTGCGCGGCGATGCGGCTCAACAGGTCCGAGATGCCGCCCGGCGCAGCGGGGCAGATGATGCGGATGGGTTTGGCGGGAAACGGTTGCGCTTGAGCTGTGGCGGCGCTGAGAAAAAGTAGCAGCGTGAGTGCGAACGTACGTGGCTTGGACATTGTTTATTCCTTCTTAAAGTCGCCATACCAACACCGTTGTTCTCGAGCAGGCGGGAACCCTACGCCGCTGCTAGTGGCACGTGTGTTATGGATTCCCGCCTGCGCGGGAACGCCGAGGGGTACTCATGTGGTAATCGCATCACTCCAACTTCAATCCCATCGTCCGTATCGCTTTTTGCATGCGCGCGGTGTCGGCCTTGATCGCCGTATCGAATTCCTGCGGCGTGCTGCTGACGGCTTCCACGCCAGAGGTGAGAAAGCGCTCCTTCGTATCGGCCAGGCCTAGATATTTGCGCGACACTTCATTCAATCGCGCAATGATGGCCGGCGCGGTTTTGGCGGGGGCGAGCAGGCCGCAGAACGTCAGCGACTCGTAGCCAGGCACGGTGGCCGCGACAGCGGGCAGGCCGGGCACCAGCGAGGTAGGTTCCGCGCTGGTCACCGCCAGCGCGCGCAGCCGCGCCGATTTGATGTGCGGCATTACGCTGCCGGTGGTGGCGAACATGATTTTGACCTGGCCCGCGAGCACATCGGTCAGCGCCGGGCCGCCGCCTTTGTAGCTGATGCGCGTCATGTTCACACCCGCCATGTGCTTGAACAATTCCGCCGCGAGAAAATTCGCCGAACCCACCAGGCCCGCCGCGTAATTGATTTCGCCGGGCTTGGCCTTGGCTAGCGCGATTAACTCATTCACCGATTGCACCGGCAGAGAGGGATGCACCACCAGAATATTCAGCGAACGCGAGGCCAGCACCACCGACACGAATTGCGTCATCGAGTATGCGGGTTTCTCGAACAGCGGCGCGATCCACAGCGTGTTGTTTTGTACCAGCAAGGTGTAACCATCCGCCACCGCATTGGCGACGGTATTGGATGAGACATGCGTGCCGCCGCGGTTATCAACAATGAATTGCTGGCCCAGCGCCGCAGTGAGGCCTACTGCCAGCAGGCGCGCGGTGAAATCCACGCCGCCGCCGGGGGCGGAGCTGACGATGCGCACGGGTTTGTTCGGGTAGGACAAGCTTGTTGCGGGCTGCGCGTAGGCATTGCCGCCGGCAATTACGAGTCCGGCTGCAAGCAGCGCCGCGACGGCGCGCATGGCGTGCGTCATGTGTCTATTCTATGTATTGATTTGATTAAAAAATAATTTGCCCGCTACTCAACCTTGATTCCCACGGCCTTGACGACTTTTGTCCAGCGCGCGATTTCGGATGTCAGATAGTCGGTGAGTTCCGCCGGCGTGCCGCCAACCGGCACCAGACCGTGAATAGCAATACGCTCTCGCGTGTCGGGTTGTTGCAGAAAACGATTCAATTCGGCATTGAGTATCTTGACCACGCTGTCTGGCGTATTTTTGGGCGCGAGGATGGCGGTGCGCGATAACACGACTGAATCGGGCACGCCGGATTCAGCGAGCGTGGGCACCTCGGGCAGATCCGGTGCGCGCTTGGCGGCGGTGACGGCGAGCGGGCGCACCTTGGTGCCGGTGCGCAGGTACGGCAGGCTTTCCGCGATGGGGCTGAAAATCACCGGCATCTGGCCGCTCAAAAAAGCCAGCAGCGCCGGCGCGCCGCCCTTGAACGGCACGTCCTGCATCTTGATGCCGGCGTTCATCATGAAGAGCTCCACCGCCATGTGGGTGATGGTGCCCTGTCCCGCCGAGGCATACTGAATATGCTTCGGCTTCGCTTTCGCCATCGCGATCAGTTCCTGCGCCGAATTGATGCCGAGCGACGGCTGCACGATCAGCACGTAGAACGATTGTCCCACCGTCCCGATCGGCGTGTAGTCCCTGACCGGATGAAACGGTAGTTTGGGATATAGCGGCACATTGGTGGCGATCGACGCGCTGGCGAAGAGCAGCGTGTAGCCGTCCGGCGTGGCGCGCGCCACCAGTTCGTTGCCAAGCGAGGTGCCCGCGCCGGGCCGGTTGTCGACGATCACGGTTTTGCCCAGGCCATCCGTAAACTTTTGCGCCACGATGCGCGCAAGAATATCCGTTGAGCCGCCTGGCGGCAGAGGCACGATCATGCGCACGGGCCGTGTTGGATAGCGGACTGACTGCGCGGCGGCTGGCGAGGCCATCACCACGACCGCCGCCAGCACTGCACATGCCTTGAATACGCTTGGTGCTGTCTTCGCCATGGCCGCTCCCGCTTCGTAATGTGAACCAAAAGTATAGCAGGGCGCGTCGGATTCAAGCACGCAATCGCGAACATGGTTTTTGCCGCCGTACGCTAAGATGCCGTGCCCCGTGATGCGATAACGTGCCCCCCTTTTCCCTTCTGGAGAATCCGATGACAGAGACGAATATTGTGCAGGACTGCCTTGCAGGCGTGCGCGTGCTGGATTTGACGCAGTTTGAAGCAGGTACCTCCTGCACGCAGGTGCTCGCGTGGCTGGGCGCCGACGTGGCGAAAGTTGAAAACCCGAAGGTCGGCGATCCTGGCCGGCGCTTGAGTCCCACGAACAGCACGGATGATCCGTATTTCCTGATGTACAACTCGAACAAACGTTCGATCACCGTCAATCTGAAATCACCCAAGGGTCTGGAGATCGTCAAAGAGATGGCGAAGAAGGCCGATATTTTTATGGAGAATTTCGCGCCGGGCGCGATTGAGCGGCTGGGACTGGGATACGACGTGTTGAGCAAAATCAACCCCGGCATTATTTACGGGCAGGTGAAGGGCTTCGGCGAAGGCAGCCCGTACGAAAAAAATCTCGCCTTTGACATGATTGCGCAGGCCTGCGGCGGCACCATGAGCATCACCGGCGACCCCAAAGGCCCGCCGGTCAAACCCGGCACGACGCTCGGCGATTCTGGCACCGGCATGTTGATGGTTATCAGCATTCTCGCGGCGCTGTATAAACGCAAGGAAACCGGCAGGGGTGTGCGGCTTAACGTGGGTATGCAGGACGCGATCCTGCATTACATCCGCAACTCGCTGGGAGCGACAGCGAAATCCGGCAAGGCCGCGCCGCGCGCGGCGTCCAAGTCCGTGAGCGGCAACAACCCGCCGTCGGATATTTATCCGTGCAAGCCAGGCGGAACAAACGACTATGTTTATATCTACACCAGCCGCGCCAACCCGACGCATTGGCCGAAATTGCTGGAGGTGATCGGCCGCACGGATCTGCTCGGCAATCCTAAATTCGACACCCGCGAAGCGCGCATGGAAAACGAAGCCGAGCTCGACGCCATTATTGCCGAGTGGACCCGCAAGCACACCAAGTACGAGGCGATGAATCTCGTGGGCGCGGCGGGCATACCCGCAGGCGCGGTGCGCGACACGCTGGACCTGCTGAACGATCCGGATTTTGAAAACCGGCGCATCATGCAGACGATCCAGCATCCCGGTTTCGGCAAGTTCAAGGCGCTCACCTGGCCGGTGAGCTTTGACGGGCAAAAAGCGACGGTGACGCCCGCGCCGCTGCTTGGCGAGCACAACAGCGAAGTGCTCAAGGATTGGCTGGGCATGACGCCCGAGCAAGTGTCGGCGTTGAATGCCGAAAAAATTGTGGGTTCGTAATCCCTATTTCCCCATTTCCCTATTGGCGACCAAGGAGAAACCATCATGGCTGACATTACCGGCAACGAGATTCTCGGCAAGGCATTAAAAAACGAAGGCACGAAGGATTTATTTTTCATCATGGGCGGGCCGATGCAGCACGCCGAGACCGCGTGCGCCAAAGAAGGCATCCGCATGATCGATGTGCGTCATGAGCAGGCGGCGGCGTTGTCGGCGCAGGCCTATAGCCGCCTACTGCAAAAACCCGGTGTGTGCATGGCGGCCAGCGGCCCCGGCGTGATTAACCTGACCACGGGCATGGCCAATGCACTGATCGATTGCGCGCCGGTGGTGGCGGTGGGCGGATCGAGCGCGGTCCATCAATTCGGCCGGCAGACGTTTCAGGAAATCGATCAGGTTGCCATCATGCGCGGCTGCTGCAAATGGGTGGGCCAAGCGATTGAAATCCGCCGCATTCCTGAAATGGTCAACACCGCGTTTCAAAAAGCGATGGGCGGCAAGCCGGGGCCGGTGTATCTGGACATGCCGGCGGACATCCTCTATGGAAAAGTGCCGGAAGAAGAGGTGCAATGGGGGCTGTCGGGCCGTTCGCTGCTGCGTCCGCGTCCAATGGGCGAACAGGCGCAGGTCGATAAGCTCATCGCCGCGCTATCCAAGGCGAAGAATCCGATCATTCTCACCGGTAGCGGCGTGATCTGGTCGCAAGCGTGGCCGGAGTTGACTTCGTTTGTCGAAAAAGCGGGCATTCCGTTCTACACCACGCCGCAAGGCCGCGGCGTGCTGCCTGATGACCATCCGCTGTCGTTCTTAACCATGCGCTCGTCGGCGTTCAAGGATGCCGATTTGATTCTCATCATCGGCACACGCATGAACTACATCATCAACCACGCAGCGCCGCCGCGTTTTGCCGCCGGTGCCACCATTGCGCGCATCGATATCGACAGCGATGAAATCGCCTCGTCGCCGCGCAAGGTGGATATCGGTATCGTCGGCGACTGCAAGGCGGTGTTGCAGCAACTGCTGGCGGCGATGGCCGGACGCATCGACGCGAAGAACTACGCGCCGTGGCGCGAACAGCTCGCTGCGGGCGAAGCCAAAAAACGCGGCGAAACCGGCGGCGGCATGGCGATGAACCAATCGCCGATACACCCGTTGCGCCTGTGCGAAGAAGTGAAAAACTTCATGAAGCGCGACGCGATCCTGGTGGTGGACGGGCAGGAAATTTTGAACTACGGTCGCCAATCCATGCCGACATTTACACCGGCGCATCGCCTGAATTCCGGCCCCTTCGGCATGATGGGCGTGGGCATGCCGTTCGGCGTGGGCGCCAAGGTGGCGTGCCCCGACAAGCAGGTGATCGTGGTGCATGGCGACGGTTCGTTCGGGCTGAACGCGATGGAACTCGACACGGCGGTGCGCCACAACATCCCGATATTGGTGGTCATCAGCCTGAACGGCGGCTGGACCGCTGATCCGAAAAAAGAAAAAACCGGCCGCAACCTCGGCTACACACGCTACGACAAAATGGCCGAGGGGCTGGGCTGTTATGGCGAATACGTCGAAAAGCCCGAAGACATCGGCCCGGCGCTGGTGCGCGCGCAGAAAAAAGTGGATCAAGGCATGGTGGCGCTGGTCAACGTGAAAACCGACGAAAACGCGCGAGCGGGTACGGTGGCGTTTTCATCGCATTCGACGTAATACGGCGCCGGAGTATCAACGTGTTCGCGCTCCCGCGAACACGGGTGCGTTAACACAACAGGCATTACATGAAACTGTCCGTACTTGACCAATCCACCGCGGCCCGCGGCCGCACGCAGGATTGTTCCATCCGCGAAACGCTGGCATACGCCATGCGTTGCGACGAACTGGGCTATCACCGCTACTGGTTATCCGAACATCACAACTCCGGCAACATCGTCGGCACCGCACCCGAAGTGCTGATGGCCGCCATTGGCGCCACCACCCAGCGCATCCGCATCGGCAGCGCGGGCGTGATGTTGCCGCACTACTCGGCCTACAAGGTGGCGGAGCAGTTTCGCGTGCTGGAGTCGATTGCGCCGGGGCGCGTTGATCTGGGCGTGGGTCGCGCGCCGGGTTCCGACCGGCTGACCTCGATGGCGTTGAATCCGCATCCGGATGACGTGCATGACCAGTTTCCGCGTCAGATACAAGAGTTGCAATGCTGGTTGTCCGGCGCGCCGCTGCCCGACGGCCACCCGTTTCAGCGCGTGGTGGCGCATCCCACCGGGCCGACGTTTCCGACGATGTGGGTGCTCGGCAGCTCCGACTACGGCGCGCAGTTGGCGGCGTATCTCGGCATGCCGTATGCCTTTGCGTATTTTTTCAGCTACGGCTTTGATGTCGATAAGGCGCTGGAACTGTATCGCAAAAATTATCGCCCCAGCGAACTGCACCCCAAACCGCAATGCACCATCTGCGTGTTCGCGCTCGCTGCCGACACCGAGGCCGAGGCGCTGCATCAGTTCAAGCCGCGCGAGCGCGCATTGATCGAACGCGAATCGGGTATACGCCAGCCGCTGATCTCGCCCGACGAAGCCGCTGCGCGCGCGCTGACGCCGCACGAAGCAGCGTTCTCGCAAAAACTGTTGCGTCACGCGGTGGTGGGTACGGCGGAGCAGGTGAAAACGCGGCTCGATGAACTTGCCCAGCGCCTTGATCTCGACGAACTGGTGATCGTGAGCTGGACCTACGACGTTGCGCCGCGCATGCGCTCGTATGAATTGCTGGCGCAGGTGTATGGGTTGACATAGCTCGAACCAGACGTATAAAAATAGTGTTTAAAACCAAATGCCTACAGTTATTTTGTGCTATGGCGTTGCCCGCGCTGGGTCACTGTGCCGACACTGCCCGCGACTACCCGAATCGCCCGATTCGTTACATCCTCCCCAACGGCCCTGGCTCCAACGCCGACATTTTCACGCGTATCCTCGCGCAGAAGCTCGGCGAGGCGCTCGGCCAGCAAGTGGTGGTGGACAGCCGCCCCGGCGCTGGCGGCATGCTCGGCATCGACATCGCGGCGAAATCTGCGCCCGACGGCTACACCATCGCGCGCGGCAACCTGCCGGGGCTGGCGATTGCGCCGCATGTGTACAAAAAAATGCCCTATGACGCGCTCAAGGATTTGCTGCCGGTGTCGCTCACCGATGTGGGGCAGAATCTGCTGGCGGTGCATACGTCGGTAGCCGTCACGAATCTGCGCGAACTGATCGCGCTGATGAAAGCAAAACCCGACGCGCTGGCAATGGCCTCACCCGGCGTCGGTTCCGCGGGGCATCTGGCGGGCGTGCTTCTCACCACCATGGCGGGCGGGCGCTCGCTGCACGTACCGTACAAAAGCGCCGGCGCGTCGATCATCGCGGTGGTGTCGAACGAATCACAATGGACCTTCGCGCCCATCGGCGCACCGCTGCCGCACGTGCGCGCGGGGCGCCTGCGCGCGCTGGCCGTCGGCGCCGACAAGCGCGCGCCGCAAGTGCCCGACGTGCCCACCGCCGCCGAAGCCGGCGTACCCGGCTATTACTCGACAAGCTGGGCCGGCGTGGTGGTGCCCAAGGGCACGCCGCCAGCGATCATCACCAAACTCAACGCTGCCATCGTCAAAGTATTGAGCGCGGCAGAAGTGAAAGAACAGTTTTTGATTCAGGGGGGCGGAAGCATCACCGACTACGCCGGAGGAGTTTGCGCGGTTTATACGTGCGGACTATGAGCGTATTGCTAAGGTGGCGAGGGTTGCGGGGTTGACGGCGGATTAGCCCTTGACGAACGCATCTAAGGCTACTTTTCATATTGTAACTGACAACGCATATTCGTAGAGCGACACCTTCGGCAAATATGAACATGCCAACTTCAGGTCTTCGGATATTTCGCGGGCAGCGATAATGCCTCTGACAGCTTGTCCAGATTCCGCGTGATGCTTTTCGATCCAAGCCCTGTAACGAAGAAGCTGCCCTATAACTCGGTCATACCCGCGAGATACCTTAAGCTCGATCACCACGAAATTTCGCTGTGCGTCCAAAGCGAGTATGTCGATGAAGCGCCCTCCGGCAGGAAACTCAATGCCGGTAATGCCTTCGTCTTGGTAGAGCTGGAGACCAGGCTCAATATGCGATAGGTTTTTAGCCGAGAAATCTCAAAGATCACTCTCGTATGCGAATTCGCTTGGGCTTTGAACTTCGTTCAGCTCGACGAATTTCTCTTGAGACGTAAGAGTGTCTGTCTTTACACTGTAGTGCAAGCGGCTTGGCGCATTCGTTGAAAAGCGAATGAGGTGCGCAGTGATCGTGCCTTCTTTGATCTTCGAATAGTTATGAGCAAACCACTCAAGGGCAGCATCTTTCGGGAAGTGCTGCCCCAGTTTCGGAGCTAAAGCGTAGATCATGTCGCTGATCAGTACGCGGACAGGCTTATCATAGATTGGCATATTGACGAGATTGAAAGCGATAACAGTTCAGTTAAGGCAGATTGCCCATTGCAGGCGATCTGCTCAAGTCACTCTTTTTTAGGCAACGCAGAGCAGTTTTCAGGCGCTGAGTTGCGTCGATCGTTTGGCGGTGTCTGTCCTGCCAGCACTTCGAGGCGATGCGAATCAACAGAACAACCGCATCACTTCCTTCATATCCCGCTGATTTTCCAGATCGCGCACCAGTTCAATCGCACGATCAATATTCTTCGCTGGTATCGGTTTCACCGCGAATGACACGCAATCGCGGAACTTGGCTGCTATCGCATCCCAGCCCACGCGCTGACCCGGCCCGCCGGGAACGCTGGTCGGCTGGCTAGTTAGTAGCCGCCCGTCCTTGGTTTTGATTTCGACAGCGACGTTGCCGATAGAGCCGGATGAGCCGCCGCGCTCCATGATCGCGCCGGGTACTGCGCGGTAGCTCACCTTGTCGGCCATTGCCAGCGCCGCCGGATCGCGCAGGCCTTCGTCGGTGTAATCGCGCAGCGTGACGTTGCCGCGCGCCATCATCACGCCGGTGGTGAACGGGATGCTGTATTTGCCGTCGATGCTCACCTGCGAGCGGGGTTTTTTGGCTAGCGGCTCGCACAACAGTTGCGTGCCGCCAGTGAAGACGTGCTGATGTATGCTTCGGATTATCCGCACGGCGAAAGTCACTTCCCTGAATCCGTGGGCATGGTGCTCGATTGGGACATGCCGCGCGCGCGCAAGAACAAACTGTTCTGGGACAACGCGCTGAAGCTGTACGCGCGTTGCGGGATGCAGTGAAGCGCTGGACAATAAAATTTAAGTATTTGTTTTTATTAGTATTTTTTTGTCATGCGGTGTGCCGGTGGCGCACGCGCAGAGCGCTGCCGCGTATCCCGCCAAGCCGGTGCGCGTAATCCTCGGCTTCGCGCCGGGCGGTGCCACCAATATCGTGGCGCGTCTTTTCGCCGCAAAACTCAGCGAGAGTCTTGGCCGCTCGTTCGTGGTGGAGAACCGGCCCGGCGGCGTCGGTGTCACCGCCACCAAGCTGGTGATGAAATCACCGCCCGATGGTTACGCGCTGCTGGCGGTATCGGGCACCTACAGCATCACGCCCGCGATCACCAGGGCGCTGCCGTACGATTCGATGAGGGACATGGCGCCGATTTCGCTGGTGAACCAATCGCCATTTCTGGTGGTGGTGCATCCCGCGCTGCCGGCAAAAACCATGCGCGAATTGATGGCGCTGGCGAAAGCGCAGCCCGGTAAACTCGATTACGGCTCGGCGGGCCAGGGCAGTAATGTGCATCTGGCGGTGGAGTTGTTGAACAGCATGGCCAGCATAAAAATGAATCACGTGCCGTACAAGGGCACCGGGCAGGCGCTGATTGATTTGATGGTGGGCCAGGTGCAACTCACGGTGGCGAACATCATGTCAGGGCTGCCCTACGCGCGTTCGGGCCGCATGCGCGGGCTGGCGGTGACGAGCACGTGGCGCGTGACGGTGTCGCCGGATATTCCCACCATCAGCGAATCCGGCGTGCCAGGTTACGAGGTGACCAGTTGGAACGGCTGGCTCGCGCCCGCCGCAACACCGCCTGACATTATCGCCAGGCTCAACGGGGAGCTAGTCAAAGCCGCCAAAGCCGCCGATATCAACGAGCGCATGGTGGCCGATGGCGGAGAGGCGCTGGGCACCACGCCGTAACAATTTCGTCAGCTCCTCATCGACGAAATCGCGCGCTGGCGCAAGGTGGTGCAGGTGGCGGGGATACGCCTGGAGTAGCGTTACCGACGTGACGCGGCGAGCGGCTTGAGTGTGCATTTATCGGAGTAAAAATCCTTATTAAAAACAATATGTTATGATGTCAACCGAAGTGTGGTTCGTACATTGTTTACAAGGCCACAGGTGTACTGGTCGTCGAGTCTGGCCTTATCGGCGTTTTCCTTCATTGAACAACCACTAAAAAAACATTCATGCTCAGCAAACGAAAATTTCTCGCCGCCGCGTCGGCACTGACGGCACTGGCCGCATTGACATGGGCCCCGGGCGCGCGCGCGCAAGCCCCGGCGCCCGCGACAGTAGCCAAACCGGTGATCGTGATTGGCCAACGCGCCACCGCCATCGCGCAACTGCTGGGCGGTATCACGCCCACGGCCGGCGATCCGGCCATCGACAAGATCGCGCAAAGCGAGGTGTGGCTCAATCACAAGGAGATCATGACCGCGCAGTGGAAGACGGTGCGCTTGCGTCTCGACGTCATCGAAAAATGGCGTGACAGCGAAATCAAGCTGAAAGACGCGTCTAAGCGCACGCTGCTGTATCCCTTCAGCGGCCCGGATTTCATCAATGCGTGGGCGTTTTATCCGAATCACGCGCGTTACCTGTTCACCGGCCTCGAGTTGCCGGGGACGCTTCCGGAAATCGACAAGCTCGGCCCGAAGGAAATTGACGTGTTGCTGCGCGACGTGCGCAATGCGCTCGACGAGATTGTCCAGCGTAACTACTTCATCACCTCGTACATGGGCAAGGAACTTCGCTCGCCTTATTTCAAGGGCACGGTGCCCATCATGTCGATGATGATGGCGCTCGACGGTCTGCACATCGTGAAAATCGAGCCGTACGACCTGTTCCCCGAGTTGACCAAGGCCTATGAAGATCCGAAGGCGGCGAAAAAACCCAGCAAGCTGCTGCGCGGCGCGAAGATTACCTTCACCGTGCCCAACAGCGGCCGCTCGCATGAGCTGTATTTCTTCTCGCTCGATGCCACGGACCGAGCGTTGCAGTTCTACCCGGAGTTCAACGACTGGTTCGGGCGCAACAAGCCTGCGTCGGCGTTGATTAAATCCGCCTCCTACCTGCTGCACGACGGACAGTTTTCGAAAACGCGCGACATGGTGCTCGCCACCGCCGACATCGTGGTGCAGGACGACACCGGTCTCCCGCTGCGGCATCTGAAACAGGCCAACTTCAACGTCAAAGTGTTCGGCAAATACCATCGCCCGATCAAGCCGATGGAATGGGGCTATCAGGCCGATCTCGACAAGTTTTTCAAGGAAGAAGCGGGCAACAAGCCGCTGCCGTTTCCGTTTGGTTATCACTGGAAGGGCGAGCAGTCGGGGTTGATCCTCTCCACCAAGCCCTAGCCGTCTTGGCCTCCACCCAGCAATGCCGTCGCTTTCAAACCAGCGACGGCGTTTTTCTTTCTGCCATCGAAAACGGCAACGCCGATGCCGCGCTGACCATCGCATTGATTCCCGGCTGGTGCATGCCGGCGTGGTTGTTCAATGAGCAGATCGTCGCGCTCGGAGAGCGTTATCGCGTGGCCGCGCTCGATCCGCGCGGACAAGGCGAATCCGACGTACCGGAAACCGGCTACCACTTCGAGCGCCGCGCCGCCGACATCCACGAGTTTTTACAGCCGTATCAAAATGTGCTGCTGGTGGGCTGGTCGCTGGGCGCGCTGGAGGTGCTGGAATACGCGCATAGCCACGGCGAAAACAAACTCGCCGGCATGGTGCTGGTCGATAGCTCGGTCGGCGAACTGCCCGTGCCGCCGCCGGGCGGCACGTTTCTACAGTCATTGCGCGAAGATCGAGACAACGTTTTGGATGGCTTCGTACGCGAGATGTATGCGACACCACGCCCTGAAAGCGAAATCACCGCCTTGCTGCAAGACGTCAAACGCATGTCGCTGGATAACAGCATTGCGCTGCTGTCATCCGGCATTCCGCGCGAGCACTGGAAGGCATGCGCATATGCCTTCAAAAAACCGCTGCTCTACGTGGTGACGCCACAGTTTGAAGAGCAGGCGCGCAATCTCGAAAAAAATCGTCCAGGTACGCGCATTGAGGTTTTTGGTGATGCAGGGCATGCGTTGTTCATGGATGAGCCTCGGCGGTTTAATCAACTGCTACAGGAATTCGCCAAAACCCGTTGTCTGCGGCAATAAAAAAGGCCTGTATTTACGCAGGCCTTTTTCTGCAACCAACGACTTTCCCTAAAAATAAGCCTGCCCGCGTTTGATCGGCGGCGTCCACTCGCAATCGCCCCACGGGCCGTCGCCGTTCTCCGCGACGTAGGCAATGCGTCCGCTTTTCTTCGGCGTGAGTTTTTTGCTGAACAGTGCTTGCAGCCAGTCGAGCACGTATTCGTGGCAATCCAGGCCGCCCAAGTTTTGCAGTCCCCACAGCGGATGGTATTGGTTTTCCATCACCCACATTTCCTTTGGCACTTTCAAGTCGTCGAAGGCTTCTACCGCGTCTTCCAGCGGGCATAGCGGATCAAATTCGCCGGTGACCAGGAGTGTCGGGCATTTGATTTTGCCGAGGTAGCCGCGCACGGTCATCGGCTTGGCGACTTCCTCGTCGAATTTTGCCTCGTCTTCGTAGCCGGCCATGTACATGAACATCTGTTTGAAACGCGGTGACGATTGCGTGAAGATGGTGTTGTTGGGATTGAAGCACGCCACCGAACTCACCACGGCGGCAGCGCGATGGTCGTAGCTCGATAAGCGCAGGCACCAGTAGCTGCCCATGCTGATGCCGTAGATGGCGATTTTTTTGCTGTCGATTTCCTTGCGCGTTTGCAGATAGCTGATGACCGCCGCGCCCGCGCGTTCGTAGTTCAGCCCCACCGAACGGATTTTTTGCATGTTGGAGTTGCCCTGACCCGGCCCGTCGATGGCGATGACGTGAAAGCCGCGCGACAGCGCAATATTGTGGCCCGCCTTGGGGAAAACCTCTTTCGATTGATCCATGCCTGGCACGTAGATCACGCAGGGCGCCTTGCGGCGATCCGGCAGCAGATGCAGCAGGCACGAAATCGTGGTGCCGTTGTCGAACGGCACTTCCACGCGCTCGATGGGATATTCGGCTACTTTGCTGCGGCGATCCACCATTTCGGAGAGTTTTTTGTACAGATATTTTTTGACCGGGTGGTTATCAAAAAAGATCGGGTGTTGCGCCATGCGATAGCCTTCAACCGCGTGGTCGTAATGCGATACGGCGGTGGCTTTGGCGCCGCGTGCCTCGGCGCGTTTCGCCAGCGCCTCGTGACGTTCGGCGGCCTTGCGCCACACCTTGGGCAGCATGCGGTAGTTGCGCGCGCGCGTGCCCGGCGGAACCTCCACGTCGTCGCGCTCGAAATTCTGCACGCGGCCACGCATGTTCAGCGCCAGATCAAGCATCCATTGCTGATTGTCGCGTTCGGTTCTTAGCTTGCGAATCATTTTTTCTCCCCACGAAACGGATTTATCGAACGGGCGATTTTACACGGCGGGTACAGAATTAAAAGTATGGCGCCCGCTCATGCTCGCCGAACGGAAGCGGTAGAATGGACCCGCCGTGAAATCAATCCCTTGAACAGGCCATGCCATGAGAAAAATTTTATTGCTGTGTCTGCCGTTATTGTTTTGCGTGCCGCTGTCACACGCACAGGATTATCCCAACAAGACCGTGCGCCTGATCGTGCCGTGGGCGGCTGGCGGTTCGACCGATTCCATCGGGCGTATCCTCGGCCAAAAACTCGCCGAGTACACCCAGCAGCAATGGATCGTGGATAACCGCGGCGGCGCCACCGGCACCATCGGTCATGCGTTCGCGTCCAAAGCGCCTCCCGATGGTTACACCCTGCTGCTGGGCACCAACAGCACCTTCGCCATCGCGCCGCATTTGTACAAGAACATCCCGTACGATAACGACACCGCGTTCGCGTCGATTTCGCTGGTGGCGGTGAATCCGCAGATACTGACGGGGCACATGTCGTTGCCGGTGAAAAACGCGCGGGAGTTGATCACGCTCGCCCGCGCGCAACCGGGGCAGATCATTTTTTCCAGCGCGGGCGTAGGCGCAACTAGTCACCTGGCGACCGAGCTCTTCATGAACATGGCGAAAATCAAAATGACCCATGTGCCGTACAAAGGTGGCGGGCCGTCGTTTCAGGCGTTGCTCGGCGGCGAAACCGCGCTGTCGTTCGTCGATGCGATCACTGTTGCGCCGCACGCCAAAACCGGCCGCTTGCGCGCGCTGGCTACCAGCACGTTAAAACGCACGCCGCTGATGCCGGAGATACCCACCGTGCATGAGTCAGGATTGCCGAATTTCGAATCGGTCACGTCCTTCGGCCTGTTCGCGCCGGCGGGCGTCCTACGCGATATCCTTGCCAGGGTGAACCGGGAAACAGTGCGCGCCGTGGCCGCCGCCGATGTGAAAGACAAACTGAAGGCGCAGGGTGTCGACCCCGTGGGCAGCACGCCCGAAGAACTGGTGGCACACCAGAAGCAGGAGACGGCGAAGTGGGGCAAGGTGATACGCGAGCAGGGCATCAAGTTTGAATAAATTCATCTGTGGTTAATCAAGGGGCTCCATGTCTTTCTATTCCGATCGGCTTAATCGCATCAAACTTTCTCCCAGTACGGCGGCCACCATGCGCGCCCGCGAACTGCGCGCACAGGGGCGCGATATCATCGCGCTTACGATCGGCCAGCCGGATTTCAATACGCCGGAGCACGTGAAGCAGGGCGTGATGGCGGCGCTGGCGCGCAATGAAACCAAGTATCCGCCGATTGACGGCATACCGGAGTTGCGCGATGCCGCGGCACGCAAATTCCAGCGCGAGAATGCACTGACCTACAACGCCGATCAGGTGATGGTGGGCACTGGCAGCAAGCAGATTATTTTTAATGCGATGCTGGCAACCATCGGCGCAGGCGACGAAGCCATCATTCCCGCGCCGTACTGGATTTCGTATCTGGACATGGTGCTGGTGGCCGACGGCAAGCCGGTGGAAGTGCCGTGTACGGTGGAAAGCGGATTCAAACTGACGCCGGCGCAACTCGATGCCGCAATCACGCCACGTACCAAGTGGCTGTTTCTGAACTCGCCCAACAATCCCACCGGGGCGGTATATTCGCGCGCGGAAATTCGCGGGCTGGCGGACGTGCTGCTGAAGCATCCGCACGTGTGGATACTCACCGACGACATCTACGAGCATCTCCGATTTGATGGCATTGAATTCGCCACTATTGCGCAGGTTGAGCCAAAACTCTACGACCGCACGCTGACGGTGAACGGCGTATCCAAAGCCTACGCGATGACGGGTTTTCGGCTGGGCTACGCGGCGGGGCCGAAGGAACTCATCAAGAACATCGTCAAGCTGCAATCGCAAAGCACCGCGGGCGTGAGTTCCATCAGCCAGTGGGCGGCGGTGGAGGCGCTGAACGGCCCGCAGGAATTCATTCCGCAGCGCTCGGCCGAGTTTCAGGCGCGGCGTGATCGCGTGCTGGAAATGTTCAAGGCTATTCCCGGCCTGCAGCCGAATTACCCCGAAGGTGCGTTTTATCTGTTCGTGCGCTGCGGCGATTTGTTCGGCAAAAAGACGCCGCAGGGCAAGGTGCTCGCCGGTGAAGCCGATGTGGTGATGCACTTCATGGATCACGGCGTCGCCGTGGTGCTGGGCGCGGCCTACGGCATGTCGCCTTATTTCAGAATGTCGATCGCCACCGAAATCGACAAGCTCGAAGAAGCGTGCCGGCGCATGGGGCGCGCGGTTGCGGAATTGAAGTAAGTGCCGCCACCACTTTTATTTACGCCCATCAAACTCGCCGGCCTTACCGCGCGTAATCGCATCGTCGTGTCGCCGATGTGCCAGTACTCCTCTGAGGAAGGCGGGCCTGGCGACTGGCATCTGGTGCATTTGGGCAAGTTCGCGCTGGGGGGTGCCGCGGTGGTGTTTTGCGAGGAAACCGCGGTGGAGCCGCGCGCGCGCAAGACCTACGGCTGCGCCGGCATTTACAGCGACCAGCATGTGCCGATGTACCGGCGCATGACTGAATTTATCAGCAGGAATAAAAGCATTCCCGCGATGCAGATCGGGCATTCGGGGCGCAAGGCGGCATGCGGGCCACCGTGGACCCACTTCAAGCCGCTGACCGAGGAGGACGCGAAGCACGGCCATGCGCCGTGGCGCGGCGTCTCGCCCAGCGCGGTGCCGCACCGCGACGACGCGCAAGTGCCGCACGCGCTATCGGTCGCGGATATCAAGGAAGTCATCGCGTCGTGGCGCGAGGCCGCGCTGCGCACGCTCGATGCCGGTTTTGAGATGATCGAAATCCACGGCGCGCACGGCTACCTGATTCATCAGTTTTTGTCGCCGCTGGCCAATCAGCGCAGCGATGCCTACGGCGGCGACTTGCAGGGGCGCATGCGCTTCGCGCTCGAATTGACCGAAGCCGTTCGCGCGGCGTGGCCGAAGGACAGGCCGCTGTGGTTTCGCGTGTCGGCGGTGGATGGCGATGGCGGCGCGTGGAGCCTTGACGATACCGTGGTGCTGGCGCGTGAACTCAAGGCGCGCGGCGTCGATACGATTTCGTGTTCCTCCGGCGGCATCAACGGTCCGCTCAACATGGCGATCGTACCGCGCACACCCGGTTATCAGGCGCCCTATGCTGAGCGCGTGCGGCGCGACGCCGGCATCGCCACTTGCGCGGTAGGCCTGATCACCGAGCCGGAACACGCCGAAGATATTTTGCAACGCGGCCAGGCGGATTTCATCGCGATAGCGCGCGAGTTTCTGTACAACCCGAACTGGCCGGTGCATGCCGCGAAGCAGCTCGGCGTCACCGATTATCTGGATTTGCTGCCGACGGAATACGCGTGGTGGCTGAAGCGCCGCGAACAAATCCGCGATATCTCGAAATAATAAAATAGTGAATAAAAAAATATGGTCACGTTTTCCCCAATAGGCGTGGTGCGCAACCATGTCGATAAAATGTCCACCGGCCATTGGGCCGACGCGGCGTCGCGCATCGAGCTCAACCCCGATCTTGCGCCCGGCTTGCAGGGACTCGCCGATTTCTCGCACGTGGTGGTGGTGTTTCATCTGGATCGCATCCCGCCGTTCGACAAGGCCCAACAACTGCTGCGTCAGCCGCGCGGCATGGAACAGTTGCCGCCGGTGGGTGTGTTTGCACAGCGCACCAAGTTTCGTCCGAATCCGATCGGGGTGACGCCGGTGAAGCTGGTGTCGATCAAGGACAATGTGTTGACTGTGACCGGGCTGGATGCCATGGATGGCACGCCGGTGCTCGATGTGAAACCGTTCATTCCCGAATTCGACAGCGTTGAAAAATCGACACAGGCGGATTGGGTGCCGGCGATGTTGAAGGGGTATTTTTAATGAAATCGAAGGCCTCCATCCGTATCGCCGTGGACATCGGCGGCACTTTCACCGACGGGCTTGCGGTACACACACCCGGCGGCCGCATCTGGGTGGCAAAAACACTGACCACGCCGCACGATCCCGGCGAAGCGGTGACGACGGTGATCGCCGATTTGCTGCGGCAGCTTACGCACGCCAACGCCAGCGCGGGGGTGACGGAGGTTGTGCATGGCACGACGCTGGTCACCAACACGCTGATCGAGCGCAAGGGCGCCAGGACGGGATTGATTGTCACCAAGGGCACGCGTGATGTGTTGAGCATCGGGCGCGAGATACGCTACGAGCTGTACGACTTGAACCTCGAGTTGCCCACACCGCTGGTGGCGGAAGACAAGCGGCTGGAAGCCGCCGAGCGCATGGATGTGGAAGGCCGCGTCGTGCAGCCGCTTACGTCAACCGAAATCGATCGGCTGATGAGCGCGCTGCAAGGACTGGAGATCGAAGCCGTCGGTGTGTGCCTGCTGCACGCCTACGTCAACGACGCGCACGAAAAGCAAATCGAAGCTGCAATCCGGCAGCGTTTTCCGACACTCTCGGTGTCGATTTCCTCCGGCATTGCGCGCGAGATCCGCGAGTTCGAACGCATGTCCACGGTGGCCGCCAACGCCTATGTGCAGCCGCTGATGGCGGCGTATCTGGCGCGCCTGGACACGCGCGTGCATGAACTCGCGCCCAAGGCGACGCTGCGCATCATGGTTTCCAGCGGCGGATTCACCTCGGGCAAGGCGGCAGCGGAAACGCCGATACTGCTGCTTGAATCCGGGCCGGCGGGCGGCGTGTTGTCGGCGCTCAACACCGCGCGAAATTGTGACATGGCGGGCATCGACCGCATACTCGCGTTCGACATGGGCGGCACCACCGCCAAGGCGTGTGTGGCGGTCGGCGGCGAGCCGCTGATTTCACACAGCTTTGAATGCGCGCGCGTGGCGCGCTTCAAGCGCGGGTCGGGGCTGCCGATCCTGATTCCGAGCATTGATCTGATTGAAATCGGCGCGGGCGGCGGATCGGTGGCGCATGTCAACGAGCTCGGCTTGCTCAATGTCGGGCCGGAAAGCGCCGGCGCCGTGCCGGGGCCGGCATGTTACGGTCAGGGGGGTACCGGTGCAACCGTAACCGATGCCGATCTCGCGCTGGGCTATCTCAACGCGGATAATTTTCTCGGCGGCGAGATGACGCTGCGCCGCGATCTGGCTGACGCCGCGCTGGGCCGGTTGGCGGCGCAACTTAAACTCACCGCCACCGACGTGGCGTGGGGCATTTGCAATATCGTCAACGAAAACATGGCCGCCGCTGCGCGCATTCACATCGCCGAAAAAGGCCATGACCCGCGTGATTTCACCATGGTAGCCACGGGCGGCGCGGGTCCGGTGCATGCGGTGGAGGTGGCGCGCAAGCTGCAGATACCGCGCGTGCTGGCCACCATCGCGGCGGGTGCGGGATCGTGCCTGGGCTTGCTCGCCGCGCCCGCGCGCGTGGATCGCGCATGGTCGCAGCCTTGTCTGCTGAAAGACATCGAGTGGAGCCGTGTCGCCAAGGCCTACGGCGGCATGCGCGACGACGCCGAAGCGGAACTGAAATCAGCGGGCGCCGAACTGAAAACGATCAAGTGGTTTATCGGCGCGGAGATGCGTTATGCGGGCCAGGGGCACAATGTGTCGGTAAGCCTGCCGTGGCGCGCCGTGGGCGCGGCGCTCGCGCCGGCGTTGTTGAAAGCGTTCGAGGCTAATTACCGCCAGCTCTACGGTCATCTGGTGCCCGGCGCCGCGCCGCAGGTGATTACCTGGCGGCTTACCGGACGCTCGCTGGTGAAAAACTACACCTTCCAATGGGGCGATCAGCGCTCGTCGGGCAATGCGGTGATGCGCGGCAAACGCGACATATTTCTGCCGCTGAAGAATAAATTCGGCGAGGTGCCGGTGTATGAACGCTACTCGTTGAAACCCGGCACGCGCCTTGCCGGCCCGCTGATACTCGAAGAGCGCGAATCCACGCTGGTGGTGCCGGTGAAGGCGGATGTGCGCATCCTGGCTGATTACACGGTGTCTATCGTGATTAAGGAATTTTGATGAAAGCCGCAAAAAAACTCGATCCAATCACGCTCGAAATTCAGTGGAAGCGTCTGGTGTCGATGGTGGATGAAGCCTCGGCTGCCTTCGTGCGCACGTCGTTTTCGGTGCTGGTGCGCGAGGCGAATGACTTCGCGGTGGTGCTCACCGATGCGCAAGGCCGCTCCATCGCGCAATCGGTGCTATCGATTCCATCGTTCATCGGCACGTTGCCCGCGACGGTCAAACATTTTCTGCAAAAATTTCCGGCGAAAACCTTAAAGCCCGGCGACGTGATGATTACCAACGACCCGTGGATGGGCACCGGTCATATCCACGACGTCAACACCGCGATGCCGATTTTCTACCAAGGCAAAATCGTCGCTTACGCTGCGGTGGTGAGCCATATGCCCGACATCGGCGGACGCATCCGCAATGCCGGCATCCGCGATATTTACGAGGAAGGGTTGCAGATTCCGCGCATGAAGCTCATCAGCGCCGGCAAGCCCGATCAGAACTTGCTCGACATGATCGGCCAGAACGTGCGCGTACCGGAGCAGACGTTGGGCGATATTTGGGCGCAGGTGGCGGCGTGCAAAATGCTGGAAGAACGCTTGAAGCCGCTACTCAAGGAAATCGATATCGAATCGCTGGGCGCGGAGATACGCCGCCGCTCCGAGGCCGCAATGAAAAAAGCCATACGCGAGGTGCCCGACGGCGTGTATCACGGGCGCACGCAGCACGACGGTTTTGAAGAGCCGATCATCATCAACGCCACGGTCACCGTCAAAGGTGAAAAACTCTCCATCGACTACACCGGCTCCAGCGCGCAGGTGCCGCGCGCGGTGAACGTGGTGCCGATTTATTGCTTTGCGTACTCGGCGTTCGCGGTGAAGGCGCTGCTGTGCCCCGACGTGCCCAATAACGAAGGCAGCTTCACCCCGATCACCACGTCAGCACCTTTGGGTTCGATCTTCAACCCCACGTATCCGGCGGCCAGCGGCGGGCGCGGCATGATCGGGCACATGATGGTGCCCGCGATCATGATGGCGCTGGCCGACGTGCTGCCCGGGCGCGCGATTGCCGAAGGCTCGTCGAATTCGTCGATCACTGTCACCGGCGAACATCGCGGACACCCGTATGCGGCAGTAAATTTCATGAACGCGGGGCAGGGCGCGACCCGGCATCGCGACGGATACACGATGCTGTCGTTTCCGTCGAATCTGTCGAACACGCCGATCGAAGTCTTCGAGCAAATGGCGCCGCTCCTCGTGATCGAACGCGCGATCCGCCGCGATAGCGGAGGGGGCGGGGCGCGCAAAGGCGGCGACGGCTTGCGCTTTGAAGTGGAGGTGGTGGCCGACACGCCGATGATGGCGTCGATGATCATGACGCGTTACAAGACCGCGCCGCAGGGCATCTTCGGCGGCACGCCGGGCAAGGTCGGCGCGCTGACGCTGAACGGCAAACCGATCAACCCCGCCGATCACTGGGTGCTGAACAAGGGCGACCGCGTGGTGATGGAAACCGCCGGTGGCGGCGGGTTCGGGACGAGGGCTGCGTAAAGGCGCGGCTACTTCTGCGGCTGCGGCACGGGTTTCAACACGTCCGTCGGTACTTCTGCGCTGACACCGGTGGGCGCGAAATAGCTGCTGCTTTGCGTGCGCGTCGCGCGCCACGGCACATCGACGGTGGTGGTTTCTTCATTCACCGTGCGTTGCAGTTTGACCGTGCCGACGATCTCGTTGCCGCTGGCGCTGACTTTGCCGCTGTAGGTGTGGGTGATAAAACCGGCACTGCCGATGGTCATGGCGAGCGTGAAGTTGATGTCCGTGCCGCGCAACGTCATTTTGTCGAGCACGCCGCGGCGATTGCCCACGCGTACCACGCCTTCCGCCTTTTGAAACTGCTGCTCCAGCACGCCGGCGTAGGTGTATTTGCCGCCGGCTACCGGCAGATCCCACGACCAGTAGCCTTCAACGCGCGCGGGGACTATCCACATATGCACGGGCGAGTTGCCGACTTCGTCGATCCGGTCCGATTTCCACGCGTCACCCATGCCCCAGATCGGGGTAATGACGCGGGTGCCTGGCGTGGCTTCGGCGAGTATCTTGGTGCGCAGCATGCGCTGCATCTCCGGCCACATCCACATGGTTATTACGGTGGCGTCGCGGATGTCGGCATCGAATACATCACGCTTGAAAAACTGCACGCGGTCCGCCACGCCAAGTTTTTTGGCCTCGGCGTTGGATTGAACGACCAGCTTTTCGTCGATATCCACGCCCCAGCCCTTGACCTTGCCGTTGGCCTTGGCGGCGGTGAGCACGATGCGGCCGTCGCCCGAGCCCAGATCGATCACCACGTCGTTATCGCGCAGCTCCGCGATGTGAATCATCCGGTCAACGTTTTCCTGCGCGCTGCCGACGAAAATGGAAAAGCGTTCCTGCGCAAGCAGTGTGACCGGCGCAAGAAAAACTGAGGCCACAATCGCCGTACGTAAAGATTTCAGCATGGCTCCCATCCGGGTTGAGGTACGGCGCGCATTTTAATGCGCCTGCGCGCGGCTCGCCAGCAAGGCGGGAGGGATGACGCTACTATTTCGTAAGTATTTGTTTTATTTAACAAATAATTGCGCTGTACGCGATTTATGGCTAGGCGCTGTTGCGATTCGATTCGTGGATACTGGCTTTGCGTGCCTTGCGTCCCTGGATCTTGTTGTGCCGCGCCTGTACCGCGTTGACGGAATAAGCGCCGCACTTCTGGCAATCGGAATGTTTGACGTCTGTCGATGACATCACTTCACCGCTCGAACCGCGCACGGCACCCGCGATGGGGGCTTCTTTGAGTGATTCTTCGCCGCATTTCCAGCAGGTCAGGTCGGTCATTACTTTTGCGGCGGATTGTGCTTGTTGCATGTGATCTCCTTGGATGGGGGTGTGGTTGGCCGGCCATGCGCGGGCGAACCGCCCGGCGCAATAAAAAACCGCGAGAGGGTGAAAAATAAGGAGAAGAGGAAAGACCGGGGAAAGACCCCGGCGAAGCGTGTTTTCCGCAGCCCGAGATTTACTTGCTGACGTGGCCGAAGGCACTCTAACCCACTATCCCGGCAATCACCTACACCTATCGGTGTAATCGCGTGGATTAGCCTTACGGGTGTGAATTAGATCGCCGCGCTCGTGCCACCAGCGTAATACCCGCCAAAATCATTGCCGCTCCCGCCACGTGATGCGCGCCGATGCGTTCGTCCAGAAACACCGCGCCCCACAACACGCCGAATACGGGGATGAGATACGTTACCGTTAGCGTGGGCGCCGCGCCGATCTGTTCGACCAAGCGAAAATACACCACGTAGGCGATGGCGGTACACAGGATGCCGAGTGCCGCGACGAAGCTCCACGCCGCGATGCCGGGCGTCTCGCGCAGCGGAAACAAAATCATCAGCGGCGTCATCAGTAGCGTGGCGATCCACAGGCTGCCGAGCACGTTCGAATACTGATCGGTGACGGTCATTCTTTGCGAGTAATTGGAAACCGCGCCATACAACAAGCTGGCGCCGAAGGCGGCGGCGACGGCGAGCGCGGGCAGTTTCTCATCGCGGTATCCTTCGCCGCCCACCAGCACCGCAACACCGGCGAAACCGAGCGCCAAGCCAGCCCATCCGCGCACGCTGATTTTTTCGCGAAACCAGAGCAGCGAGATCGCCGCGCCGAACAGCGGCGCGGTGGCGTTGATAATCGACAGCAGCGAGGCGCTGAGTTCCTGCGCGGCGTAGCCCCACATGAACAGCGGTATCGCGACATAGAAAACGCCGATCACCGCGGCGGGCACCCAATGTTTGCCACGCGGCAGCGATTTTCGGATGAACCACGCCACCAGCGTCAACGCGACCGCGGCGATGGCAATGCGCCCGCCCATCATCATCGATGGCCCGAACGCAGGCACCGCGATTTTCATGAACAAAAAGGAAGAACCCCAGATCGCGCCCAGCGCGATCAGCCAGGCAATTTGTACGGGCCGCAACGGAAGTTGTTATAACTACTTGTTTTTAAATATTATTTTTAACGACCGAGAATCACTTCCAGCACGAATTTGCTGCCGATGTAAGCGAGCACCAGCATCAGAAATCCCGCCAGCGTCCAGCGCACCGCAATGCGTCCGCGCCAGCCGTAGATCATGCGCCCGCCGAGCAGCGCGCCGAAAATCAGCCATGACAATACGCCGAACACCGTCTTGTGCGAAAAGCGCGCGGGCTTGCCGAACAGTTCTTCGGAAAACAAAACGCCGCTGGCGATGGTGAGCGTGAGCAATACAAAGCCCGCCGCGATGATGCGAAACAACAGCGTCTCCATGGCCAGCAGCGGCGGCAGGCTGCGCAGCGACGGCGGCAGCGCGCCCGCGCGCAAGCGCCGTTCGAGGATGGCCATCAGCATCACGTGCAGCGAGGAAATGGTAAACAAGCTGTAGGC
>CAWUUY010000348.1:0-7058 GCA_963924885.1 uncultured Burkholderiales bacterium | reverse complement strand
AAGTGAAAGAACAATCTACGCAGCGATGCGATTGGTAATGGATCGGCGTCATCGCAGCGGTTAAGGTATCCAAAAAGGTCTCGATTTTGTGGAAATTAAGAATGAGTCAGGCGAAGGATATAAGCGAATCTATCGTCTTGTATCAAATGACGAGCTCTCAGTGAAGGAACAAATTCAGCAACCAGTCAGCAGGTTCGGTGTGGGATGGGAAGATATTTCCACCCCCGATGATAGGAAGTACTGGTTGGCTGGCAGCAGTTTTCGTGTGATCAATCTTTTAGACAATAGTGTTGTCGCCGAACTAATAGGTTTTTTGATCGAGGCAGGTTTTGGCTCGACAACCGGGGGACGGCGCCCGCGGTTGACATCCAGGGGGATTGGCCCAAACGGTCGCTCGTGCCCGGATGCTCATGATGCGACTAATCAGTGGTTTATTAACAGTGTATTCAAGTGGGAAGAGGAGTAATAGCAACAGGTAACGTAGCCCAGTTGTTCCCCGCAACAAACCAAATCGCTTGAAAAATAACCTATGACGCAATTCGCCCTCGGCATCGACATCGGCGGCACCTTCACCGACATCGTGGTGTATGACGCCACGCGCGGCGTTTCCAGCGCGTACAAGGAACTCACTACGCCCGACGCGCCGCATCGCGGCGTGATTAGCGGTATCCGCAAGCTGTTCGACGCACAGGGCATTGCATGCAAAGAGGTCTCGCGCGTGGTGCACGCGACCACGCTGTTCACCAACGCGCTGATCGAGCGCAAGGGCGCGCCCACCGGGCTGATTACCACCGCCGGGTTTCGCGACACGCTGGAAATGCGCCGCGAGCACAAGTACGAGCTGTACAACCTGTTCATAGAGTTGCCGAAGCCGCTGGTGCGCCGCAGCCTGCGGTTGGAAGCGCCGGAGCGCATCGGCCCCGATGGTAAGATCGAGCAACTGCTGGATGTGGATGTGCTGCTCTCGCAGGCGGCAAAACTCAAGGCGGCGGGTGTGGCCTCGCTGGCGATTACTTTTCTGCATGCCTACGCCAATGCGGTGCACGAGCAGCAGGCGCGTGATGCGATACGGGCGCGCCATCCCGAACTGTTTGTGTCGCTGTCGTCCGAAGTGGCGCCGCAAATCCGCGAGTACGAACGCACCTCCACCACGGTGGCCAATGCCTACATCAAGCCGCTGGCGGACAGTTATCTGGATTTGATGAGCAGCGAGATCGCCAAGCTGGGCATCAAAGCGCCGCTGTTTATGATGCTTTCCAACGGCGGGCTGACGCATATCGATGAAGCCAAGCGCGTGCCGATCCAGTTGCTCGAATCCGGGCCGGCGGCGGGCGCGCTGGCGGGTTCCACCTTTGGCCTGCGTTCGAAGGCGCGTGACGTGCTGGCCTTTGACATGGGAGGCACCACGGCAAAGCTCGCCATCGTGGAAGACGGCGCGCCGTTGATTGCGTATCAGTTCGAGGCGGGCCGCCAGCAGCGCTTTATGGAAGGCAGCGGCTTGCCGATCAATATTTCCACCATTGAGCTGATCGAAATCGGCGCGGGCGGCGGCAGTATTGCCACCATTGACGCACTGGGGCTGCTCAAGGTGGGGCCGGAAAGCGCGGGCGCGGCACCTGGACCTGCGTGTTATCAACGCGGCGGTACGGCGCCGACGGTGACCGACGCTAATCTGGTTCTGGGGTATCTGGATGCCGCTACGTTCGCGGGGGGCACCATGCGCATCGATACCCAACTCGCGCATGCGGCGGTTGCGCCGCTGGCCGCGCAATCGAAACTGCGCGTCGAAGCCGCCGCGTGGGGCATTCATTCGGTGGTGAACGAAAACATGGCGGCGGCCGCGCGCGTGCATGTGGCGGAGCGCGGGCATCACGCGGGCAACTTTGCTTTGCTCGCCACCGGGGGTGGCGGGCCGCTGCATGGCTGCGAAGTGGCGCGGCGCCTCGGCATCACGCGTGTGATCTGCCCGCCGAGCGCGGGCGTGGCGTCCGCGCTGGGCCTCTTGATGGCGCCTGCGCGCATTGATCGCGTGGCGACGGTGGCCTGCCGCTTTAGTGAAATGACGGAAAAAAACTGGCACGCGTTTGAAAGCGCGTATGCCCAACTCGAACGCGAAGCCGGAGCGGTGATCGCCAAAACCGTGGCGAAGAAAACCCGCGTCGCGGTGCAACGCGCCGCCGACATGCGCTTTGTGGGGCAGGGTTTTGAACTGGTGGTGGCCTTGCCCGCCGGCCCTTACAACGCGCGTTCATTGCAGGCTCTGCGCGCCGCGTTTACTGCGGTCTACGAAAAAACCTTTGGCCATGTGCCGCCGGTGGGCAACATTGAAATCATCAACATCCGCGTCGCGGCTTCCGCGCAAGTGGCCAAAGGCGAACTCAAAGTCGCCAGCGGCAAGCGCGGTGCTCGGGGCGAACTGCGGGCGTTAAAAGGCAAACGCCGTGCGTGGGTGGGCGCGCGCGAGCGCTACGAACAATTGCCGGTGTACGATCGCTACAAGCTGGCGATAGGCGCGGCAGTGCGTGGCCCGGCGATTGTCGAGGAGGATTCGACGACGTTGATTTTGCCGCCGAAGTCGCGCGCGACAGTGGAGCGGTCGGGGAATATGGTGGTGGAGCTGGCGGTATGAAAAATTTCATAAAAACAATTACTTACGCCATAAACGGACTGGAGCGTACATCCGGAATGGCACGGCAAAATCCTTCCGGCGGGCCAACTGCTCGCATACAATCCTTCCGTCCATGCATTTGAGGCGGGCAACCGCGACGATTGTGGACGATCGAACTAATAAATCATTGCGGATTATTCTGTTGGGGGATTGAGCATGAGCCAACTGGTAGAAAAGCTCGCCGCGGAGGCCCGGCAGTTGAGTGCCGACGAACGCGTTGAACTGGTGGAAACCATACTCGCGCAATTGCCGCACGCCGACCCGGATTGGGATGCGGCGTGGACAACCGAGGCAGAGCGGCGCATGGCAGTCGTGGCGCGCGGGGAGGATGCGTTGATTCCTGCTGACAAGGTGATGGAGAATCTGCGCAACAAGTACCGTGTTCAGTGAGTTTTCGATATCACCGCGAGGCCGAAGCAGAACTCGATGAAGCGCTGGCGTTTTATGCCGTACGTGACGTGTCGCTGCCGGGCGCGCTACTGCGCGAGCTGGCAGCCGGCGAGCAGGCCATTGCAGAACGTCCGCGGGCTTGGCGCCGTATCGGTGGCGCGTTCCGCGTGTTGTGGCTGCGGCGCTTTCCTTAAGGCTTGATTTACCACGCGGCAGGTGACGATATTACGATCTACGCCTTTGCGCATATGCGCCGCAAGCCCGGCTACTGGCGCGGACGTTCCACATGAGCGTGCCCAAATCGCAGATTATCAACTCGCTCTACGAAGGCCCGGCGAGGCACTGGCTGCACGCGTGCAATAACTTGCGTTCACGACCGATTAGTTGCGAAAGAGCAATAGGTACGTAAGTAGACACGTAAAACGCCGCCATGAAACGCAGCCGCGACCGCAGCGCTGAAATTGCCGCTAAACGCATCGCGGCAAAGGCGTCAAGTGTCGTGGTCAACACGGCGCTGCTGGGGCCGAACTGCAGTTACGGCTTTCCCGATTACGTCACGCGCGGTTGCTACCTCGACAAGCCGTTCACCTGCAAGCATTGCGGCAAGCCCGAAATCTGGACCGCCACGCAGCAAAAGTGGTCGTACGAATCAGCGAAGGGTGACCTGTGGACCGTCGCCGTGCGTTGCCGCGCCTGCCGTCGGCGCGAGCGTGATCGCAAGGCCGAAGCGCGGCGCGTGCATCTCGCAGGCGTTGCGCGTAAGAAAGCGGAAAAGCCGTAGTCGATCCTTTCGTGGTTTGGCTGATTACGGACGCCGGGCACGCTTCGGCGGTGAACTATCGGCGCATCTCGCCCCCAAATAACAAAAGCCGTTCTGTATCAGGCATTTATTCAACCTATTGCGTTTTGTTTTTTCAGTAAACACTATAGGTTGTAGGATTTGGCGGGAAATGCGGTAAAATCCTATCTGCGCCTTCCATGCGCGCTTGAGAGTTACAAAATGTTTAATAAAAACAAATATCTACAATCGTTCTGGCTACCGGCAAGCGTCGTCTCATGAGTGCCGTCATGGATAGCGCCGCGCCGGTACCCATGCCGCCGATCAAGGCGCTGGAGCCCTTCGCCAAGGTTTATGGCGAGCCGCTTACTGAGGTGCCGCATGACCTCTATATTCCGCCTGACGCGCTGGAAATTTTTCTGGATCAGTTCGAGGGGCCGCTGGATCTGCTGCTGTATCTGATCCGCAAGGAAAATATCGATGTGCTCGATATTCCGATGGCCAAGCTCACCGCGCAGTATCTCGAGTACGTGGAGCTGATGCGCACCAAGCAGTTGGAGCTGGCGGCGGAATATCTGCTGATGGCGGCGATGATGATTGAAATCAAGTCGCGCATGCTGTTGCCGCGGCCGTCGGGGGTGACGCTGGAGGAAGATCCGCGCGCGGAGCTGGTGCGGCGCCTGCTCGATTACGAGCAGATGAAAAAGGCGGCGTTACAGCTTGCCGAGATTCCGGTGGCGGGTCGCGATTATTCGCTGGTGAATGTGCTGTTCGATCGCGATGCAGCGATTCCGCCCGACGTGGATGCGATGGATCTGAAGCTGGCGTGGCTGACGATACTCAATCGCGCCAAGGTGTATCAGCATCACAAGATCACCCGCGATCAACTGTCGGTGCGCGCGCACATGACGCGCGTGCTGCGCCGCTTGCAGGACGCGGAGTTTGTCGAATTCACGCGGTTGTTTAGCGCGAACGAAGGCAAGCCGGTGCTGGTGGTGACCTTTATCGCGATTCTTGAACTCGCGCGCGAATCGCTGGTGCAGATCACGCAGGAGCAGGCCTACGCGCCGATATACGTAAAACTGAAAAACGCTGAAATGACGGTGGGCGCATGAGCGAAGACAATATGCAGGAAACAGAAGAAATCAAAGATCCCCAGGACACGCTGGACGCCGGCGTATCGCTGGAAGCCCAGGACGCCGATGATGGCAGCGGCGTCCCCGCTCTTGATATTGGCGTGATCAAGCAGGTGCTCGAAACGGCGCTGCTGACCAGCCCCGAGCCGCTGTCGTTAAACGACATGAAGCGCATGTTCCCGCGCGGCACGACCAACAACGAGCTGGTGCGCAAGCTGTTGCAGGAACTGGCCGGCGACTGGCAGGGGCGCGGCGTGGAACTGTTGAACGTGGCATCGGGCTGGCGTTTCCGCGCCAAGCCGGAGTTGCAACGTTTTCTCGACAAGCTCAATCCGCAAAAAGCGCCGAAGTACTCGCGCGCAGTGATGGAAACGCTGGCGATCATTGCCTACCGTCAGCCGGTGACGCGCGGTGACATCGAGGATATCCGCGGCGTGGTGGTGTCGTCGAACATCATCAAGGCGCTGGAGGCGCGCGGCTGGATCGACGTGATCGGCCATCGCGAAGTGCCGGGCCGACCGGCGATCTACGCCACCACCAAACAGTTTCTCGACGACTTGAGCCTGCGTTCGCTGGAAGAACTGCCGACGCTGGATGATCTGGGCGCGCTGGTGGATGCCAGCGGCGCGGCGCAGGTGGAGTTGAACATGCCGGGCGTGGGCGACGATGAACCGCGCGGCAGGGCGATTTCCATGGGCGAAGGATTGCTTGATACTGAGGATGGCGGTGATGGCGAGGAAGATGAACCAGCGCCATCGGCCGCCATCGATGGCGATATCGAAACGCTGCCGCCGTCGCAGTTGCACTGAACGCCGCTGATGTCACGCCGCGCGGCGCGGCTGCTATGATGTCGCCGCCATGATGGCTTTTGCTCAAATGCTGCGTCGCTGGATCAACGAGAACATCCTCGAACTTGCGCAAGAGATGCGCTGGTCGTATCTGCCGCCGATGATGGTATACGTGGCGGCGGGCATCTCCGGGCTGACGGCGATCGTCGGCACTTTCTTCGTTAAAGATCACCTTGGGTTGAGCGCGGAGTTTCTCGCGGCACTCGGCTTTTGGGTGGGCTTGCCCTACGCCATCAAGATGCCGGTGGGCCACGTGGTCGATTTGATTTGGCGCTGGAAAGGCTGGCTGGTGTATCTGGGCGCGAGCCTGATCGCGGCAAGTCTGCTGATCATGGTGGGCCTGCTGGGCCACCGCGCGGCGATGGCGGCGGTGATGCCGGTGGAAAGCTGGTTCGTGATGGCGGCGTTGCTCTCGCCCATCGGCTACGTGATCCAGGACGTGGTGGCCGACGCGATGACGGTGGAGGCGGTGCCCAAGCTGGATGCGTCGGGACAGCCGATCCTCGATGCCACGCAAAAACTCATGCACACGACCATGCAGACGCTGGGGCGCGTGGCGATCATCGGCGGTGGCTTGCTGGTGGCGGTGGTGAATATCGTCGTGTTTGCGGATACCGAAACACTGTCGAAGGCGGCTAAGGCGGTGATCTACGCGCGCGTGTATGAGTGGGCGCTGGTGATCCCGGTGATTTCGGTGCTGGGCGTGGTGCTGGCGTCGGTGCTGCGCCTGCGCGCGCGCGCGCGGCTGCGCGCGGCGGGCGTGAGCGCGCAGGCGATACACGCGGCGCTGGATGAACACGCCGACAAAACCACGCCGAACGGGTGGATCCTCGGCGGTAGTCTGGTCTTCGTGGCGTTCACGCTATTGATGGGCTTTAGCGATATCAAGTTGAAGCAGGAGATCGTGTTCGCGGGGTCGATGGTGATCATCGTGATCCTGATCGCGCGGTTGACGCGCGAACTCGCGCCCGATGTGCGCACCACTCTGGTGGGCACCGCGGCGGTGATCTTCGTGTTTCGCGCGGTGCCGGGCATCGGCGACGGCGTGACGTGGTGGATGATCGATGATCTGCGGTTTGATGAGCAGTTTTTTTCAGTGCTGGATCTGACTGGCAGCGTGCTGACCTTGTTCGGTATTTTTATTTTCCGCCGTTTTATGGCCGATCACTCGATAGCCTACGTGGTGGGGTTTCTGGCGATCACGGGCCTGGTGCAGTCGCTGCCGACGGTGGGCATGT
>CAWUUY010000347.1:0-6413 GCA_963924885.1 uncultured Burkholderiales bacterium | reverse complement strand
TGGCGGCCTATCAGGGCGGGGCCTTCGAGTACCTGCCCAAACCGTTCGACACCGATGAAGCGGTGGAGGTGGTGCGGCGCGCCATCGCCCATCAACGGCAGCGCAACGCCCTCCCCCCGGCAGAAGAGCGCGCAACGTCGGAGATCATTGGCGAGGCCGCCTCGATGCAGGAGGTTTTCCGCGCCATCGGACGGCTGTCGTGCTCGCACATCACGGTACTCATCAACGGCGAATCCGGCACCGGCAAGGAGCTGGTCGCGCACGCGCTGCACCGCCACAGCCCGCGCGCGGACAAGCCGTTCATCGCACTCAATATGGCGGCGATTCCGCGCGATCTGCTGGAGTCCGAATTGTTCGGCCATGAGCGCGGCGCCTTCACCGGCGCCCAGACCCAGCGCAACGGGCGCTTCGAACAGGCCAACGGCGGCACTCTGTTTCTGGACGAGATCGGCGACATGCCCGCCGAATTGCAGACGCGGCTGTTGCGCGTGCTTTCTGATGGTGAGTTTTACCGCGTCGGCGGCCACAGCCCGATCAAGGTGGACGTGCGCATCATCGCCGCCACGCACCAGAATCTGGAGCAGCGTGTGCAGCAGGGCAGTTTCCGCGAAGACCTGTTTCATCGTCTCAACGTGATTCGCATCCACATCCCGCCTCTGCGCGAACGGCGCGAGGATATTCCGTTGCTGTTGCAGTATTTCCTGTCGCGCGCGGCCAAAGAATTGGGGGTAAAACCCAAGCGCCTGCGTGCCGACACCGAGGCCTTCCTCAGCAAGCTGGACTGGCCAGGCAATGTGCGCCAACTGGAAAACATCTGCCGCTGGCTCACTGTGATGACGGTAGGCGAGATCATTCATCCCGAAGACCTGCCGCCCGAATTGCGCGTGACCGGCACAGCGCCGGGCACCCAGGCCCCCGGCAGTGAGGGCTGGGAGGCGGCGCTGCGGCGCTGGGCGGATCAACGCCTCACGCGCGGCGACACCGACCTGCTCACGAACGCCACGCCGGGCTTCGAACGCATCATGATCGAATGCGCGCTCAAGCACACCGGTGGCCGCCGCCTGGAGGCCGCACGCCTGCTGGGCTGGGGGCGCAACACCTTGACACGCAAAATCAGGGAACTCAAGATGCCGGTCAACGAATAATCAGGAGACACCAAGTAAGAATACAATACTGCTGGGTGTCTCCTGATTAACAACCCGATTTACTCTACCCCCATCCTGTCCCGCCCCATAAACACGGGGCGGGGACGCGTCGGAGAGTGTAGGCTTACTTACTGACTTCATTAGCCATCACCGCCATGACTCGCCGTTATCTATTGACGCTGACCTGCCCCGACCGCCCCGGCATTATTGCCGCAGTAAGTTCATTCATCGCGGCGCACAAAGGCACCATCGGCGAGAGCGCGAGCCACAGCGAGCCGGACACGGGGCACTTTTTCATGCGCCAGGAAATACTCGCTGCTTCATTGCCCTTTGGAGTGGATGAATTCCGCACCCGTTTCGCACCTATCGCCGACGGTTTCAGCATGCAGTGGAATATCAGCGACTCGGCGGTGAAAAAACGCGTCGTGCTTTTAGCGAGCCAGCAGGATCATTGTCTCGCCGACTTGCTGTACCGCTGGCGCAGCCAGGAGTTTGATTTTGACATCCCCTGCGTAATCTCCAATCACGATGCCTTGAGAAATCTCGCCGAGTGGCACGGCATCCCGTATATTCATGTGCCGGTGACGCCGCAAAACAAAACATCGGCGCACGCAGAGATGCTGGCCCTCTGCAAACAACACTCAACGGATGCCATCGTGCTGGCGCGTTACATGCAAATCCTGCCGGACGATTTTTGCAATGCCTACCCCAACCGCATCATCAACATCCATCATGGCCTGCTGCCAGCCTTCATCGGCGCGCGGCCCTACCATCAGGCCTTCGAACGCGGCGTGAAACAGATCGGCGCGACCTGCCACTATGTCACCCACGAACTCGATGCAGGGCCCATCATCGAACAGGATGTGATCCGCGTGGATCACAGCGAGTCCGTTGAAGATTTAATACGCCTCGGGCGCGACGTGGAAAAGACCGTGCTCTCGCGCGGCGTGCGCTATCATGTCGAAGACCGCGTGCTGATACATGGCGAGCGTGCCGTGGTATTCAAATAAGCAGAACTTTGGAACTGGCCACCCAACCACCCAGGGGCCGCGCCCGCTGCCGTGGAAAAGCATCGTGGTGGTATTTGGTGATGATGATAAAGCCATCGCCGAGGTTTACCCTTCCGGCGACCCGCGCGATTTTGATTTCCCGGAGCGGGCGCTGCTTAAATAAGGCCGCCGTCAGCCGCAGCAGTCCGGCTCATCGTGCATGGATTTAAGCGTGCCTACCAGTTGCGAAACATTATTGAGCCGGTGCCGCTGTAAATACTCCACGATGCCTGCGTTGATTTTCGCGCACACCAGCGGATCGTAAAACAGCGCCGTACCCACACCCACCGCGCTGGCGCCGGCAATAATAAATTCCAGCGCGTCCTCTGCCGTTGTGATGCCGCCCTGGCCGATGATGGGAATGCTGTGTTTCTTCGCCACCTGATACACCTGATGCACCTTGAGCAATGCGATGGGTTTGATGGCCGGGCCGGAGAGCCCGCCCTGACCGTTGCCCAGCACCGGCACGCGCTTTTCGATGTCCACCGCCATGCCCATCATGGTGTTGATGACCGCGAACGCATCGGTGCCAGCCTCGATGCAACGGCGCGCGTTCTCCGCGATGTCGGTCTGGTTGGGCGAGAGTTTGGTGATGAGCGGTTTCTTGGTCTGCGCGCGGCACGCCACCACCACGCGCGCCGACATGTCGGGGTCGTTGCCGAACGCCACACCGCCTTCCTTCACGTTGGGGCAGGAGATATTAATCTCCATGGCGTCTATCGGTGAGTCGTCGAACAACCGCGTGATCTCGGCGTATTCCTCCACCGTGGAGCCGGACAAATTAGCGATGAAGCGCGTCTCACTGAAATCGAGCGTCGGTAAAATGTTTTTGATGACGTATTCCGTGCCGGGATTTTGCAGCCCGATGGCGTTCAACATCCCCATCGGCGTTTCCCACACCCGGTGCGGCGCATTGCCAAGGCGCGCCTTGAGTGTCGTACCCTTCAGAGACACCGCGCCCACGTCGCGGTTGGAAAATCCGTGCACGCGCGTGTATTCTTCACCGAACCCCACGCACCCGGAGAGCAACACCAGCGGCGTATTGAAACGCATGCCGCAGAACTCCATGCCCAGCATTTTCTGCTGCAACTCGTCCATTAACACCCCCCCTTTATCAAAGGCGGGCAAGGGGAGATTTTAAGATGTTCCATGTCGTCCTGTTCGAGCCTGAAATTCCACCCAACACCGGCAACATTATACGCCTGTGCGCTAACAGCGGCGCGCAATTGCATTTAATCAAACCCCTCGGCTTCAGCCCCACCGACAGCAAACTCAAACGCGCCAGACTCGACTACCACGACTGGGCCAGCGTGCATCAGCACGAAAACCTCAACGCCTTCAAAGCAACCGTGCAGCCCCCGCGCCTGTTCGCGCTCTCCACACGCGGCACGCGCAATTACGCGGACATTTCGTATCAGCCGGACGATGCACTCTTATTCGGCCCGGAAACGCGCGGCCTACCACAAGCCATGCTGGATACGTTTGCGCAGGAAAACATCCTGCGCATCCCCCTGCGCCCCCACAACCGCAGCCTCAACCTCTCCAACGCGGTCGCCGTTGTATTGTACGAAGCTTGGCGGCAGCAGGGTTTTGCGGGGGCAGATTAACCGATTTCCAGCTTTGCGGAGTGAAAAGGGGTCAAGTCTGTCTTTTAATAGCTTTAACTACCCGCCATATCTTCCGGCTAAGCTGCGCGTTACCACTCATCCTACTCCCGAAACGGCTAATTGCACCCGATACACTCCCATAGTGACTCAAACCAAATTCAGACGCGATCTCGTTAAGGGATTTGCCAGCAACCCTGCGGGCAATATAAAGGGCCGCCCCGCGCGCCAAGTTCTGTTGCCCCCTGCCACGCTGGGTTTTCAATATCAACGTCTCGTCGGTTTCAAATACTTGAGCAACCGCCCGCAGGATGTCTCCCATGGCGATCTCATGCGGACGGGCTCGGCTATCCGGTTGCTCTTGGTGGGGCTTGATATCTTCGCTTAAGCGACGAACAAATGATTCTCAACCAAAGATCGGTGCAAGTTTCTTTTTTCTGTAGAAATCCGCCGCCGCTTGGTCAATGCCAGCCTCAATAAAGTCCTGATAGCTTTTTTTATGGTTGCGCTGACCGATCATGCTCAGGGTGTCGGTCCGGGTCAACCATCGTGGTGTGGCGTCTTGGCCAATGAAGGCGCAGTAGCTCGACCAGGCATAGTGTTCGGCCTTTCCGACTATTCCCGCTGCAACCGGGTTGCGATGGATATAGCGGCTTACGCTGAGCAGGTAAGCATCCGCATCGACGAGTATCGCCTTCCGCCCGGCACCGCGATTCGTGACATGGTACCAAGCCCCGGGATATTCGATGCGTAGAGGTCATGACATGATGCGATCATGTCATGAAAAACTATTAATAAACAGACTTGACCCCTAATTTGAATTCCCTGCATTCCACTGAATTCGCCAATGATATTATGGGTGGGCGCCGCGCTCTAATGCACGAGAAACACCAGGTCCCATACCTCGCGGCCCTCACGCGTGGCGCGCCGCTCAAACTTGGACAGCAGCCTCACGCCGCGCCTGGCGTAGCAGTTTGCGGGGCAGGCGTTGGTAAATTCATCTGCGGCGTCGAGCACCGCCAGCATCTGCGTGGCGTAATCCTCCCAGTCGGTGCAGAGATGAAAACGTCCGCCGCGTTTGATTTTTTTGGCCACCAGCGCAACGAAAAGCGACTGCACGATGCGCCGCTTGTGGTGGCGGCGCTTGGGCCACGGGTCGGGAAAAAAAAGATGTACGGCGTCCAGCGCCGCGTCGGGAAGGTAGCGACTCAATACTTCTACCGCATCGGCGCAAATCACGCGCACGTTGTCGATCTCCTGTTCGTTCAGCAAGCGCAGCAGGTTACCGACGCCGGGACGGTGCACCTCGATGCCGAGAAAATCCTGCTCCGGATGTGCGCGCGCCATTTCGGCCAGCGCGTCGCCCATGCCGAAGCCGATCTCCAGCACGCGTGGGGCAGTGCGCCCGAACAGCATATCGAGATCGAGCGGCGCAGCAGCGAGCTCGACGCCGTAGTCGCTCCATAGATTGTTCAGCGCCGCGCGCTGGGCGCCGGTGATGCGACCTTGGCGCAGTACGAAGCTACGGATGGGGATCATAAAGGCAGTGGCAAGTTGCAAGCGACAAGTAGCAAGGGGAATTATTTACCTGCGCGCGCGATTTTCTTGCTACTTTAAAAAAATGTTCCTTCGATAGGCGATGAGGCGCTGGCGTAAAGTTTGCGCGGCATCCGTCCGGCTAAATACGCCTCGCGCCCGGCCTGCACGGCCTTGTTCATGGCGGAGGCCATCAGCACAGGATTTTTCGCCGCCGCGATGGCGGTGTTCATGAGCACGCCGTCGCAGCCCAGCTCCATGGCAATCGCCGCGTCCGACGCGGTGCCCACGCCGGCATCCACCAGTATCGGCACCTTGGCGTTTTCGATGATGAGACGGATGTTGTAAGGGTTGCGGATACCGAGCCCGGAGCCGATGGGCGCCGCCAGCGGCATCACGGCGACACAACCCATCTCTTCCAGCCGCTTGGCGATAATCGGATCGTCGGTGGTGTACACCATCACCTGGAAACCTTCCTTGACAAGAATCGCAGCGGCTTCCAGCGTGGCGGTGATGTCGGGAAACAGCGTCTTCTCGTCGCCCAGCACTTCGAGTTTTACCAGTGTGCGACCGTCGAGCAATTCGCGCGCGAGGCGGCAGGTGCGTATGGCGTCGGCGGCGGTGTAGCAGCCTGCGGTGTTCGGCAAAATCGTGTAGCGGTCCGGCGGCAGCACGTCGAGCAGGCTCGGTTCGTTCTGATGCTGACCGATGTTGGTGCGGCGCAAGGCAACGGTGACGATCTCGGCGCCGCTCGCTTCTGTCGCGCGCCGCGTTTCTTCGAGGTCGCGGTATTTGCCGCTGCCGACCAGCAGGCGCGAGCGGTATTCAACGCCCGCGATGATGAGCGGATCGTGAGTGGTGGTGGATGCGGTGTCTGGTAGCGCGCTCATGGTGGCTGATGTCTCAATGAAAATAATTACAGCGCGTTCAGCACGCGCTCAAGCCGCTGGCGCACTTCGCGCGCGACCTCGTGTACCACGGGCTTGTCCACCATCTCGAGCACGGCGTTAGGATCCATTATCTCGACCTGCACCTTGCCCGCTGTGTCCTCACGCACCACCACGTTGCACGGCAGCAGC
>CAWUUY010000346.1:0-15474 GCA_963924885.1 uncultured Burkholderiales bacterium | reverse complement strand
TCGTGCGCATGGCGCACGCTACGGGTGTGTGCATGGCTTTGCTCAACGCATGCGGCGCATCGGCACAAGCCTTCCCCGAAAAAACCGTCACCCTGATCGCGCCCTTCACTGCTGGCGGCTCGGTTGATCTCATGGCACGCGCGGTGGCGCAGCAGATGGGCGAGTTATGGAAGCAGCCGGTGATTGTGTCCAACCGGCCCGGCGCCAGCGGCAACATCGGCGTCGAGGTGGCGGTACGCGCCGCGGCCGACGGCTACACACTGTTGATCGGCACCACGGCGCTGTCCAGCAGCCCCGCGCTGTTTCCCAAACTGCCGTTCGATCCGGTGCGCGATCTCGCGCCGGTGAGTCTGGTGGTCACCATGCCGAACGTGCTGGTGGTGCATCCGTCGCTGCCGGTGCGATCGATCAAGGAACTGCTGGCGCTGGCGAAGTCGAATCCTAATACGCTCAATTCGGGCTCCGCCGGGGTGGGCAGTTCCAATCATCTGGCGCTGGTGTTGTTCAACATGCTGTCGAACGCGCATATCAGCCACGTACCGTACAAGGGCGCCGCGCCCGCGGTGGCGGATGTGATGGGCGGCCACGTGTCGATGACGTTCGCACCGATCGCGGCGGTGGTGCCGATGATCAAGGCGCAACGGCTGCGCGCGCTGGGCGTGACTGCGATTGCGCGCACCGCGATTTTCCCCGAGATACCCACCATCGCCGAAGGCGGCATCGCCGGTTACGACGCGGCGGGCTGGAACGGTTTGTTTTTGCCGCGCACCGCATCGCGCGATCTGGTGATGCGCGTCAATGCCACGCTCAAAGAAAGTTTGTTGTCGCCGCGTTTGAAAGAAGTGCTGGTGAACGCCGGCGCGGATGCGGTGGGTAACTCACCGGAAGAATTCGCCCGCTTCTTTCAAAGTGAAATCGTGAAGTGGGGTAAAGTGGTTAAAGCCGCTGGCATCAAGGGCGAATGACGGAGGAGGGTATGAATAAAACCGTTATAAAACAAATATTTACGATTGTTTCGGGTATGGGGATGCTGGGGCTTTCGCTCGTCTGCGGTGCGCAACCCACTTCGACAGGCTCAGGACAGGCGTACCCGGCCAAACCCGTGCGTATGGTGGTGCCGTTTCCCGCAGGCGGCGGCGTTGATGTCACGGCGCGTATCCTCGCGCAGGCGCTCACCGCACGCGTGGGGCAATCCTTCATCGTCGAAAATCGTTCCGGCGCGAGCGGTATGATCGGCACCGAGTTCGTAGCGAAAGCCGTGCCCGATGGTTACACTAAGCTGGTGGGATCGCAAACCACGCAGGCCGTGGTGCCGGCGATTTACAAGGCGAACTACAACCCCGCGCGCGACTTCGCGCCGATCACCGAGATCGCCAAGTCGCCGATGCTGCTGGTGCGTCCGCAATTGCCGGTGAAAACGGCAGCCGAGTTAATTAGGCTCGCCAGAATCAAGCCCGGTGAACTGACCTTCGGCGCCGCGCCGGGCGCGACCATCCACATGGCCGCCGAGCTGTTCAAGATCATGGCGAAAATCGACATGCGGCTGATTCCCTACAAGGGCGAAGGCCCGGCGATAGTCGACGTGATGGGCGGGCAGGTGATGCTGATGTTCTCCAACATGCCGGTGTCGCTGCCGCAAGTGCGCGGCGGGCGGCTGCGCGTGCTGGCGGTGACCAATGCGCAGCGAGTTCCCTCCTTGCCGGAAGTGCCCACCATTGCGGAATCGGGACTTCCCGGTTACGAAGCGGCGACGTGGTTTGGATTTTTCGCGCCGGCGGCAACCCCGCGCGACATTGTGGCCAGGCTCAATGCGGAAGCGGTGGCGGGACTCAATCCGCCCGACGTGCGTGATCGGCTTGCGAGCCAGGGTTATTTCGTGGTGGCCAGCGGCGTGGAGCCGTTCACCGCCTTCGTCAATGCGGAAATTCCGCGCTGGGCGAAAGTGGTGAAAGAGGCCGGCATCAATCCGGAGTAGCAAAGTATGAAATACGAACTGTATTACTGGCCCCACATACAAGGACGCGGCGAATACGTGCGTCTCGCGCTCGAAGAAGGCGAGGCGAACTATGTCGATGTCGCGCGCCTGCCGGAGAGCGAAGGCGGCGGGCGCCCCGCCGTTGCCAAGATGTTGCAGGACGCATCGAATACGCGCCCGCCCTTCGCGCCGCCGCTGTTGAAAGCCGGCAAGCTGATCGTGTCACACACGGCGAACATTTTGCAGTATCTCGGCCCGCGTCTGAATCTCGTGCCCAAGGCTGAGGCGATGCGTATCTACGCGCACGGCCTGCAACTGACAATCACCGATTTCGTGCGCGAAGCGCACGACGTGCACCATCCGATTGCGAACAGCCTGTATTACGAAGACCAGAAACCCGAAGCGTTACGTCGCAGCGGGCATTTCAAGGCCGAGCGACTCACCAAGTTTACGAATTACTTCGAGACGGTTTTGGCACGCAGTGGCGGTCGGTTCATGCTCGGTAAATCGCTGTCGTATGTGGATCTGTCGATGTTTCAGGTGATGGCATCGCTGAATTACGCGTTTCCGCAAGCGAAATCCGGTATGCAGGCGAAGATTCCGAGCTTGACGGCGTTGCATGACACGATTGCCTCACGCCCACGTATCGCAAAGTATCTCGCGTCAGCAGCGCGACTGCCGTTCAACACGCATGATTTGATGCGGCACTACCCCGAACTGGATGGCTGAGATGTCGCTTGAAGAAAACAAGCGGTTGATTCAACGCCTGATGATTGAGGGTCATAATCGGCAGGACGCCTCTGCCGCTGCGGCGTTTTACACCGAGGATGCGTCGAATCATCTGCGCACCTTCGGCCGCGCGGGTATGAAGGCGGTATTTGAAACACTCTACGCGGTGTTCCCGGATTTTCATTACCACATCGAGGAAAGCACGGCGGAAGGCGATCGCGTGGTATGCAAGGTGACGATGACCGGCACCCATCACGGCCAACCCAAAATTTCCGATGCGTTCAGCGGCATGCTGAACGGTGTTGCGCCCACCGGCAAACCAGTGAAAGTAATTCAGTTTCACAGCTTTCGTGTGCGCGACGGCTTGATTGCGGCCCACGCGGCGGTGAGGGATGATATGGGGATGGTGTTGCAGTTGGGGTTGGTGCAGCTACCGTAGCGCTAGAAACGTATCCCCATTGCCACTCTTACCATGTGATTGTTGGTGAAGTTGACGTAAGGATCGCTGGCAAAGCGCACGAAGTACGGTTCGAAATCGTAGGTGACGGCGGCGCCGGTACCGCGAAGGATTTCACTGGACGGGTCCGCATCTCCGCGGCCGCTCTTGCGGAAAATATCCACGGTCCAGCGCGTTTTGTCATCGGGTTTGTAGCGCGTGACCAGATGCGTAATGCGCTGGCCAGTATGCAACCGGTCATCCCTGATTTGGAACAGCGACAGCGTGGTGCGCGGCAGCGCGCGCGTGCCCACGCCTAACATTTTTGCGTCGTTCGGATCGAAGTTGAGATTGAAGTAAGGCTTGAGATTGGTGCGTCCGAATCCGAGTAAGGCGAAATAGCGCTCGCCGATTTCGGCATTGAGGCTGCCGCCCACAAATCCGTGCGAGGCGTACTGCACGGAAGGCATGAGTTTGCCGAACGGTATATCCCAGGTGGTGTCATAACCCAAACGCAATTGCCGGAAATTTTCGCGTTGCCGGTAATAGCCCACCCACGCATTGTGCGTGCCGAGGCTGCCACGCAGGTTGATATCCCACGCGGGGTTTTCCGCAGAGCTGTGGTAATAGGTCGGGGTGAATTTCAGTGCGATAGCTTCCTGCTTTTCCGATGCAGCATTGCTCTCGTCTTTGGCTGGGCCGCTGAGGTCTGCCGCGAGGGAAGGAAAAGCAATAGCAAACAAGCTGGCGACGATCGCGCAACGCGCAATCATCACCAGTCGCCGCTTGGTTTTGCTCATCGGCGCATCATATCTTCAACAGTTTCGCCGCATTGCCCCCGACAATCGCATCGCGCTCGCCGGACGACAAATCCTTTAACCGCTCCACCACATCCACCGGCCGCGTGTAGCTCATGTCCGCCGGGCAATCGCTGCCCATCACCACGCGATCAACGCCGACCAACTGGATCAGGTTCATCAATATCTGGTCGCTGTGCGTGATGGTGTCGTAATGAAAACGCCTGAGATACGACGACGGCGGTTTGGTCATGTGCTTGCATTCGGCGCGCACTGTGGTGCCGTGATCCATGCGGCCGATCAGCCACGGAAACGTGCCGCCGGCATGGGGCAGCATCACGTCGAGTTTGGGAAAGGCATCCATCACACCGCCGAATACCAGTGATGCGGCGGCGATGCCGCTCTCGTACGGATTGCCGAGGAAGTTGCCGAGGTGATACTTGGTCATGCGCTCCTTGCCCACGGGCGAAACCGGGTGCAGAAAAATCGGCAGTTCGAACTTTTCGCATTGCTCGTACACCGGCCAGAATTCTTTTTCTTCGAGGTTCTTGCCGCCGACGTGCGTGGGGAGGTAGACGCCGCGTATGCCGGGAAGCTTCGCCACGCGCTTGACTTCTTCCGCGGCGAGCGCGGGCGCCTGCATGGGCAGTGTCGCCATGCCGATGAAGCGCTGCGGGTACTGCGCATGCACCCGCGCGCAGGCATCGTTGAACACTTGTGCGAGTTTCAGGCCGAACTCCGGCGGCGCCCAGTGCACCATCGGGCTGGTGAGCGACAGCGCATGCATGTCAACGCGCGCCTCGTCCATCATTTTTAGCCGAGTGGGGATGTCGATGTACGGCGGCGTGAAGTTGGGGCGCAGGCGGATGCCAGGCATCGACACGACGGCGCGGCCCTGCTCGTTGCGGGTGATGTCCACACCGTGCTTCGGGCCTTCGCGTTCGATGGTCTCAACCCATTCCTGGGGGAACCAGTGGGCGTGGGTGTCTAGTTTGAGCATGCTTTTCCTTGTTGAGGATAATTTTCCCGACTACATTCAATCCTGCTGCATCTTGGAAGCCATAATAATCTTGCGGAACTTCTCCACCTCCAGTTTTACTTTTTCTGCGAATACGTCCGGCGAGCTGTTGGTGATGGTGTGGCCGGTGGCTTCGAGTCTTTCGCGCACTTCCGGCAATGCAATGATGCGCGAAGTTTCGCGGTACACCGCTTGCGCCGTGGCGGGCGGGGTTTTGGCCGGCACAAACAGGCCGTACCACATTTCGACGGCGTAACCTTCGAGCCCGCCTTCGGCGATGGTGGGCACGTTGGGCACGTGCGGGCTGCGCCTGGCGCTGGTGATGCCAAGGATGCGCAGCTTGCCGGCGTCGATGTGTTTGGCGACGGCGACGTAGTTGGTAAAGGTCATGTCGGATTCGCCGGAGAGGATGGCGATGGTGGCGGGGGCGCCGCCCTTGTACGGTATGTTTTTCATATTGATGCCGGTGGCGAGCATCATCGCGTTGCCGGCGATTTCGCCGGTGGCGCCGGCGATGGCGATGTTGAGTTTGCCTGGCGATTTACGCGCCAGCGCGATCAATTCCTTCAGGTTGCGCGCAGGCACCGACGGGTGCGTCACCAGCACCAGCGCGGGCGAGGCGATCTCGCTCAACGGCAGAAAATCACGCACCGGGTCGTACGGCAGCTTGCGGTAGAGCGTGGCGTTGATCGCGTGGGTGCCGGAGTTGCCGATAATCATCGACGAGCCATCGGGCGCGCCGCGCGCGGCGGCTTCGGCGCCGACGATGCCGTTGTTGCTGGAGCGATTATCCACCAGCACGTTTTGTTTAATCGCTTCCGAGAGCCGCGGCGCCAGCAGTCGCGCAATAAAATCCGGCCCGCCGCCGGGCGGGTTGGGCACGATGAGTTGCACCGGGCGCGTGGGTTGCCACTGCGCGTGAGCCGCGCCAGCGGCGCACGCCAACACGGAGGCCAGTGCGCAAACAGAGTACGTTGAGCGTGTGATTTGCATGAAAATTCTCCTCGCCAGTGTCAGTGCAACCGATTTTACGTCGGACGCTTCCTTAATGGTGACGTGCGTGGCGGCCTATGCCGGTTTGCGGGGGCATGGCGCTTGGACTAATATGCGGTGCATGGCATCACGGTGTCGGGTGATGTTCCGCGTCGTGCGACTCGGGTTCGGCACGCAATAAAAATATCAATTAAAACAAATAGTTAGTCTATCCGCTGCTCAACCAAAGGAGAGGTGACACCATGAAGCTCATGTATTTCAACGATTTTCGTCTGGGCGTGCTCAAAGGTACGGATGTAGTGGATGTGACGGCGGCGGTGCAGAACGTGGTGCCGCATACCAACCCCGGCAATCTCATCATCGGCGTGATCGAGCAATGGGCCAGTGTGCGCGGGCGCATTGAAAGCGCGGCGAATTCGGGCAAGGGCTTGCCGGTGGCGCAGGTGAAAATCCGTCCGCCGCTGCCCAAGCCCGTCAACGTCGATTGCATGGCGGTGAATTACATGGAAAACGGCACGCTGCCCAAGCCCGCCGAAATCAATGCGTTCCACAAATCGCCGGGCTGCATCGTCGGCCATGGCGACGCCATGGTGATGCCGGACATTCCGCTGTCGATCTTCGAGGGCGAAGCTGAACTGGCGCTGGTGATCGGCAAGCGCGCGAAGAACGTCCGCGCCGCGGATGCGATGAGCCATATCTTCGGCTATACCAACTTTATCGACGGCTCCGCGCGCGAAGCCACCCGGCTCGGCAACTCGTTCTACCAGGTGAAGTCGCGCGATACTTTCGCACCGATCGGACCGTATATCGTCACCGCGGACGAGATCAAGGATCCGCAAAAGCTGCGCGTGCAATTGTGGGTCAACGGCCAGATCAAGCAGGACTACAACACCGACGACATGGCGCACAAAATTCCGCGCTGCATCGAGTGGATATCAGGGATACACGATCTGGAGCCGGGCGACATTCTCGCCACCGGCACCAATCACCGCGGCCTGTCGGCGTTTCAGGGCGGCGACAAAATTGAACTGGAAGTCGAGGGCCTGGGCCGTCTGGTGGTGACGGTGAAGGACGACCTCAATCGCACCTGGTCGCGCGAGACGCGTCTGGATCGCATGGAAAAGGGTCTCAAGGGCATGACACCACAGTTGACGGGCAAGTACGCCAAGCCCGGCGCTGCTGGATAACGGCGAGTGTCCCTTTTGCGTTTGCAGCTGGCGGTGCCGCTGTTGATGGCGGCGGCGCCGGCATTTTCGCAATCTTCACAATCGTATCCATCCAAGCCCATACGTATCGTCGTGCCGTTTTCGGCGGGCAGCGCAAGCGACATCCTCGCGCGTTTCATCGGCCCCAAACTCTACGAAGCATGGGGCCAGCAGGTAGTGGTGGACAATCGTTCCAGCGCGGGCGGCACGGTGGCCGGCGGCATTGTGGCCGTCGCCACGCCCGATGGGCATACGCTGATGCTGACCTCATCTGCGTTCGCCGGCAGTGCCCCGCTGTACGACAAGCTGCCTTACGATTCGGTCAAGGATTTTTCCGGTGTCAGTCAGGTGGCGGCGACCGCGCTGGTGGTGGTGGTATCGCCGGGGTTGGGCGCGAAAACGCTGAAGGAACTGATCGGGATGGCGCGGCAAAAGCCCAAACAATTTAATTTTGCCTCCTCCGGCATCGGCAGCGGCACGCATTACGGCTCGGAACTGTTCAACATGGCGGCGAACATTAGCGCCGTACACGTGCCGTATAAAGGCGTGCCGGAGGCGGTGAACGACACCATGACCGGGCGCATTCATTATTTTGTCACGCCGCTGCTGCCGACGATTTCTTTGATTAAAAGCGGCCGGCTGCTCGCGCTGGGGGTGACCACGGCGCAACGCGTGCCGATGCTGCCTGACGTGCCCACCATCGCGGAAGCCGCGATTCCCGGTTTTGAATACGACGGCTGGTTCGGCATTTTTGCGCCGTCGAAAACACCGCGCACGGTGATCGCCAAACTGAACAAGGAAGTCGTGCGCATCCTCGAAACCACCGACGTGCGCGACAAAATATTGCATCAGGGCGCTACCGCCAAGGCCAGTACGCCGGAAGCGTTCGACAAACTGGTGCGAGAGGAAATCGTCACGCGGCGCAAGGTGTTTGCCGCGGCGGGCGTTAAGCCGGAGTAGGTGCACGGGCGCACTGGCGCACGCGGGCGGGTTGCCGCATCCGCAATTGAGCAACCGGCAATATTCAGAATTATTTCAACCGCTTGTGTGAATGCTGTGGCGCAGCATCCGCGACCCGCCCCATTCTCCGCGTTCGCGTCGTGAACTCCGCGTTGCGCGAACATGGTATTTGCGAGGGTCCGTTGCTAAAATGAAGTTCTGAAACGGCGATGGTGTGTGCGATGGTATGAGATGAACCGGCGGTCGCCGATATCAATAAAGCAGCCGGGTATCAATCTTGTAAAGCAAAACAACCTTGGAGAAATTCACATGCGGCTATCGGCTTCCGTATGGGTAACGGCATCATTGCTGTTGCTCTCATCCCACGCAAATTCGCAAACCCAGCAAGACCTCATCAAGGGCAGCGCCAATACCGACAATGTGGTGAACTACGGCATGAGTTATAGCCAGCAGCGCTATAGCACGCTCACCCAGATCAACAAGCGCAACGCGAAGAATCTCGTGCCGGTGTGGAGTTTGTCTCTCGAAAGCGAACTCGGGGAGCAGGCCCAGCCGATGGTGTACGACGGCGTGATGTATGTCGCTAATGCAAAATTCACCGTGGCCATCGAAGCCGCCACCGGCAAGGTGCTGTGGCGCACGCCGGTAAATTTTGATCCGGCATCGCCGCGCGTAGTGTGTTGAGGGCAGTCGTATAGAGGCGTGGCCCTCTATAACGGCAAGGTGTATCGCGGTACGCTGGATGCGCACATGGTGGCGCTGGATCAGAAAACCGGCAAGGAATTGTGGAAGACCAAGGTGGCCGAATGGAAGGAGGGCTTTTCCATCGTCGGCGCGCCGATGGTCGCCAACGGTGTTGTGGTGACGGGCGTGTCGGGTGCGGAATTCGGCATCCGCGGTTTCCTCGATGGGTATGATCCCGAGACCGGCAAGCAGGTATGGCGGCGTTACACCATCCCCGCGCCTGGTGAAAAAGGCAATGAAACCTGGCCCAAAAGTGATGCGTGGTCGCACGGCGGCGGTTCGACCTGGATCACCGGCTCGTACGATCCGCAACTCGATTTGATGTACTGGGGCACCGGCAACGCCGCGCCCTGGAATCCGGATTCGCGTCCTGGCGACAACCTCTACACCGCATCGGTGATCGCGGTGCGTCCGAAGACAGGCGAGATTGCCTGGCACTATCAACTAGTGCCGAACGAAATGTTTGATCTGGACGCCAACTGGGAATGGATCATCGCGGACATTCCGCATTTGGGCGCGACGCGCAAGGTCATCATGCACATGAGCCGCGGCGGCTTTCTGTACGTGGTGGATCGCACCAACGGCCGGCTCATCGCGGCGCCCGCGTTCGAGAAAGTAAACTGGGCGAGCCATGTCGATCTCAGCAGCGGCCGGCCGGTGGAAACTGCGCTCAGCAAACAGTTCCGTGAAGGCAAGCAGATCGAGTTGTGGCCAGGGCAGTGGGGCGCCAAAAACTGGGCGCACGCCGCGTTCAATCCCGAAACCGGGTTGCTCTACGCCAACACCATGCACAACTCGCGGCTGGTGAGAAAACTGCCGCCGGGCGAATTCAAGGTGGGCGCGCGTTATCAGGGGTTTGAAAATCTGCCCGCGCCGCGCGAGGCGGGCCGTCCTATCGGCCATCTGGATGCGATTGATCCACTGACGGGCAAACACAAATGGCGCGTGCCGGTGCAGGACACCCCCAGCTACAGCTCGATGCTGGCCACCAAAGGCGGTTTGCTGTTTAACGGCAAGGCCACCGGTGAATTCACCGCAGTGGATATGGATACCGGCGCGACGCTGTGGTCATTCAAAACGCCGTCGGGCATCAACGCGCAGCCGATTACGTTTACGCACAAGGGCAAACAGTACGTGACGATTCAATCGGGATTGGGCGGCACTGGCGTGTTGCGCATGGGAGATTTTTTCCAAGGCCAACCGCGGAATGGATCGGTGTGGACATTTGCGCTGACGGATGATTAATTATAAATGTTGATAGGGTTAAATAATGTTTAAAAACAAATACTTAATATCATCCCTGGCGCTGGTGTTGTTGGCGGGCTGCGCCACTGAGAATATGGGCCCCGTGCCCGAAGCCAGCAAAACCGGCGTAGGTCCGACCGATGCCGAATTGATCGGCGATCAGGCCAGCACCGACAACGTGCTGACCTATGGCATGGGTTACAACCAGAGCCGCTACAGCCCGCTGCGTCAGATCAACAAGAGCAATATCAAAAAACTCACGCCGGTGTGGACGGCGGGCCTCGACAACGATTTCGGCGAGCAGGCGCAGCCGATGATCTACGACGGCGTGATGTACGTTAGTAACGCCAAGTGGACGGTGGCGATCAACGCGTTGACGGGCCATCAGATCTGGCGCACGCCCACCAACTTCGTGCCGGAGACGCCGCGCGTGGTGTGTTGCGGCGTGTCGAACAAGGGCGTGGCGCTTTACAAGGGCAAGGTGTTTCGCACCACGCTCGATGCGTTTGTGGTGGCGCTGGATCAGAAAACCGGCAAGGAAATCTGGCGGCAGAAAGCAGCCGAGTGGAAAGAAGGCTACTCGCAAACCGTCGCGCCGTTGATCGCCAACGGCGTGCTGGTCACCGGCATCTCCGGCGCCGAGTTCGGCATCCGCGGATTTCTCGACGGTTGGGATCCGGACACCGGCAAAAAACTCTGGCGGCGTTACACCACCGCCGGCCCTGGCGAAAAAGGCCACGACACTTGGGTCCCGCCGGAGTCGCATCTGAACGGCGGCGCTTCCACCTGGATCACTGGTTCGTATGACCCGGAGCTTGATCTGATGTATTGGGGCACCGGCAACGCGGGCGCTTGGAATCCGGTGAACCGCAAGGGCGACAACCTATATGCGGCATCAGTGATCGCGGTCAAACCGAAAACCGGCGAAATCGTCTGGCACTATCAGTTCGTGCCCAACGATGCCTTTGACTGGGATTCGCTTTGGGAGCTGATCCTCGCCGACATCAATGTCGATGGCCAAAAGCGCAAGGTCATGATGCAGATGAACCGCAACGGCTTTTTATACGTGATCGATCGCACCAACGGCAAACTGATTTCCGCCAAACCGTTTGGCAAGGTGAGCTGGGCCACGCACGTGGACATGGCGACGGGGCGTCCGGTGGAGTCGGACGAAAGCAAAAAATTGCGCGCCGGCGGTGAAATCGAAATGTGGCCCAGCGTGCGCGGCGCGAAAAACTGGCCGCACGCCGCCTACAACCCGAACACCGGATTGCTCTACGCCAACACCAATCATCAAAGCTCGTTCTATCGCTTTGACAAGCTGGAGCCGTTCAAGCCGGGGATGCGTTATCAGGGCATCGCCAACCGCTATCCGCCGGTCAATCCGGGGGATGTGGTGGGGCATGTCGAAGCCATCGATCCGCTGACCGCCAAGGCCAAGTGGCGCGTGCCGCTGAAGGATCATCAAAACTGGACGGCGTTGCTCGCTACCGGCAGCGGCCTGCTGTTCAACGGCAAACACACCGGCGAGTTTTACGCCATGGATGCCGACACCGGCGCGACGCTGTGGGAATACCGCTTGAGTTCGGGCGTCAATTCAATGCCGGTGACGTGGACGCATCAGGGCAAGCAGTACGTCACGGTGCTGGCGGGTTATGGCGGGCTGTACGGACAGGCCTCGCGCGCGCGCTTTCCCAGTGTGCCGCTGGGCGGGTCGGTGTGGACATTTGCGCTGAGAGATTGATTGCTTGTAGTGAGCCATCAATAGGAGAAAGACCATGAGGCAGTTCGCATTGGTAGTGGCATTGGCGGTTGGAATAACCGGCAACGCCGTCGCACAGACCGAGCGCGATTTACGCGCCGACGGCAATGGCGGCAGCACCGACAACATCTTGACCTATGGCATGGGGTATCACCAAAATCGTTTTAGCCCGCTAGACCAAATCAACAAGCGCAACGTCAGGCGCATGGTGCCGGTATGGAACCTGTCGCTCGACAATGATCTGGGCGAGCAGGCGCAGCCGATGATCTACGACGGCGTGATGTATGTGAGCAACGCCAAGTGGACTTACGCGATAGACGCGGTGACGGGCAAAATGCTGTGGCGCACGGCGGTGAAATACGATCCCGCCACGCACAGCGTGGTGTGCTGCGGCAACTCCAACAAAGGTGTGGCGCTGTACGAAGGCAAGGTGTTTCGCACCACGCTGGATGCGCATGTGATCGCGCTGGATCAAAAAACCGGCAAGGAACTGTGGCGGCAAAAAGTCGCCGAGTGGAAAGAAGGTTATTCGCTCACGGTCGCGCCCACTATCGCCAACGGTGTGCTGATTACCGGCTGTTCGGGCGCGGAATTCGGCGCGCGCTGCTTCCTCGACGGATGGGATCCCGAAACCGGCAAAAAACTGTGGCGTCGTTACACCACCGCCGGCCCCGGAGAAAAAGGCCACGATACCTGGGAGCCGCGCGAGACCTATCTGCACGGGGGTGCTTCCACCTGGATCACCGGTTCGTATGATCCGGAGCTTGATCTGGTGTATTGGGGCACCGGCAACGCGGGCCCGTGGACCTCCGAAAAACGCAAAGGCGACAACCTTTACGTGGCGTCGATTCTGGCGATCAAGCCCAAGACCGGCGAAATCGTCTGGCACTATCAGCTTGCGCCCAACGACGTGTGGGATTGGGACACCTGGGAAATCATCCTCGGTGAGCTGCGCGTGGATGGCAAAATGCGCAAGGTGGCAATGAACATGAGCCGCAATGGATTTTTGTATGTCATCGATCGCACCAATGGGCAATTGATTTCAGCGCAACCCTATGCCAAAGTGAATTGGGCCACGCATGTGGATATGAAAACGGGGCGCCCGGTGGAGTCGGATACGTCGAAAGCGTTGCGCGAAGGCAAGACCATCGAGATGTGGCCGGGCATCCGCGGCGCCAAGAACTGGCCGCATTCGGCGTTCAGTCCGAAAACCGGATTGCTGTATGCCACCACCAATCATGGGTACTCGACCTATCGTTTTGTGCCGTTGCAGGATTTCAAACCGGGCTTTCGTTATCAGGGCGTGGAAAATATCGCCTCGCCGATTAAGCCCGACACGCTGGCGGGACACATCGAAGCGATTGACCCGCTGACGGGCAAGGCCAAGTGGCAAACGCCGCTGCATGGCCACATGATCGCCTCGGCCATGCTCGCCACCGGCGGCGGCCTGCTGTTCACCGGGCAGCACACCGGCGAAGTGATTGCGATGGATGCCGACAACGGCAAAACACTGTGGTCGTTCAAAACCGGTTCGGGTGTCAATGCGCAACCAGTGACCTGGACCAAAAACGGCAAGCAATACGTGACCGTGCTGTCGGGAATCGGCGGCGTGGGTTCGGGGCGCCGCGGTCTGCCGGACATTCCGCTGGGCGGCTCGGTGTGGACGTTTGCGCTGTTCGATCAATAGTGAGGAAACCGGAACTTTGAAGAAGACAACCCGAATGACCCTGCGCGTGACCACCGCATGCGCCATAGCGCATGCGGTGGTTGCGCAGGCCGACGCCCCCGATGCCGCGACGCCTGAGCAAATCAAAAAGGGTGCGGCTATTTATTCACAAAACTGTTCGCCGTGCCATGGGCCGCGCATGCTGGATCCACAGGGCGCGTTTGATCTGCGCACGTTTCCGCGTGACCAGAAAGAACGTTACATTACATCTGTCGCCAAAGGCAAAAACCAGATGCCGCCGTGGGCCGGACTGTTGAGCGCTGCCGACATCGAATCGCTGTGGGCCTACACCATCGCCGGAGAGAAATAGCGGCGACGAAAACCGGCATGATTCAGGATAAAAAGATAGCTTATGCGAACCCAACTCGTCACCATCCAGACGGACACCATTCCCATCGATGGCGCGTTTCATGAGCCAGATGGCGTAGCCAAGGGCGCTGCGCTGTATTTCCACGGCAACACGATGAATTTTTACACCGGCGGCGCGCGGTTTTTGCCGCCGATGCTGACTGCGCTCGGCCTCGCGGTGCTGGCGTTTAATCGCCGCGGTCACGACATACTCACCACACGCATGAGCCGCGCGCCGGAAGGCGGCGCGTTTCAGACCTCGGCGGAGGCCATCGCCGACAATCGCTTTGCCGCGCAATGGCTGGCAGCACGCGGTTTTAAAAATCCGGTGGTGATGGGCCACAGCAACGGCGGCATGCTGTCCACGCGCCATGTCGCCGATAACCCGCAAACACCGGCGCTGGTGCTGTTGTCGGCCGGGCGCGGCGGCAAACAACAGGATACCTCCGGCGGCAGCGAAAAACTCTTCGCGGTGGGCAGGCTCGACGAGCTGACGCAAAAAGCGCTCGAACTAGTCGCGGCAGGCAAGGGACGCGAACTCATGTTCATGCCCGGCTGGTGGTACGTGATCAGCGCGGAGAGTTTCTTGGATCGCATCGTGTCCGTGCCCGACACAATAGCGCTGGCGCCGCAAATCAAATGCCCTGTGTTGGCGATCCGCGGTGATAAGGAAGAACGCAATCGTTACCCCGCTGAGGAATTCGCGGCGGCCTGCGGTGGGCCATGCGAGGTGAACATCGTGGAGAACTGCGATCACTTTTACAATGATCGCGAAGCGCATGTGGCCGGGATCGTGGCGTCGTGGCTGGCGAATACGCTGAAGCTGTGAAGGGAGTGAATCGTGCGCATAGCGCACGCTACGGATATCCACGGGTATGCACGACATCGCCACGACGTAGCGTGCGCCGTGCGCACGAGGCTTAGCGCTAACCCGTTCCAACATCATGGCAACCTGCCGCTGCTCAATAACACCCGGCGCCACCTATTTCTTCACGGTGAATACCGACCGTAGACAGGCTGTCCTGACCGATGAACCTGTTTACCACGCATTGCAGAAAGCCATGCGCGACCTAAAGGCGCTGCATCCGTTTGTGACCAACGTCTTTGTAGTTCTGCCTGACCACCTGCATTGCATCTTGACGTTGCCGCCGGGCGATGCGGATTACCCGCGACGCTGGAACATGATTAAGCGCCAGGTGTGTCAGGCCACGCGCACCAGCGTGCCGTCACGCCTGAGCGAGTCACGCAGTGCGCGCGGCGAACTGGGACTGTAGTAACGACGCTTCTGGGAACATCAGATTCGCGATGATCTCGATTTCGAACAGCACGCGAATTACATTCATTGGAATCCGGTTAAGCATGGCCACGCCGCGCGCGTCGCCAAGTGGCCGTATTTTTGCGCGCTATGTTGCGCGTGGTATATATCCGTTCGATTGGGCGGGGGTGGCGCGCGCGGATGCCGATGATGAGGGGTATGGGGAGGCGGTATAGCGGCTGTGGTTGTCGTGCGCATGGCGCACGCTACGTCGTTCCACG
>CAWUUY010000345.1:0-2950 GCA_963924885.1 uncultured Burkholderiales bacterium | reverse complement strand
CATACAGTTCGCCATTATGGCGCCCGTGCCCGCGCTGGCGCAGGCGCAGAACGGCCGGCTGCGCATACTGGCGGTGCTGTCGCCGAAGCGTAGCGCGCTCGCGCCAGAGGCGCCCACCATGGCCGAGGCCGGCATGCCGGGCGTTTCCATTACACCATGGACGGGTTTGTTCGGCCCGGCGGGCATCAGGCAGGACGTGCTGGCAAGGCTGTCGCGCGATTTGAACGTTATGCTGTCGCGCCCGGAAATTCGCGAGCAAATCGGAAAACAGGGCGTGGAGGCGCAAACCTCCACGCCGGCGGAGTTAGCGACGCACACTCGCGATCAATACTTGGCGTGGACAAGGGTCATACGCGAGACGGGCATTCCACAGGAGTAGTGTTTCGGGTGCATTGCCAATGCATGCCGGCGCTTCGCTTCACATCTCGCCAAAATGTATCCGCCGGTAAGGCGCGGACGGAATCGCATCATCCACGTGCAAATCCCAAAGCTCGGCTTGGCCCGCCGATTCGTGCGCGGCAAACAATGCCTTGAATCGCTCCAACGTATTGACCTTCTCCCCGCGCAGGCCAAATCCGCGCGCGATGGCGGCGATGTCGCCGCGGCCATGCACGGACTCTTGCGGGTCGTAGCCCTGCGCGCGGAATTTATGCACTTCGGCGCCGTAGCCGCCGTCGTTCACCGCGCAGATCAACATGCGTATGCCCATGCGGCGCAGGGTTTCGAGTTCCTGGATGTGCATCATCAGGCTGCCGTCGCCTTCGATCAGCAGCACCTTGCCGTCGCCGCGGGCGGCGGCGACACCGATGGCGACAGAGAACGCCGAGCCGATAGCGCCGAAGTCGTTGATGATGTGTACGTTTTCCGCGCGCCGGCCATACATATGCGTCACCGCAATACCGGCGAAGTGCGCGCCGCCGCACACCACCGTCCAGTCCTTGGGGATGGCCGCGTCGAGTTCCAGTATCGCCGGGCGTGGATCGACAGTGCCGCCGGACACGAGAAATTCTTTTGAATCCGGTCGTGCGGCCATTGCTGCAATCTGATTGGCGAGCATCGGCGAACGCGCGCCGGCGGATGACACATTGCGCTCGGTCAATTTCGCCAGCACGGCTTCGGCGGTGGCCTTGGCGTCGGCCTTGATGTGCAGGTCGGCGATGCGCAGACCCTGATACAGACCGCGCGGATTGAGATCGATCTGCACGGTTTTCGCGTTCGGGTAAAGATAGCCCGCCTCGGTGGTGTAGTGGCCGAGGCCCGCGCCCACGCCGATCAGCAAATCACACGCTGCGAATTGCTCGCGTGCGAGCGGGCTGGCGTAGGCGCCGGCCACACCGATGCCAAAACGGTTGTGATCGAACAGTCCCTTGGCGAAGAGTGAGGTCGCCAGCAGCGCGCCGAAGCGTTCGGCCAGCGCCTCCATTGAAGGCCCGGCGCCCGAACGCACCACACCGCGTCCGGCGAGGATGATCGGGCGTTTGGCCTGCGCGATCAGCGCGGCGAGTTGATCGACCAGCGCCGGATCGGGCGCGGGGCGCTGAGGCGTGGGCATCAACTCGGTGGATGGTGAATACTCCGCGCCCCACGGGAACGGCGCCTTCTGCAAATCCATCGGCACGCCCAGCACCACCGGGCAACGTTCCTGCCGCGCGGTGTAGAACGCCTCGCGCACGGTGTCGAGCATACGATCGACGCTTTTTACCGCCAGATAACGCGCGCCGGTGGCGGTGGCGAGCGGCCCCAATTCGAGTTGCTGCACGTACCACGCGGCGGAGGTCGGCGAGTCACCGGCGAACACCACCAGCGGAATGCTTCCGCGCGCGGCGGTGGTCAGCGCCGTCATGATCTGCGTGAAGCCGGGTCCGCAGGTGACGGTAGCGACACCCACCTTGCCGGTGTGGCGCGCGTAACCATCCGCCATCGCCACCGCGCAGTGCTCATGCCGCGCATGCACCACGCGTACCTTGTACTTTTGCGCCATGACCGCGCCCCAGTACATGTTGGCGTCGCCCAGCAGCGCAAACATCGTGTCCACGCCCTCCGCTACGAAGGCTTGCGAAAGAACCTCGTATCCCGTTGGATCGCTCATGTGGTTTCCTTATTGAATCGTGTAGAGAGTAAGCGGGGTGGGAATGGGTAAGACATTGCGTTTACCCCACCCCCATCCCAGCCTTTCCCCTGGAGAAGAAGGGGTTTTCTTTGGTACAGCGCTGACGTTTACGTTCGGTTGCTATCATGGCGTTTTGTCGCTTTTGCCAATTATGCCGCGCGCGCCATCCAGCAACGCGCGTCCCAATATTTTTGCGCCGGACGCGGCTTGCGCCTGCGCCGGTACTGCGTCGCCGCCGCCCGCGCGGCGTTGTTCGATCACGCGTAACAGATTCGTCGCGAACTCCGCCAGCAACGCACGCGCCACATGCACGCCGCCCGCCGAGGCAAACATTTCCAGTGGCCCCGCGACCTCGAAGCCGCCTTCCAGTGTGACATCGGTGGTATCCGCGCCGCGCGCATCCAGCTCAAAGTGCGCACGAGCGCGCGACGCGCCTTTTTGATCGATACCGAGCGCTTCGATCAGGCAGCGTTTGATGGCGTGCTCATACGTGAGCTTGGCTTCGCCGCGAAACACCGCGACGGTGGGGCCGAACTTGAAGGTGACCTTGCCGCGATGCGCGCCTTCCGGCGTGAGCTCGGTCAGCTCCGCGCCGGGGATGCACGCCGCGACCACCGCCGGGTCTGACAACAGCGGCCATACTTCGGCGGGCGGTGCTGGCACGGAGAACTGTTCTTTTAAGTTGATCATATTAAATATTTTTGTGACAGTTCAGTCTGAGGGAATTGTACTTTAGTTCATAGGGGCGTATGCTTTGATTCATGGAAACGCTGCTGGATTTATCGCGCCTGAGTCATGAACAAAAGGACGATATCATCCGCATGCTGTGGCCGTTGATCG
>CAWUUY010000344.1:0-5050 GCA_963924885.1 uncultured Burkholderiales bacterium | reverse complement strand
GCGTGCGCTATGCGCACGACAGCGCGAATGCGGTTCATTAAAAATCTATTTAAAAACAAATACTTATGTTTTTATTGTTCGATGTGACGCATCAAGGCCGTCAGCGGCAGCATCGGCGCGCATGCCGGTATTTTTCAGGGGTGATCGCATGATCTTCGGCCTCTTTGGCGGCGCGCAAGCCATCTCGGCCAACGGCGGCGCGGTGGGGCAGGGCTTCAAGGACTGCATCGACTACAACATCGAGGCCGATGCGCTGGGTTATCACAGCACCTTCATGGTGGAGCATCACTTCACCGGCTGGACGCAATTGTCCGCGACGTTGAATCTGCTGACCTGGCTGGCGGCGCGCACCGAGCGCATACGCGTCGGCACGGCGGTGATGGTGTTGCCGTGGCACAACCCGGTGCTGCTGGCCGAGCAGGCCGCCACGCTGGATTTGCTGTCGGATGGGCGGCTGGATTTGGGCATCGGCAAAGGTTATCGCCATACCGAGTACACCGGGTTTTGCGTGCCGCCGTCGGAGGCGGAAGCGCGTTTCGACGAAACGCTGGATGTGATGATTCAGGCTTGGAAAAAAACCGAGCGTTTTTCGCATCATGGCCGCTACTGGCATTTCGACGATATCATCGTCGAGCCGCCCAGCGCGCAAAAGCCGCATCCACCGTTGTGGATGGCGGCGGGCAGTGCCGCATCCATACGCCGCGTTGCCGAGCGTGGCTGCAATCTGCTGCTCGATCAATATGCGCTGCCGGAGGTGATCGGCGAGCGCATCGCGCTCTACAAGAGCGAAGTCGAAGCGCGTGGCCGCGTGTTTGATCCGATGAGCGTGGCGCTGGCGCGTGACGTGTATGTGGCGCGTGATGCCGCGGATAAACAAACCGCGCTGGAACGCAACGCGCGTCAGCGTCAGCGCATTATTGACGTGGCGCGCGCACCGGGCCAAAGCGGCGGCTCACATGTGCTGGCGTACGCGGATTCGGCCACCGGTAACGAGGCGGCGGCGCTGTATGGCAACCCGGACGACATCGCGCGCAAGATCGAAGCCTTACGCGCGGTGGGTGTGCGGTATGTGCTGGCGAGCATGGGCGGCGCATCGCGCGATAGCCTGCGCCGTTTTGCGCGCGAGATTGTTCCGACATTTTCATCCGACAACAAGGACTAACATCATGGAACTCAAGGGTTGTGCGGCCATCGTTACCGGCGGCAGCGGCGGGCTGGGCCAGCGCATTTGCCGCGCGCTGGCGTTAAACGGTGTTGACGTGGTGGTGAACTACGCCGAATCCGAGGCCGCCGCGAACAGCGTGGTTGCGGACATCAAGACGCTCGGCGTGCGCGCGATCGCGGTGCGCGCCGATGTCGCCGACCCGGCGGCGGTGGCGCGCATGGTCGAGCAAACCCAGGCGGCGTTCGGGCGCATTGACATCCTGGTGAACGATGCGGCCTTCAATAAAGAGGTGGCGTTTGCTGATCTGGATGGCCTCACGTATGAGCTGTGGAATCACATTCTCAATACCAATCTCACCGGCGCGTTCAATTGCATCAAGGCGGTGGCGCCGGTGATGAAGGCGCAAGGTCAGGGGCGCATTATCAATATCTCGTCGGGCGCGGGCATCGTACCGCGCGGCAGCAGCATCGCGTACGCGGTATCCAAAGCCGGCATGATCCATCTCACCAAGTGCATGGCGGTGGGCCTCGCGCCCGAGGTGACGGTGAACTCCATCGCGCCGGGCTTCATGGACGGCACGCGCATGAGCACCAACTGGTCGCCCAAATACGCGGCGGGCGCGGCGCAGCGCACGTTGCTCAAGCGCACGGTGAGTAAAGACGATGTGGCGGAGCAGTTGATTACATTTTGCCGCAGCGATAGCGTGACTGGGCAAACGATATTGATGGACAGCGGGCGGGTGTAGCATGGGATTTATCCAAGCAATCCACACACAGGAGACCAACCATGGATGAGAAGCCGACATACGGGCGTTATGCCGAGATACCCTACGACCAGATGACGCCGGAGCAGCAGGAGGGCTATCAAGTGCTGATGGAGTCGCGCGGCAAGCTGCCCGGGCCGGCGAAAATTTATGTGCATAACGCGAAGCTGGCGAAGGTGATGGGGCCCTTCGGCGGGCATTTTCGCAAAGGGTATTCGCTCACCGAGCGCGAGCGCGAAATCGCCGTGTGTATCGTCAACAGCCATTTTCATACGGCCTATGCCACCAACGCGCATGAGCGCGCAGCCAAGGCGGCGGGCCTGCCCGCTGATAAGGTGGAGGCGATCCTCTCCGGGCTGCCGGCGTCGTTCGACGATAAGCGCGAGCAGCTTATCTACGAGATGGCGATTTGTCTGGTTAATTCGCGCTGGGTGTCGAAGGGTTTGTATGAGCGCGCGCTGGAAGCCTTGGGTCACGTCGGCATCACCGATGTGATTGCGTTGATGGGCTTTTACACCAGCGTGGCAATGACGCTGGCTTTCTACGATGTGCCGGCGGACGCAACCGGCCTGGAGCGCTGAGCCTTGTCAGATAGTACGAGGATGTGGGCGGTACTGATAGGCGCAGTATTTCTGCCCACGACGGCGCCGGCTGCCGCTGTAAAGGCGGAAGCGAATTATCCAACTCGCCCGATTCGCGTGGTGGTTGCCACGGCGCCGGGCGGCGGACTGGATGCGGTCACACGCATCCTCGCGCCGAGGCTGACGGACAGCATGGGTCAGACGTGGGTGGTCGACAATCGGTCGGGCGCTGGCGGCAATCTCGGCGCGGAGATTGTCGCGCGCGCCAGCCCGGATGGTTACACCGTGCTGACCTCGACCAGCACCTTGCTGACGGTGAACCCCAGTCTGTATCGCATGCCGTTCAGCGTCGAAAAAGATTTGCAGCCGGTCACCGTGCTGGGCGCGGGCGAGCAGGCGGTGGTGGTGCATCCCGGCGTAGCAGCCAAAACGCTGGCGGAATTTATTGCGCTGGCGAAACAAAAACCCGGCGCGCTGAATTACGCGTCTGCGGGCCAGGGCACCGCGATCCATCTGGGCGCGGAGTTGTTGAAGCTGCGCACCGGCATCGAGTTAACGCAGGTGTCGTACAAAGGTGGCGGACCCGCCGCAGTCGCGGTGCTGGGCGGCGAGGTGCAGGTGATGGTCGGCACGGTGGCCTCGACGATTGCATTTATTCAGGCCGGGCGGTTGCGCGCGCTGGCATCGACCGGCGCCAAGCGCTCGCGGCTGATGCCGGAGCTTCCCACCGTTGCTGAGTCGGGTTATCCCGGATTCGAGGCGAGCCTGTGGTTCGGCATGACGCTGCCGGGCGCGACGCCCAAAGCCATCGCGCAGCGCATCCATCACGAAACGGTCAAGGCGCTGCGTTATGCGGACGTGCAAACCGCGATGGCGCGCCAGGGACTGGAGCCCGATCCCGGCACGCCGGCGGAACTGGCGGCGCGCATCCGGCGGGAAACGGTCACGTGGGCCGACGTGATTAAAAAGAGCGGCATACGCGCGGATTAGCGGCGCAGGCTATTACCAGCCGCGTCCGATACTCGGCCAGCGGTCCCCGCAGTGATCATCGGAATGCGGGCGGACAGCGTCGTTGCACAGCACATAGGCGTATAGCAGCGTTCTGGACACGACGGTTGCAACCTGTTGGAATGCCCTGAAACTACTTCAGACGGAGAAACTTGCACATGATAGTCATTGATTCACAGGTCCACGCCTATGCCGCCAACACACCGCAGCGGCCCTGGAACAGGCCGCCCAAGGATTGGCCCGACCACGTCACCGGCGACGAAATGGTTGCGGCGATGGACGCCGTCGGTGTGGACGGCGCGATCATGGTCTCGCCGAATTCGCTGTACGCCTACGACGACAGTTATGCGAAGGAAGTGCAGCGTGCCCACCCGGAACGCTTTGCCATCGTCAAACCCATGAACCCGAATGACCCGGCTGCGGATGAGATCATTTCCGAATGGAAAAAGGTATTGGGGGCGGTTGCCGTGCGTGTCATGTTAGCGCTGCAGTCCGCGGCGGATCTCAATACAGAAGGCATCGATCGCATTCTGCGCGCTGCGGCGCGTCACGATCTACCGGTCAATTTGCAATGTGGCAACAACCTGGACATGGGCGCCAAGCTGATCGACGCACATCCGCAAACGCGCTTTGTCATCGACCATCTGGGGTTCTATCAGCCCCGCACAAAACCGGCGCCAGCCACCGTCTGGGCCGATTTGCCCAAGGTCATCGATCTTGCCCGCCGCCCGAATGCGGCGATCAAGGTGAGCGGCGTCTGCACCATGTCGCGGGAGCCTTTTCCGTACCCTGACCTCTGGGACCCGCTCGCCCGCGTGTTCGATGCCTGGGGCTTCGAGCGCTGCCTGTGGGGCACCGACTGGACCCGCACCAACGCCTTGGTCAACTATAAGCAGGGTGTGGCGCCCTTTCGTTTGACCGACCGCCTGAACGACAGCGAGCGCGCCATGCTGATGGGCGGGGCGTGCGCAAAGGTATATGGCTGGTTGCCGAAGAAAGGCTGACTGCGCGGTGTTGGATATTACCGGTCATGTATGCGTTGGGTTTCCTCGCCCCTTCAAGCATAGGTATCTACACATCTTTTCATGGTCCATGCCGGTTTGGGAAGACAAATTGTGCATATTATTTGAGTTGATCGACATCATAATGTTCAAGCAGCGTCAGCGTCGAGAGCAGCAACCACAGGCCGTTGAGCAAGGCGGGCGGCAGTAATCGGTCAGCCAGCGGCGTGATTGCGGTGGGCGGTCAGATCGTATAAGTCGGAACGAAGTGTCTGGTGGGCGAAGAGTTCTTTCCACCGGCGCGGCGTTAATTGGTCAACGTTGGAGGCAGGGTGTTGCCCGACGCGCTGCAGCACATCGACGAAATAGTCGTAGGGGTTTATGTCGTGCAGCCGACAGGTCACCAGCAGACTTTGCACGATCCCCACATGCTTGGCACCCAGTTCAGTCCATGTGAACATCCAATTTTTACGACCCATGGGAATGACGCGTAACGCGCGTTCCAGATGGTTCGTGTCGATCGGCACATCCG
>CAWUUY010000343.1:0-4926 GCA_963924885.1 uncultured Burkholderiales bacterium | reverse complement strand
ATGGCGCCCATGAAGGTGACTTCGCGCAGGTCGGGCGTGTAGACGCGAAAGATTAAAAAGAAATCCGCGTCGCGGGTGGAGGATGATGCAAACAGTCGTGCGGCTATGGGGCCGGTGATTTCGGTTTCGGCTTCGAGTGGCGCGGACAGGAACGTGAGGCCTTCGCCCATCGCGTCGTAGGTGATCGCGGTGTCAGCGACCGCGGCCTCGCGCCGCAGCGCGTTATCCGCTGGATGCAGATACAACTTCGTCCATTGCGTGCGAGCGATGGGCCATTCGTTTTCATGGCGCTCGACGAATTTGTCGATGTGACGCACTTGCAATTGCACCTTGGGTTGTTGATCCCAGCCGTTAGTCTCACCCTTGAGGTAAAAATCAAAAAACCGCTTTTGCAATTCGCGCCCATAGTCGGTGTAAAAATGGGTCCAATGCTCGATGCCGTGGGCTTCCAGCCATTTGTCCTTGGACGCGGCGCGCATGAAGCCTTCGACATTGCCGCGCGGATGCAGGCCTTGCCCGCCCCAATTCGCCGCTGACAAAAACGGCACGGTGATGTTTCCCCACTTCGGCGAACGCGCGCGGTGGTAATCGTCATCGAGCGGGTGCGCGAGGATGTCGTCGCCGAATTCGCAACGCTGCGATTGCAGTGCCTTGTCACTGAGCGTGACATCGCCGCAGACCAGCGCGCCGTTCGCGCTGCTGCGCGGGCCGCGCTCACCCAGGCCATACTGCACGGTTTTCACCTGCATGTCGTACCAGTTGCCCCAAAAGGTAGAGAGAATGCCGCCGTGGTGCGTCATGTCGCGGTACCAATCGGCGGCGCCTTTCCAGATGCACATGGCGGTCAGATGCGGCGGCTTGAGCGAGGCCACAATGCCATTGATTGATGCCGTAGTAGGAAACGCCATTCAGGCCCGCCTTGCCGCTGCACCACGGCTGCACGCCGGCCCATTCAATGCATTCATAAAAATCCCGCGTCTCGCGAGGCGAAAACGGATCGACAAAACCCGGCGAGCGCCCCGCTCCGCGCGAATCCACGCGCACACAGGCATAGCCGTGTGGCACCCATTTTTCGGGGTCAACCACTTCCCAGCTTGGATAGAGATTGCTGGAGCCGTAAGCGACATCAGGATGCTCGGCCACCATGCGATTCCACGCGGACGGATAGCCCTCCTGAAAGGCCAGTCCCTTGGCGTAGGGGCCGTAACTCAATAGCACCGGATAACGCCCGTCACCGATGGGCCTGAACACATCGGCACGCAGCACCAGGCCGTCATCCATGGTGGTGGGCACATCCCAATCGATATGTATGTGGCCGCGCTCATTTTCGTTCGCTGCGGTGGCGGGATGTTGCATGGCGGTAGTTTCAAATGATGATGCGGCATTTTAGTCTGGTCACTGCGCTGTTGCGACCACCCATAAGATCGTCTACGATCCACGCTCCATGACACTCCCCACTTACGAAATCTATTGTGTTAAATACGCCGAGCGGCCGGGTCGGCGCGCAGCGCATTTTGTCGGCGGCGATCCGCATGACGGGCCGATGCCCATGGATTACTACGTGTGGCTGGTACGCAATGCCGAGCGCACGGTGCTGGTGGATACCGGCTTTGATGCCACCATGGCGATCAACGGGCGCGTGCTGTTGCGCAAGCCGGTTGAAGGGCTTGCGTTGCTCGGCGCCAAGGGCGCGGATATCAAGGATGTAGTCATCACGCATTTGCACAACGATCACGTCGGCACGTTTTACGATTTCCCCAATGCGCGGTTTCATTTGCAGGACAAGGAAATGCAGTACGTGACCGGGCATCACATGCGCGATCACATTTTTCGCCGCCCGTATGAGATCGACCATGTGGCGGGGATGATCCGGCTGGTGTATCAAAATCGCGTGGTGTTTCACAACGGCGCGGCGGGTAACGCAAGTGAAGTCGCGCCGGGCATTAGCGTGCATCACATTGGAGGGCACACCATGGGCCTGCAGTCGGTGCGGGTGCATACGCAGCGCGGCTGGGTGGTGCTGGCGTCCGACGCAAGCCACTACTACGAACACTTTGAGCAGGATCGCTGCTTTCCGCTGGTGTATCACCTGGGTGAAATGCTCGAAGGCTTTGCCACGTTGAGAAAACTTGCGTATTCGATGCAGCACATCGTGCCGGGACATGACCCGCTGGTGTTGCAGCGTTATCCGGCGGCATCAAGTGAGTTGGCGGGCATCGTGGCGCGGCTGGATTTACCACCAAAACCATAATTCCAGGGGGAGGATGCAGATGAACACCAGTCGAAACAGGCTGACAGTGGCGAGCTTGCTGCTGTTGGCGGCCACGGGCGCGTGGGCGCAGGCGTATCCCAGCAAACCCATCCGCATGATCGTCGGTTTTCCGCCCGGCGGCTCGAACGACATTGTGGCGCGCATTATCGCGCCCAAGCTGGGTGAGCTGCTGGGCCAGCAGGTGGTGGTGGAAAACCGCGCGGGGGCGAACGCCACCATCGCCGCGGATTTTGTCGCCAAGTCCGCGCCCGACGGCTACACGCTGTTTCTCGGCAGCACCAGTTCGCTGGTGATCAGCCCGCACACGTATTCAAAACTCGCGTACGACACCGCGCGTGATTTCGCGCCGGTGACCACCATCGCGATGACGCCGGAAGCGGTGGCCGTGCATCCCGCGCTGCCGGTGAAGGATTTGAAATCGCTGATTGGGCTGGCGAAGATGCATCCGGGCAAACTCGATTTCGCGTCCTCCGGCAATGGAGGTCTGCCGCATCTGGCGATAGAGTTGTTCAAGGGCATGGCCAATATCAACCTGCAACACGTGCCGTTCAAGGGCGCGGGGCCGGCGGTGACCGATCTGATAGGCGGGCACGTGCAGGGCATCATCATGGATTTTCCGGCGATCCATGCGCCGATGAAAAGCGGCAAATTAAAAGGCGTGGCGCTCACCGCCGAAAAGCGCATTTCGCTGATGCCGGACTTGCCGACCACGGGCGAGCAGGGTTTGCCGGGCTTGCTGGCGGTGAACTGGTTCGCCATCGTGACGCCCGCGAAAACACCTGCGCCGATAGTGTCGCGGCTGCACGGCGCGTTGCTCAAAACCGTCGGCGCGCCGGACGTGAAAGACCGGATGGCGTCCGTGGGCGTCGAGCCGTTCTCCAAATCCTCGCCGCAGGAATTCGCGGATTTTCTGCGCGACGAACTGGTGCGCTGGGGCAAGGTGGCGAAAACATCGGGCGCACGCGCGGACTAAGTGCAAGAACAATATGAACCACGGATGAACGCAGATGAACACAGATAAAATCGGATAACTACAAAAGCGGTTTTCATCTGTGTGTATCTATGTTTATCTGTGGTTAAAAAAGCCCTTAATGCGACTTTCCCAACCTGGCCAGATCGGCCCACTCAAGCTGCGCAACCGCGTGGTGATGGCGCCGATGGGCACCAATTACAGTACTACCGACGGGCTTTCGACGGAGCGGGATCGTGCGTATTACGCCGAGCGCGCGCGCGGCAGCGTGGGCATGATTATGACCGAGGCGATGGTGGTCACCGAGTTCGCGCGGCCGCATCACAATTCACTGTGCGTGTATCACGACCGCTTTATTCCGGGGCTGGCGAGCTTGGTGGATGCGATACATGCGCATGGCGCGCTGGTGTGTGCGCAACTCAACCATCGCGGGGCGCTGCTGCGCCGGCATGTGCTGAATATGGAGCCGGTGGGGCCATCGCCATGGAAAAACCCCAACACTGGCGACGATGTGCGTCCGTTAGCCGTGCCGGAAATCACTGAGATACAAAAACAATTTGTCGCGGCATCGCGGCGCTTGTTTTATGCGGGCTACGACGGCGTGGAGATTCATGCGGGCAACGGCTATTTGTTTCAGCAGTTTTTTACCCCGCGTTTAAATCACCGCACCGATCAGTACGGCGGCTCGTTTGAAAACCGCGCGCGCTTTTTGTTCGAGACACTCGATCGCGTAAAGCAGGCGCTGCCGGATTTTCCGTTGATCGTGCGGCTCTCAGTGACTGAGTTTGCCGAGGGTGGCTACAGCGAAGCCGATATTATAGAGTTGTCGAAAATGCTTCAAAAACAAGGGGTTGTGGCACTCGATTTATCGGGCGGCAGCAACGAAAGCCCGCAGTTGTCGAAATACTGCATCCAGCCGCCGTCGTTCGCGCGCGGTTGCCTGGGGCCATACGCAAAGTCGATCAAGGACGCGGTGACGATCCCTGTGCTGGTGGCGGGGCGTGTGGTCGCGCCCGAAGACGCAGAGAAATTGCTGGCCGACGGCTGCGCGGATTTTATTTCCGTGGGCCGCGCGCTGTATGCCGACGCGCACTGGTGCGCCAAGGCGTTTGGCGAAGTGCAAGCGCCGATACGCCAATGCATCGCGTGCAACGTGTGCTTTGAACGTCTTACGCTGGAAAAAGATGTCGCGTGTGTGCATAACCCGGTGATCGGCACCGAGTTCGAGGCGCTGGAACATGCCGAGCCGCAGTTATTCCCCGAACGCAAAACCAAAACACCACGGCGCGTGCTGGTGATCGGCGCGGGCGTCACCGGGCTGGAGGCCGCGCGCGTGGCGGCGGCGCGCGGGCATCACGTGGAAGTGTGGGAAAAAGCCGCGCAAGCTGGCGGGCAAATGCCGCTGGCGATGGCAGCACCCGACAAACTCGAAGTCGAACCGATACTGGGTTATCGCCTCGCCATGCTGCGCGAGCTGAGAGTGCCGATACGCACATCGATAACCGCCACCGTGGAAGCGATCCGCGCCCATGCGCCCGATTTTGCGATCGTCGCCACCGGCGTGGCGCCACGCGCGCATCCGTTTGATGTGTCGCAACTCGCGGCCAGCGTGCGCGTGCTGCACGCTTGGGACGCGCTGCGTGACCCCTTGCTACTGGCCTCCGCCAAGCGCATAACGATTATC
>CAWUUY010000342.1:0-5314 GCA_963924885.1 uncultured Burkholderiales bacterium | reverse complement strand
GCCGACAGGTCACCAGCAGACTTTGCACGATCCCCACATGCTTGGCACCCAGTTCAGTCCATGTGAACATCCAATTTTTACGACCCATGGGAATGACGCGTAACGCGCGTTCCAGATGGTTCGTGTCGATCGGCACATCCGGATCATTCAGATACACCTCAAGCCCTTCACGACGCTCCCGCGTATAGGCCAGCGCCCTTGTCAGCGGACTGCTGGGCAGAAAACGGGCCGACAGGCGCTGTCAGCGGCTCACTGCGCTGCTTCTCCTGCACGCGCGCGATCAGTTGCGGCAGCCATTGTTTAACCTCGCCGAAAATGCGGTCGATGTCGGCGGCGAGCACCCCCGGTTCATAACGATCCATCAGCGCGTCGTAGCGCGTGAGGCCGCTGTCGTCGGCGAGCAACGTCGCTTCTTCGCGCGACAGGCGCACCACTTCGCGGAAATTTTCCAGAAAGCCCTTCCAGTTGTTAGTGGCGCGTTGCGCGCGCCACGCGTGTTCGCACTTGGCCCCTGCGAGCGACTTGGCCTGCACCAGTGCTTCGGGCAGTGCATTGGCGTCGCGCCAGTCGCGCCGCATCTCGCGCAGGTTGGCGCGCTCGGTGTCGCTCAATGACTCGGCTTCCGCTGCGCGCAGTTTATCCGCCAGTTTGGGATCGGTGCGCACGCGGTGCATCAGCGCCTGCAACTCGGCCTCGGCGGCGGCGCGCGCTTCGTTGCCCTTGGGCGGCATCATGGCGTTACGATCCCAGCCGATGATGGAAGCGGCGTGACTGTAGTGGTACAGGCACTGCCAGGTGCGGCACAGGTCGGCGTAGTGCGGGTTGGATATCTTGGACAAGGGCGCCTCTGCAAACAACAAGGCCACGCGGGGTTGCGTGGCCTTATAATAAAAACTTTTTAAAAACAGATACTTATGTTACTTACTTGGGTTACTTGCCTGTCCACACCGGCTTGCGCTTTTCCATGAATGCGCGGCGGCCTTCGACGTAATCTGCGCTGGCGAAACAATCCGCCACCGCTTTGTCGGCCAGCGCCTGATCGCGCGTGGTGACGTCTTTCACGTACTCATTGATGACGTGCTTGGCCGCGACGATCGACAGTGGCGCATTGTCGGCGATGGTGTCGGTGTATTGTTTCACAAAGGCTTCGATCATGTCGGCCCGCACCACGTGATTGACCAGGCCGATGCGATGCGCTTCGTGCGCCGAGTACTTGCGCGCGGTGAACAGGATTTCTTTCGCTACCGACGGACCGCAGAGGTCGATCAACTGGCCCAGCGACTCCGCCGCGTAACCAATGCCCAGCCGCGCCGCCGGCACGCTGAACTGCGCGTCTTCGGTGCAGATGCGCATATCGCAACGCAGCGCAATCGCCAACCCGCCGCCCAGGCACCAGCCGCGGATCATCGCGATGGTGGGCTTGGCGATGTTGGTCAGCGCATCGCGAAAGCCGGACGACATTTGGTTGTATACGGCGAGCTGCTCCGGCGTCGCGCGGTTCTTTTCGTACTTGGAAATATCGCCGCCAGATACAAACGCCTTGGTGCCGGCGCCGCGCAGGATCACCACGCGGATCGCCGGGTCAATGGCGAAATCGTTGATGACAGCGGCGGCAGCCTGTGCCATCTCTGGCGATATGGCGTTGTGTTTTTCGGGGTAGTTGAAAGTGAGCGTGCCGATGGCACCGCTTTTGCTGCCGAGAATCTTGTCTGCTTGGGTGGAATCCATATTAACCTTTTGTAAAAAATGAGCCTCGTCATTCCCGCGTAGGCGAGAATCCATATGGGGTCTCAAATGGCACTGTATTATGGGTTCCCGCCTACTCGGGAACGACGCGTTTTCTATAAAGTTTGCTGGAAACGCAATGCGCTACCTTTAGATCACACCCTTCGCGCGCAAATCCGCAAGCTGCTCTTTCGTATAGCCCACCGAAGCCAGTATCTCATCGCTGTCCTTGCCCAGATCCTGCGTCGCACGGCGGATTTTTTTGCTTGTGCCTACCATGTTGATCGCGGAGCCGAGCAGATTGAGTTTGCCGAGTTTTTCGCTGGTCACTTCCTGCGCAATGCCCACGTGCTGCACCTGCGGATCGGCAAAGACTTTGTCGATGGTATTAATCGGGCCGCAGGGGACGCCGGCCGCTTCCATCACGTCTACCCAATGCGCGGTGGGTTTGTGTTTGGTGACTTCGGAGATCGCTGCGTTGATGGCGACGCGGTCTTTGCTGCGCTTTTGCTGATTCTCCCAATCGGGTTTGTCTTTCCATTGGGGCTTGCCGAGCGCGTCGCAGAATCGCGCGAACACGCGCGCCGACGAGGCCGCGATGTTGAACAGGCCATCGCTTGCCGGGAACACGCCGGTGGGCACGCTGGTGGGGTGATCGTTGCCGGCCTGACCCGCGACTTCGCCTTCGACCAGATACCGCGTGGCCTGAAAGTCGAGCATGAAAATAATCGATTCCAGCAGGCTGGTATGCACCCAGCGACCGACGCCCGTTTTCTCGCGGTCGAACAGCGCCGTCATCACGCCCAGTGCCAGCAGATTGCCCGCGGTCAAATCCGCAATCGCCACGCCCACGCGCACGGGGCCTTGTCCCGGCAGGCCGGTGACGCTCATCAAGCCGCCCATGCCCTGCACGATCTGATCCACGCCGGCGCGTTTGCCGTAGGGGCCGGTTTGGCCAAAGCCGCTGATGCTGCCGTAGACGATACGCGGGTTCACTTTTTTCACGTCGTCGTACGAGACTTTCAAGCGGTGCTTGACTTCGGCGCGCATGTTCTCGATCACCACGTCGGCCTTTTCCGCGAGCTTCATGAACGCGGCGTGGCCTTCGGGGGTTTTCAAATTCAGTTTTAAAAACTTTTTATTGCGATGCAGATTCTGAAAATCAAAACCGTCACGCTTGCCGGAGACATCCTCGCCGCCGGTGTCGGGCGGTTCGATGCGGATAATGTTCGCGCCCCAGTCGGCCAGATGCCGCACGCAGGTCGGGCCCGCGCGCGCGAGCGTGAGATCGAGCACGGTGATACGCGACAGGGGGAGGGCGGCGGTCTGTGCCGCGGGGAGCTCTGCGGGGTGATTCATGCTGAAACCTCGTGTTCCGGATGGTGGTTGATAGGGCGGGAAGGGAACCCCAAACGTAGCACAGGGCGCGGCGTCGCCGCAATCGTCAGGCGGCGCGCGCAGGCGACTCACACGGCCTATGAAAATGGTGCAAAGCAATAACAATAAAGTGCTTAAAAACAAATAGTTAAATATTTATCACGAGTGGCGGTACCAGTCACGGTAAGTGCGGCTACAATTTCGCGGTGAATCGTGCGCCACGCAGCGTCCAACGATTGTTCAACGAGGAATTTCCCATGCCCAATCCCAACATCACCTTTGATCACGTGCATCTCATTAGCAAAGACCCGCTGGCCACCGCCAACTGGTACGTGGATAAACTTGGAGCCGACATCGTGCGCAGCGGCACGGTCAAGGGCGCGCCGCAGGTGTATGTGGAAATCGGCGGCGGCAGCATGCTGATCGTGCGCGGCGAACGCCCCGGCGAAACCACCGGCAGTAAGCCGGGCTTGGAATGGGGCGTCGATCATTTTGGCGTGCGCGTCAAGGGAGATTTCACCGCGTTTTGCGCCGGCCTCAAGGCCAAGGGCGTGCAGTTCAGCGTGGAACCCACCGATTTTAATCCGACCACCCAACTGGCGTTTATCAAGGCGCCGGATGGCGTAAGCGTGGAACTGTTAAACCGCAAGGACGCAGCGTAATATCCGCAGCAGATTCAGACTTATCAGCACTAAAACTCAACCAACCGCAGGAGGAAAATCATGGCAAAACTCAATATCAATGGCAGAACACATGAGGTGCAGGCAGAAGCGGATACGCCGCTGCTGTGGGTGATACGCGAACAAGTGGGGCTGACCGGCACCAAGTTCGGCTGCGGCGTGGCGCAGTGCGGCGCGTGCGCTGTGCATATTAACGGCGAAGTGGTGCGTTCGTGCGTGATGCCGCTGGCGGCTGTGAAGGAGAGCGACCGCATCACCACCATCGAAGGGTTGTCGCGCAACAGCTCGCACCCGGTGCAAAAAGCCTGGTTGCAGCATGACGTGCCGCAATGCGGCTACTGCCAATCGGGGCAGATCATGACGGCGGTGGCGCTACTGGCGAAAAACCCGCGCCCGACCAACGCCGATATCGACGCGGCGATGACCAACATCTGCCGCTGCGGCACCTATCAGCGCGTGCGCGCGGCCATCCACACGGCGGCGGGCAACAGCGCGGCGGCCGCCGAATTGATGTCCAAAGAATACACCGTGGTCTGAGAAAGCGGAGAACATACATGACAACGATCAATGATATGACTGGCGAAACTCACATAGTTGACACCATCGACAACCCCGCGCGCCGCGACTTCATCGTCAAGACTGCGGCCACCGGCGGCGGTCTTGCTTTGGGCTTCAGCCTGACGGGCTGTGCCACCACGGGCGGCGACGACAATTCGCCCGCCACGGAAATCAATGCCTGGGTGCTGATCAAAGCCAACGACACCGTGGTGGTGCGCATCGCGCGTTCGGAAATGGGGCAGGGCACGCTGACGGGCTTGGCGCAACTGGTGGCCGAAGAACTCGATTGCGACTGGAACAAAGTCACCCCCGAGCACGTTTTGCCGGGCCAAAATCTCGCGAACAAGCGCGTGTGGGGCGACATGTCCACCGGCGGCAGCCGCGGCATCCGCACCTCGCACGACTACGTGCGCCGCGCCGGCGCCGCCGCAAAAATCATGCTGGTGCAGGCGGCGGCCAACGAGTGGAAAGTGCCCGCGTCTGAGTTGAGCGTGGACAAAGGTGTCATCACGCACAAGGCCTCGTCGCGCAGCACCAGCTACGGCAAAGTCGCCGACGCGGCGGCTAAGCTGCCCTCGCCGGACCTGAAAGCGATCAAGCTGCGCGATCCGCGCCAGTGGAAAATCGCCGGCAAGCCGGTTAAGCGTCTGGATACCGCCGACAAACTCGACGGTAGCAAAAAATACGCGGTCGATGTGACGCTGCCCGGCATGCTGCACGCGGCGATCATGGATTGCCCGGTATTCGGCGGCACGTTAAAGAGCTTCGATCAAGCCAAAATCGCCGCTATGCCCGGCAAGCCGCAGGCGCTGCGCGTGGACGAAACTACCGTCGCGGTGGTGGCCGACACTTGGTGGCGCGCGAAAAAAGCGCTGGATGCGCTGCCCAAGGTGTGGGACGAAGGCCCCAACGCCAAGGTGTCGCAGGCTTCCATCCTCAAGCATATCGCCACGGGCCTGGATTCCAACGACGCC
>CAWUUY010000341.1:0-5176 GCA_963924885.1 uncultured Burkholderiales bacterium | reverse complement strand
TGCTCAACAAGCTGTTTCAGCGTACGTTTTCGGTCGCCAAAACGGTGCGCAGCGAAACCGACATTGGCGCCAGCACGGTGTCGATGGCCTCCGCAGCCGTGCATCTGGCCGAGCGCATCTACCCCAGCATCGGCGAGCAGGCGATCCTGTTTATCGGCGCGGGCGAAATGGTCGAGCTGTGCGCGGCCCATTTTGCGGCGCATCACCCCAAGCGCCTCACCTTCGCCAACCGCACCGATGCGCGCGCGCAGCATCTGGCGGATCGGTTTCTCGGGCGGGTGATTTCGCTGAATGATGTGCCGGCGCAACTCGCGCTGCACGACATCGTGGTGTGCTGCACCGCGAGTCCGCTGCCCATCATCGGCAAGGGCATCGTTGAAAGCGCGCTATCGGCGCGCAAACACCGGCCGATGATGATGTTTGATCTGGCAGTGCCGCGCGATATCGAGGGCGAAGTCGGCAAGCTCGACGACGTGTTTTTGTATACGGTGGATGATCTGGGCAAGATCGCCAGTGCGGGCCTGGCCCAGCGTCAGAGCGCCGTCGAACAAGCCGAAGTCATCATCGAAAACCAGGTGACGGAATTCATGCACTGGCTGGGCAGCCGCGAACTGGTGCCCACCATCCGCGCGCTGCGCGACACCGCTGAGCGCGCGCGACGCAACGAAGTTGATCGCGCGCTGCGCAAACTCAACACCGGCGAAGACCCGCAACGCGTGATCGAGGCGCTGTCGCAGGCGCTGACCAACAAGCTGCTGCACCCGCCGACACACGCGTTGAATCACGCGAGTGAAGAAGAGCGCAAGGCGCTTGCGGCCATGCTGACGCGGCTGTATCAGATTCCGCGGCAGGAATAAGAAAACCCCATGAAACCCAGCATCGCCGCCAAACTCGCGCAGTTATCGCGCCGTCTTGAAGAAATCAACCGCACGTTGAGTTCGGAAACCGTCACCGACAACATGGACAACTACCGCAAACTGACGCGCGAGAGCGCGGAGATTGCGCCGGTGGTGGCGTTGTATCGCGAGTATGAAAAAAGCGACGGCGATCTCAAGGCCGCCGAGGAAATGGCCGCCGATCCCGCCATGCGCGATTTTGCGGAAAGCGAGAAAACCGAGATTCGCGCCAAGCTGGAGCAGCTTGAACTCGATTTGCAAAAACAACTGTTGCCCAAAGATCCCAACGACGAGTGCAATATTTTTCTCGAAGTGCGCGCCGGCACCGGCGGTGACGAAGCCGCGCTGTTCGCGGGGGAGCTGTTTCGCATGTATTGCCGTTACGCGGAGCGTAACCGCTGGCAGGTTGAAATCATGTCGCAAAGTTCGTCCGATCTGGGCGGTTATCGCGAAGTGATCGCCAAAATCATTGGCCGCGGCGCGTACTCGAAACTGAAATTCGAGTCCGGCGCGCATCGCGTGCAGCGCGTGCCCGTCACCGAAACGCAGGGGCGCGTGCATACCTCCGCCTGCACCGTGGCGATTCTGGCGGAAGTCGCGGACGTGAGCGATGTGGTGTTGAACCCGGCGGATTTAAAAATTGACACCTTTCGCGCGTCCGGCGCGGGCGGGCAGCACATCAACAAAACCGATTCCGCGATCCGCATTACCCATGTGCCCACCGGTACCGTGGTCGAGTGCCAAGAAGACCGCTCGCAGCACAAAAACCGCGCGCAGGCAATGTCGGTGCTCGCCGCGCGCATCAAAGACAAACAAGTGCGCGAACAGAATTCAAAAATCGCTGCCGAACGCAAATCGCTGGTGGGCAGCGGCGACCGCTCCGAGCGCATCCGCACCTATAATTTTCCGCAGGGGCGATTGACCGACCATCGTATCAACCTCACGCTCTACAAGCTCGCGCAGATCGTGGAGGGCGATCTTGATGAAGTCACCGGTGCGCTGGCCGCCGAGCATCAGGCCGGGCAACTGGCGCAGCTTGCCGAAGAGATGGCCCCGGCGTAAGCACGCCGGCCGCGCCGCCGTGTAATCGTGGCCGCCGCTTACGCGATGTTCGCCGCGGCTTTATTCGCCGCCGCCCTGGTCACCACGCAGTTCGGGCTGCGCTACATGGATGCGCTGGCGGGCGCAAAAATCAGCGTGCCGTCGGCGGCGGTGTTGTTGTGGCTGCTGTGCGCGCTGGGCGGCTTTGAGGGCCTCGACGCCTGGCATACGCAAGGCGCAAGCGTATTTCTCGCGCTGGGACTTTTCTTTCCCGTGGCCGTGACCCTGCTCGCGTATGAAGCCAATCGCCGCATGGGGCCTACCGTCGCGGGTGCCATCGGCAGCACCGCGCCCTTGTTCGCCGTGCTGGGCGCGATGCTATTTCTCGGTGAATCGCTGGGCTTGACACAAATCGCCGCGACACTAGCGATTGTGGCGGGCTCCATCGTGTTGGTGTGGCACAGCGGGGCGCACGCCAGTGCAGGGGCGCCTACAGACGTACCGAACGGCGCGGTATTGACCTCCTGGGTAGCGTGGCTGGCGGCGGCGCTGCGCGCGCTGGCGCAGGTTATCGCCAAGTTCGGGTTGTTGTGGTGGCCCAATCCATTTGCGGCGGTGCTGCTGGGGTACACCGTGTCGGCGGCGGTGATCTGGATCATCGCGGCGTTCAGCCGCCGTGCGGCGTCACGCGCGTACACGCGGCGCGGCATCCTCTGGTTTGCGTTGACGGGGCTGTTCAACAGCGCCGCCGTACTCGCGCTCTACACCGCGCTCGAACACGGCACGGTCAATGTCGTGTCGCCGATCGCCTCCAGCTATCCGCTGTTCACACTGCTGTTGAACGCCGTTATCCTGCGTGAAGAACGCTTGAGCGCGCGTCTGCTGGTCGGTGTTGCGCTGATGGTGGGTGGCGTGGCGATACTGTTGTCGAATAAATAGTTATTAAAAACAAATAGTTATGATATCTATCGCAGCGTTGCTGCAAGCGGGCATCCGAGCGAACCTAGACGCCGTGGACGCGCGCGTGCTACTGCGCGCGGTGCTGGGCGTCGATGACCTGTATCTCGTCGCGCACAACCATGAAATTGTCAGCGCGGCGCACGAAGCGCGCTTTCGCGCACTCGCCGCACGCCGCGCGGCGGGAGAGCCGGTGGCCTACCTGGTAGGTGAGCGCGCGTTTTATGAACAGATTTTCAAAGTGACACCGGCCGTGCTGATCCCGCGCCCGGAAACGGAACTGCTGGTCGAGCTGGCGCTGGCGCGGTTGCCGCCCGCCGCGCCGCGACACCTGCTCGATCTGGGCACCGGCAGCGGCTGCATTGCCATCAGCATCGCACTTGCCCGCCCGCAAGCGCAGGTGACGGCGCTCGACCAATCCACACCGGCGCTGGCGGTCGCGCGTGAAAACGCAGCGCGGTTGCAAGCGCCCAATGTGATTTTTCATGGCAGCGATTGGTATGCCGCCGTGCGGGCGCAACGCTTCGATGTGATTGTTTCCAACCCGCCGTACGTGGCCGAGGGCGACGCGCATCTCGGTCAAGGTGATCTGCGTTTCGAGCCGGCATCCGCGCTGACGGCGGGCGCCGATGGCCTCGACGACATTCAGCGCATCGTAGCTGGCGCGCGCGCGCACCTCGTGCCCGGCGGCTGGTTGTTGTTCGAGCATGGTTACGATCAGGCGGCGCGTTGCCGTGAACTGCTATTGCAGGCGGGGTTCATCGACGTGCAATCGTGGCGCGACCTCGCCGGCATTGAGCGTGTGAGCGGCGGCCGAGCGCCACCGCTATAATCTGCTCAATACGGAGGGGGCTGTCATGATTCGATTCGCTCTTGTGATGGGTATGGCGCTGTTCGCGGCACAGGCCGTGCATGCGCAAACCTACCCCAACCGCACCATCCGCGTGATCGTCACCTTCCCACCGGGCGGCGCCACCGACATCCTCGGCCGTATGACCGCGCAACGGCTCAACGAGCGTTTTGGCCAGCCGGTGGTGGTGGAGAACCGCGTCGGTGGCGGCGGCAACATCGGCGCGGAGTTCGTCGCGCGCGCGGAGCCGGACGGCTACACCCTGCTGATCGGCGGCGTGCCGCAGGCGATCAGCATGAGTCTGTTCAGCAAGCTCAACTACGATTTTGCGCGCGATCTCGCGCCGGTGGTCAACCTCGCGGTGTTTCCGAGCATGATTATTGTGCATCCATCGCTGCCGGCGAAATCGATCCGCGAACTCATCGCGCTGGCGAAGGCGCGCCCTGGGCAACTCAACTACGGCGGCACGCACGCCTCGCCCAATCATCTGGCGATGGAGCTCCTCAACAGCCAAGCGGGCGTGAAGATCGTGCTGATTTCGTACAAGGGCACCGGGCAAATTGTGAGCGACCTGGTGGCGGGCCACGTGCAAATCGCCTCGATGGGATTTCCTGCCGCGCTGCCGATGGTCAAGGCGGGGCGGCTGCGCGCGCTTGCGGTCACCAGCGCGCAACGTTCGGCGTTGCTGCCGGAAGTGCCCACCGTCGGCGAAACCGGCCTGCCCGGCTACGACGTCACCTCCTGGTACGGCGTGTTCTCGCCGGCAGGCATCGCCGAGCCCATCGCAACGCGGCTCTACACCGAACTCGCTGCGCACTTCAAATCGACCGAGGTTGCCAAGCGGCTGTCGGCGCTGGGCGCGGAATCCGCCGTCAAGACAGCGGCGGAAACAGCCGCCTTTTTACGCGAAGACATCAAAAGGTGGGCTGAGGTGGTCAAGGCTTCGGGAGCGAAGGCGGAATAAGTCGCGACGCCGACCATGACCGTTGAAAACTTCCCCGAAGGTTTGACGCAGGTGCGCGACGGCGGCCTCTGCACCGTCATCATCGACCGGCTCGCAGACATGAATCGCCTGAGTCCCGACGTGCTCACGCGGCTGGGCGCGATAGCCGACGCCTTGCGCGATGATACCGATATCAACGTGCTGGTCATGACCGGCGCGGGCGCAGAGATTTTTTCCATGGCATTCTCAATCCGGCGATCCGCGCGAGCTACACGAAGGACGAGATCGTGAATCTGGTGCTGCGCGCCAATGCCGTGTTCGACGCCATCGAAGCGCTGCCGCAGATCGTGATCGCCGCCATCAACGGCAAAGTAGTGGCGGGCGTGTCGGAGTTATGCCTGGCGTGCGATCTGCGCTACGCCGTTGCGCACGCCACGTGGGTGATGCCCGAAGCCGCGTGGGGCGGCTTCCCCAGTGCGGGCGCACCGG
>CAWUUY010000340.1:0-9350 GCA_963924885.1 uncultured Burkholderiales bacterium | reverse complement strand
AACCAGGTGCTCGCTCCAACCCCCTTGTAGCCGGACTCCGCAACGGTCGGCACATTTTTCAGCGCCGGCACGCGCTTGGTCGAGGTCACCGCCAACGCGCGTATGGTGCCGCCTTGTATCTGCGGCAATGCGGTTTCCACCGACGAAAAAAACACCGCCACGCGCCCGCCGAGCAGATCAGGAAACGCCTGCGCCGCGCCTTTATACGGCACATGGATGAAGCGCACACCGGCGGCGCGCTCCAGAAGTTCTCCGCTGAGGTGGCCGATGGTGCCGTTGCCGGTGGAGGCGCGCGTCAGCGTATCCGGTTTACTTTTGGCGGCATCGAGCAGATCGCTCAGTTTGAGATAGGGCGACTTGGCCCACACCATCAGCGCAATCGGCATCGAAGATACCAGCGTCACCGGCGTGAAATCCCTGACCGAGTCATACGGCAACTTCGCGTAGAGATTCGGATTGACCGCAAGATTGCTGGTCTGCCCCATCACCATGGTGTAACCGTCAGGCGCGGCTTTCGCCGCGAGATCAAGACCAATATTGCCGCCCGCGCCGGCCCGGTTGTCGATGACAAACTGCCAGCCCTGCGATTCCGTCAGCTTATTCGCCACCATGCGCGTGAGTATGTCGGTGCCGCCGCCAGGCGGGAACGGCACGATCAGGCGTATCGGCTTTTCGGGATACGCCGCCTGCGCCGCCGCTGCGGGACTGGCGGATACGCATGCTATTGCGCCGACGATACAGCCGATGAACTTCTGCATGCTTGCTCCTGATAGAGGGATTTTTCAGCAGTATCGGGCATGCCGTGACGTTAGGCAATCGGGGCACGTCCCCCGTAGCGTGCGCCATGCGCACGTCCATCCCCTTGCGCAAACAACGACGGCGTTGATGCCCGGCCTTTGGCGTATGCTCACTTACGATTTTCGTGCGCATGGCGCACGCTACGATTACAAAACGCGGATTAGCCCGCCGGCGTTTTGTCCGCATACACATTAATCTCGATCGTCGCTTGAACAATCTCCTCATGCGCCGCCAGTTGCGCGCGCACTCGGTTGGCGGTCAAGGTGTCGTCGTGCGTCACCAGCGTGAGCGCGCAGGCATACGCGCGCTTGCCCACGCGCCACACGTGGATGTCGGTGACGCTGGTGTCGCCTGCCTGCGGCCCGGTTTCGACGGCCTCGCGGATTTGCTGCACCACGGGTTCATCCATCTCGCGGTCGAGCAATACCTTGCCGGTCACGCGGATCAGGTTCTTTGCCCACACTACGATCAATACGGCGCCCACGATGCCCATCACTGGATCTAGCCACTGCCAGCCATACAGCCAGCCGGCCGGCCAGCGCCACGATCGCCAGCACCGAGGTGGCGGCATCGGCCACCACGTGCAGATATGCAGCCTTCAGATTCAGATCGTGGGCGTGATCGTGGCCATGGCCGTGATGATCGCCATCGTGCTCGTGCGCATGGCCACGAACGCCGCCCAGTATCATCGCGCACAGAATGCTGACTGCAAGCCCCGCCACCGCCACGATCATCGCCTCCTGATAATGAATCGGCTGCGGCGAAACCAACGACTCGACCGACCCCGCCACCATCAGCAGCGCCACGCCCAGCACTTCGATTTTCCAGGTGCCGAACGCGAAGCGCGGATCACGCGCGTAACGCCGCGCCGCCGCATAGGCAAACACACTCAAGCCCATGGCCACGGCGTGCGAGCTCATGTGCCAGCCGTCGGCCAGCAGCGCCATCGAGTTAAACCACCAGCCCGCGGTGATTTCGATCACCATCATCGCAATGGTGATCCACATGACGATGCGCGTGCCGCGCTCGGCCGCGCGATTGCCGGAGTCGAACTCGTGGTGGTGCCTCCATTCGGATAAATCGTGACTGTGTATTGTTCTTTCTCCGTGGCGTTACATCAAAAGCCGATGCGCGCCCCCAGACCCAGCAAGGTGGCAATACCCAGCAACGCGAATATCACCGCGGCGATAGTATGAACCAGACGCACTGGCATGCGGTGCGCAATGCGCTCGCCCAGCAGCACCGCCGGCACATTGGCCATCATCATGCCGAGCGTGGTGCCGGCCAGCACGTCGAAAAACACGTGATATTGCGCCGCCAGCGCCACCGTCGCCACCTGGGTTTTGTCACCCATCTCGGCAATAAAAAACGCCAGCAGCGTCGCGCCGAAAACTCCCATGCGCGCGAGCTTGGCGTCTTTTTCGTCAAATTTATCGGGAATCAATGTCCAGATCGCCATGCCGATAAAGGACGCGCCGAGTATCCAGCGCAGGATTTCCGGCTTCATCAGCGCGGGCAGCCACGCGCCCAGTGCTGCCGCCAATGCGTGATTCGCCAAGGTCGCCACCAGTATGCCGAGAACAATCGGCAGCGGCTTGCGGTATTTGGCCGCGAGGATGAAAGCGAGCAGTTGGGTTTTGTCGCCGATTTCGGCCAGGGCGACGACGACGTTCGAGAAGAGGAAAGCTTCCAATTAAAATCTCTTGGCCGGAGACACCGTAAGACAAATGACCACAGCGCCACTCCAGCCAATGTGGAGGCGATATGGTCAAAGGTCTTGCCAAGTTCAGGAAACCGCTTGCACCATGGCACGAAGGTGAAGGCCAAGTATGTTGACGCAAGCCCCTGCAAACCGTGCAGGGCGACTACTCCCCAATGACACGCCTATTCTACGCAATCGCAGCTTGGAGGTCTACGACATGCCACGTGAAACGTGATCTAATTCACCCCCCGTTTCAATCAAAGCCACAAGGAGTTCTACATGAGCAGCCCCGTCAAAATGGGCATCGTCGGTCTTGGCCGCTGGGCAAAGGTGTTGACCCGTGCCGTTTCCGGAAAATCCGACAAGCTGCAAATCATCGCAGGCTTCAGCCGCTCGCAGGATAAGCGCGATGATTTTCAAAAAGAACTCGGCGTGCCGGGCGTACTGGACATGCAAACCATGTTGTCGAACCCCGACATCAAGGGCGTGATTCTCACCGTGCCGAACGAACAGCATTTGCCGATGGCGGAAATGGTCGCCAAAGCCGGCAAGCATGTCTATACAGAAAAGCCCATCGCGCAAACGCTCGAAGACGGCCTGAAAATCGAGGCACTGCAAAGCAAATACAACGTTACTGTCACCGTCGGCCACAGCGCGCGGCTGATGGCGGGCATTCGCATCATCAAGGAACACATCGACCGCGGCGAACTCGGTCGCGTGGCTTTCATGGAAGCGAATTTTTCCAATGAGCGCGCGCTGGAACTCACGCCCAACACCTGGCGCTGGTACAAAGACCGCGCCCCCGGCGGCAACCTCTCGCAATTGTGCATCCACCAGTTTGACGTGCTGCACATGCTTGGCGGCGCGGTCACCGAGGTGTCGTCAATGTCGTCGAAGCTCTCGCCGGTGGGCGCGGAGGTGGACGATCAGTCGATGAGCACGATCCGCTTCGCCGATGGCAAGCTGGGGTATGTTGGCTCCAGTTGGACGTCGCCCGGCATCTTCAGCGTGCGCGTATTCGGTGCTAAAGGCCTAATGCACTACGAAATCGATTTCGGCACTTGGGATACCCCGCACCTTTTGCACAACGCTTCGGTGCTCTACATCCAGCGTGGCAAGGATGGCTGGGCCAAGCGCCAGGAAATCAAAATCCCCGAGAGCGATATGTTCCGCGCAGAGCTGGAGATGTTTGCCGACAGTTGCGTGAGCGGCAAACCCGGCGAACTCACCGCACACAACGGCAACGTGGCGGTGGCGATGGTGTATGCCGCGCTGCGCTCGGTCGAGCAACAGGGGCGCGCCGTGAAAATCGCGGATATCATGGCTGAAACCCGCAAAAAAACTGGAGCCTGAGTTGGAGACTACGATGCTACCCACCCGCTACTTTATCGATCTGACGCAGCCCGAAATCGCTGCGCAGTTGAAGAAAAACCCGCTGGTGATTCTGCCCGCGGGCAGTGTTGAGCAGCACGGCCCGCACCTACCCACAGGCACCGACATCTACTCCGCCAATGTGATCAGCCACGCGGTGGCCGAGCGCATGGACGGCCTGGTACTGCCGGGCGGCCCGCTGGGCGTGACGCCGATGCACATGCCGTTCGAGGGCACGCTCACGCTGTCGCCAGAAACTTATCAGGCCGTGGTGGTGGAAACCGGCGCATCCACCGCGCAGCACGGCGCCAAACGCCTGATGATCCTCAACTGGCACGAAGGCAATATTCCGTCGCTCGCCATCGCCTCTGAAAAACTGCATCGCGATGTCGGCATGAGCGTGATCGTGGTGCAGGCTTGTTATGTCGCCGCAGAACTCTACGGCCACGACTGCGGCGGACTCACCCACGGCGGCGAAATCGAAGCGCTCGCCGTGCTGGCGTATCAGCCCGACCTCGTGCATCTGGACCGTATCGATTATTCGTCCGACCACTCGCATGGCCGCAAGTGGGACAAACTGCGCCGCACGCGCAGCTATCAACCGGTGCTGCGCGACATTAAAACCATCGCCGAGACCGGCTGGTACGGCGCACCCGAACACGCCACCGCCGCCAAGGGCGTGAAAATGCTGAACGACATCGCGGATGCGATTGCGAAGGAATGCGCTGAGATATTTGCCATGCTCGATGAGGCCAATGGTGGAAGTGGCGGCACGGCGGAGATCAAACACTTGAAGATTGCAGGCTAATCAACCGTAGGATGGGTGGGGTGGAGTGGAGCGCAGCGCAACCCATCACAAACCATGTTAATCAACCTGTGTCTGTGATGGGTTTCACCCATCCGACGCACAACTGAAAGGACAGCATCTTGGGTAAAAATGGATTGGGTATAGCCGTCATCGGCTCCGGTCGTATCGGCACGCTGCGCGCACGTCTTGCGGGCATGCACCCGTCGGTGAAATTTCTCGCGGTGTCGGACACTGACCCCGCCAAGGCCGCGGCACTCGCCAAATTAGCCGGCGCGCACTTTCACACCAACGACAACAACGCCGCCATCGATCACCCCGATGTGGATGCGGTGTTCGTCTCCACGCCGGAGCAGGAACACGCCGAGCCAATCAAGCGCGCGCTGCTCGCCGGCAAACCCGTGCTGTGCGAAAAGCCCATCGGCCTCACGCTGCAAACCGCCGATGACATCCTCGACACGCTCGCCAAAACCAAAGGCAAACTGTATTTCGGCTATAGCCGCCGCTACAAGGAATGTTTTCTGCGTGCCAAGGAGCAGATGGTGCATGGGCGCCTCGGAACGGTGATCGGCGGCCTCGCGCGCGTCTACAACTCGCGCGCGCAAACCTTTCAGATTCTGAAGCGCGATCCGCACGCCACGCCGGTGCTCGACGTGCTCACCTATTACGTCGATCTGATGTGCTGGTTTCTCGAAGGCAACCGCCCGGTGGAAGTGGTGGCGCGCGGCCAGTACGGCATTTTCAAGCAGGCGGGCTACAACTGCCATGACGCCACCTGGGCCATCGTCACCTTCGCCGACGGCGCGGTGCTCAACTTCGGTATCAGCTATTCACTGCCGGCAAACTTCCCGACCCAAGGCCAGTCGGATCGCGTGGAACTCCTGGGCACCGAAGGCACCATGCTGATCGACGACGATCACAAGGATCATCTGCTTTACACCGAAAAAGGCGTGCCGCATCCGTATGTGCCGGGCCACAGCCTCAACATGGCGTTCCTCGGCAGCAACTCAGCGGGCGATTGGGCGCTGGGCAATTTCTGGGGTTCACTCGGCAACGAAACCCGCGCATGGCTCGATCATCTCGTCACCGGCGCGCCGATCTCGCACACCACGCCGGAACAAGCGCGCGTGAATCTGGAAACGACGATTGCGATTGAGCGGTCGGTGGCGACGGGGCAGGCGATCAAGCTGCCGCTGGAAACATAAAATACCCTTTTAAAAATAAATACTTACATAAAACTCGATGTAGCGTGCGCTATGCGTACGATCCGTTAGGTAGAGCGTGCGCACAGCGCACGCTACGATAGCGCTCAATCCACCCTCCCAACCCCATCATGCAACCCATCCGCTTCGGCCACTTCGGCATCAACTGTTTTGACATCAACGCAATGGAGCATTTTTACACCACGGTGATGGGCATGGTGGCGGCGGATCGCGGGTATGTGCCGCCGCCGGGCGACCGGCATATTGTGTTCATGACGCTGGACCCCACCGAGCATCATCAGTTTATTCTGTGTTCGGGGCGCACCGAGGGGAAAATCGAAAAGGGTGCATTTCGTGGCGGCGGACGCGGCTCGGCGATCAACCAGATTTCGTTTCACTGCGCCACCCTCGGTGACTTGCGCCGCGCGCAGGCGCGTCTTGCCTCCGCTGGCTGCAACGACGGCACGCCAATCTGTCACGGCAACGCGTGGTCGATTTACATCCGCGATATCGAAGGCAATCCGATGGAGCTCTATGTCGATAGCCCGTGGTACACGCCGCAGCCCTGCGGCGAACCGTTTGATCTGTCGCTCTCCGACGATGAAATTTTCCGCCAGACCGAGGTGCTATGCCGCGCGCGACCCGGCTTTGAAGACGCGGCACCTTGGCGGGCGCGGCTGGCTGACAGAATTCAAACGTCACTTAATGAAATCGGCAAGCGTTGAATATCATGCGCGCCTCGCTCATTCCCGCACTGCTCGCCGCCGCCATCAGCACGCCCACACTCGCGCAAGACTACCCCACCAAAACCATCACCATCACGCTGGTGCTCGCCGCGGGCACCGGCCTCGATGTGGTGGCGCGCACCTGGGGCGAGCAACTCGCGCAAGGGCTGGGCCGCCCGGTGGTGTTCGACAACCGTCCCGGCGCGAACGGCATTGTCGCGGTGAATGCGGTTAAAAATGCGCCCGCCGACGGACACGCCTTGCTGGTCGGCACCAGCGCCGCGCTGGCGCTGAACCAGACCACGTATAAACAACTGCCCTATGATTCAGCGAAGGATTTCGTACCCATCGCGGTGTATCTGAAATCGCCCTTCATCCTGATCGTGCATCCGTCGCTGCCGGTGCGCTCGGTGCCCGAGCTGGTGACGTATGTGAAGGCGCGTCCCGGCCAGTTAAGTTACAGCTCCACCGGCCCCGGCGGCGCACCGCGCCTGGCCACCGAAATGTTCGCGCAGAACTTCGGCTTGAATCTGATTCACGTGCCGTATAAAAACAGCCCGCAGGCGATTATCGATATCGCGGCGGGTCATGTGCAACTCGGTTTCGCCGAGGCCGGCGCGTCGCAACAACTCATTCGCGACAAGCGGCTGCGCGTGCTGGCGGTGTCCACGTTGACGCGTTTTACGTCGCTGCCAGATGTTCCGACACTCGCCGAAGCCGCGAATCGCCCCGGTCTCGAAGCGGTGTCATGGCACGCGCTGGTCGCGCCCGCCGCCACGCCGCGCGCAGTGGTAAATCGTTTACATGGCGAAATGAATCGCATCCTCAAACTGCCCGACGTGATCAAGGCGATATCAAATCTCGATCTGATACCGGCCGCGCCCGCATCGATTGAAGACCATCAGCGATACATCGCCTCAGAGGCCCAAAAGTGGGGCGACCTGATACGCAAGCTAGGGTTAGCGGGGTCGCAGTAACGCGCCCGGCTCAGGGCATGCACTTTCCGTAGCCCGGAAGCAGGCCATGGTGTTTATGGCCGTATTCCGGGGAGCGAAAGGTGGATAAATCCGCGCGCATCGGTTGCACGGTGCTTCTCCCGGAAGGCGTCCTGCGGATTTTTCCAGTCTACCGGGCTACGGGACACTTCACTCCGGCGTCAGCCCGATCTCCTTGATCAGCTTCGCGTACCGCCCGATCTCGCTTTTTATCAGCGCGCTGAATTCCGCCGGCGAACTGCTCTTCGCCTCCACGCCCAAGCTCGCAAAACGTTCTTTTACTTCATTCAGTTGCAGGATGCGCGCGAGCTCCGTGTTAAGCCGCGTCACCAATGCCTCGGGCAAGCCCGCCGGCGCGAGCACACCCCACCAGCTTTCGATCACAAAGCCCGGCACCGTATCGGCCACCGCGGGCAAGCCCGGCACCAGCGGCGTGGACTTCGGCCCGGTCACCGCCAGCGCGCGCACGCGGCCGGATTTCACGTGCGGCAACATCACCGCCATGTCGGAGAACACGATATCCAGATGCCCGCCCACCAGATCAGTGGTGATAAACGCAGACCCTTTGTACGGGATATGCACCATGTCCACCTTGGCCGCGCCCTTGAACAACTCCGCCGCCAACTGCGAGATCGAACCTGGCCCGCTCGATCCAAAGTTAAGCCGCGCGTTGCCCGCGCGCCCGCGCGCCACACCGATCAACTCCTTGATGTTTTTTGCCGGCACCGAAGGATGCACCACCACGATCTGCGGCCCCACCACCGCCAGCGATACCGGCGTCAAATCACGTATCGGGTCATAACCGATCTTGCGGTAAATGCTGACGTTCACGGCCACCGGCGAAATATTGCCCACCACCAGCGTGTAACCATCCGGCGGCGACTTCGACGCGAGTTCAGTGCCCAGACTGCCACCCACGCCCGCGCGGTTATCCACGATCACGGGCTGCCCCCAGGCCTCGTTCAGCTTTAACGCCAGAATGCGCGAGATAGTGTCGGAGGTTCCGCCCGCTGGAAACGGCGCGATGATGCGGATGGATTTGGCGGGGTAGTGCTGCGCCAGCGCGGTCGCGGCGTGGCCAACCGCGAGTGCGAGCAGTAAAGCGTTGAAAATGATGCGCAGGGCGTTGCGGGTCATGGACATCCTCCGTGAGTGGTTGTTTTTTTCAGATCGGAGTGTGACCGATGACGGTGCTGGACGCAACCGGTCTCGCCTACCCTGAATTGTTATAAGTATATGTTTTTAAACAATATTTATTGTCTTTCGCCGACGTTAACAAACCACGGCGCACACACTCAGCAAGATCGCAAACGCCTTGTCCAACGTGGTGTGAGCCTGAAGGGTTGGTTTAGGAGGGGTTGGAGTTTGGGTTGATCATCCCAGGATGATCATCAACATGGACGAGTCTCGCACCTGTATAACCTGCGCACGAGTGCTGGCTATCAGAAACAACGCACGCATTTCACCAAGACCCATCCCGTGCGCAATCCGATCGGCGTGCGCAAGGCGCCACGCCCCAGCGGACGCGCTGGATTTATCCGCGTGGACAGCGTTCATCAAGGCGATCAGGATGGCGTCAAAGGGCTCTACCACATCACCTGTGTTGACCAGGTCAGCCAGTGGCACGTCGAGGCTTGCGTGCAAGGTATCAGCGAAGCCTTTTTGCTTCCGATGCTGGCGTTGGTCATGGCGCAATTTCCGTTCGAGATAGTCGGCTTTCACTCCGACAACGGCGCCGAATACATCAACGCC
>CAWUUY010000339.1:0-4356 GCA_963924885.1 uncultured Burkholderiales bacterium | reverse complement strand
CATTGCCATCGCGATTCAAGTCCTGCTGCGATTGCGCTTGTGCGGTGCTCATGCATGCAGCAATCAATGCCGCGCCCAGTAAAAGCTTTCTCATAACCCCTCCTCCGTGAAATGAAAGTAATGCGCCCGCAGTATCCGGCGCGCCTATGGCATTGTCAATTGCTGAAACCCTTGCCCATTCCGCAATGCGACCTCAATCCGGCTTCATCCCCGAAATGCGCACCACCTCGCGCCACTTCTCGATCTCGGCCTTCACCTGCTCCTGAAACTGCGCAGGCGTGCTGAGTTCGACAAACGCGCCCTGCTTCGCCAGAGGGTCGCGAACTTCCGGTGTAATCAACAGCTTACCCACGGCATCGTTCAGATAGTGAATCACCGCTGCGGGCGTTCCCGCGGGCGCCAATAAGCCGTAGTTGCCGCTGATGTCCATGCCGCGCACGCCCTGCTCTTCCAGCGTCGGCAGATCCGGCAGCGTCGGTATGCGCTTGGCCACCGCCGCTGCGATGGCCTTCAACTTGCCGGATTGCGCCAGCGGCTGCACCGAGGGCACGGTAGAAAAAAATACCTGCACATCACCCGACAGCATCGCGGAAATGGCTGGCCCCGCTCCCTTGAAAGGCAGATGCACCATGGAGGTCTTGGTCAGATATTTGAACAGCTCCGCACCCAGATGCTGCGTGGAGCCGTTGCCGCCCGAGCCGTACATCAGTGCGCCGGGATTCTTTTTCGCCAGCGCGATCAAATCGGGGCCGGTTTTCACCGGCAGCGACGGATGCACCACCAGCATTTGCGGAATCGTCGCAATCTGCGTGATGGCGGAAAAATCACGCAACGTGTCGTACGGCAACTTCGGATACACCAGTGTCGAAATCATGAAGCTCGACGACACCAGCAGTATCGTGTAGCCGTCGGGCGGCGATTTGGCGGCAATGTCGCCGGCGATGGTTTGGCCCGCGCCGCCGCGATTTTCGACGACCACTTGCTGCCCGATGCGATCCGTCAGGCGCTGCGCCACCACGCGGCCCAGCACATCGTTGCCGCCGCCGGGCGGTGCGCCGACCAGCAGACGGATCGGTTTGGCGGGATAGTTTTGTGCCGCCGCTAACGCAGGACACAACATCGCCATAAAGAACAGTACTCGCACAATGTGATACGCGTTGCTCATGATCCCCTCCCTCTTGCCGGAATGCTAGCACCGGCATTGTCTCTCGACTAAAATTACCTGACTACCCAATCTCATACACCGAAGGAATCCTCGTGGCCCAGCTCATCCTCACCGGCGACATCAACCTGATGAACGTCACCAACCCCGCCGTGCCGTTTCGCAAAACCATCGACGAATTCAAGGCGGCGGATGTGCGCTTTAGCAACATGGAGTGTTGCCTCTATGCGCCGCCGGGCGGCCACACCTGGGACAACGAAGGATTTTTTGCCACGCCAGGCCCGGCGGGCGAATCGCTCAAATACGCAGGCATCGACGCGGTGGGCATCGCCAATAACGTCAACTACGGCGAAGCCGCGATCAATGCCTCCGTGGCGCGGCTGGATGAAATCGGCGTCAAACACACCGGCGCCGGCGCCAACCGGGCCGGCGCCTACGCGCCGGTCATCATTGAAAAAAACGGCGTGCGTTATGGCTTTTTGCAACGCACCTCCGTTTATTGGCCGACCAACCACGAAGCCACCACGCACACCGCCGGTGTAGCCACCATCAAGGGCCACACCGCCTATCAATTGCCGCTGCACAAAACCCGGCCAGAGGTACCCCCGGCCAACCGCCCCGGCATTCCGCCGGAGATTCTGACCTGGCCCGATGCCAAGCATCTGCAACTGTTCAAAGAGGATGTCGCCGCGCTGCGCAAGCAATGCGACATCCTCGTTGCTTCGTGCCACTGGGGGCTGCATAAAGACGTGCTCGATTACATGCCGCTGATCGCGCATGCGGCGGTCGATGCGGGCGCGGATATCGTGATGGGCCACGGCCCGCACTACTCGCTGCCCACCGAAATTTATCAGGGCAAAACCATTCTCTACGGCCTCGGCAGCTTCTGCTTCCACACCGGCCACGGCGGGCGCAAACACGGCGACTGGTTGGGCATGATCGCGCTGGTCAATGTCGAGAAAAAAGCCGTGTCCAAAGTGGGCATCAAGTTCGTGCGTCACAACGATCTGAACGAAACCTATTTCTGCGATCCGGCGAACGAGGGCAAGGAACTCGGCGAACTCAATATGCGCGGCGCGAAGCTGGGAACGAAGCTGGTAACGAAGGGCATGGAATTGGAGATCGCGGCGGCGTAACCACCGGCCTAACCACTTCACGGGAAGCAATCCAATGACCAGCCTTGACCACTGCTACAACATCTTTGATCTGCGCGAGGTGGCGAAGCGCCACCTGCCCAAAGGCATCTTCGAATACGTCGACAAGGGCACCGAGGACGGCATTTCGCTCGAAGAAAATCGCGCGGCGTTTCAGCGCCTCAAATTACACACACGTTTTCTCAACGATTGGTCGCAGCGCGACCTCGGCACCGAGATTTTCGGCCAGCGCATCAACCTGCCGTTTGGCATAGCGCCCACCGGCAGCGCGGGACTGATGTGGTATCAAGGCGAGGTGGAACTGGCAAGAGCCGCGGCCGCGGCGGGCATACCGTTCACGCTGGCCACCGGCGCGCTCACTTCGCTGGAGGAAGTCACCCGGGCCGTGCCCGATGCGCGCAAGTGGTTCCAGCTTTACCCGTGGGCGGACGAGGCGGGCTCCTACGAAATGGTGACTCGCGCGCGCGACCTCGGTTGGGAGGCACTGGTCGTCACCATCGACGCCGCGCCGGGCCGCGGGCGCGAGCACAATGAGCGCAACGGTTTCTCTTTTCCGTTCAAGCCCAACGTCACGGCGGCAGTGGACGTGATGCGGCACCCCGGCTGGCTGTGGCGCGTGATGCGCAAATACGTTGTGAACGAAGGCCTGCCCACCAACGCCAATTTTCCCGACCGCTACCGCCATACGGTACTCGACGGCAAGACCCGCACGCGTCCAAAACCGTTTCAGGCGATGACCTGGGAGCACATCCGCAAATTCCGCGACTTCTGGCCGCGCAAACTCATCGTCAAAAGCATACTGAGCGCTGACCAGGCGCGCGCCGCCGTCGATGCGGGCGCCGATGCCATCGTGGTGTCGAATCACGGCGGACGCGCCTTCGACAGCGCCGTGGCCACCATCGATGTGCTGCCGGAGATCGTGGAGGCAGTAGGCGACCGCTGCACGGTGATACTCGACAGCGGTATCCGCCGCGGCAGCGACATCGTAAAAGCGTTGGGCCTCGGTGCGAAGATGGTGCTGGTCGGTCGGGCGACGCTCTACGGCACGGCCTGCGGCGGGCAGGCGGGCGCCGCGAGAGCGATCAAAATACTTTCCGATGAAATGGAGCGCAGCTTTGGCTACGTGGGCGCGCGGCGGGTTGCTGAGATTGGGCCGCATATCTTTGCGCGCGGCGCGCCGGGCAACGCACCGTAGGATTTCCTTCACCGGTTTAGGCGAATAGCGCATGGATGAAATTGAGGATTTTTCAGATGATCGACAAAAATCCTGGTGCATCCATTGCGGCGCTTGGATTGCTAAAGTTCAAATAAATTGGGATCACGTGCCGTCGCAATGTTTGCTTGATCGACCGCTGCCGATGCATATCCCAAAAGTAAAGGTTTGCCAGACTTGCAACACAAGTTTCTCCTTAAACGAAGAGTATTTCGTTACCTTTCTCAGTTGCGTCATATCTGGTTCGACGAACCCAACTGTTCAGTCAAACCCAAAAATCCAACGAGCGCTCATGCGCAATCCCGCGTTGCTTGCGCGAATCGCAGGCCGCCAAGAAGCCTTCTTCGACTTTGGGCGGAAAAGAAAAATATATTTGGCAGCCGGAGAGCGAGCCTATTCATAGAATCGTATTGAAGAATGCTAGATGCCATGCTTTTTTTGAATTCGGCGAACCAATGTTGGACGAACCAGATCAAGTCTGGGCAACACCGCTCGTTTCGCTCAACAAAGCTCAGCATTCAGAATTCGAATCTATCGGGACATTCGGCGGGACTGCCGCATGGGCTGAGGTGGGAAGCCGTACGCTGGCCCGACAAATGACCAGTCAGGATAGGAAGAACGGTTGGGTCGTCGTGCAACCTGACGTATATCGCTACGCTGCGTTTCAGGCGGGAACGTTCACCGTTCGTTATGTTCTACGAAATTACCTAGCGACCGAGGTTTTCTGGTCATAGCAAGCTTAGCCCGTAAGCAGCGCAACGTATTACGGGGCAACGATGGTCACAAACCTTATAATCCGCTGCGCTCCTTACAGGCTACTCGCTGCC
>CAWUUY010000338.1:0-3508 GCA_963924885.1 uncultured Burkholderiales bacterium | reverse complement strand
GCGGGAATCTATACGCGGTCTCAAGTGGCACGGCGTTATGGGTTCCCGCCTGCGCGGGAACGACAGTCTTGGGTGTGATGCTCTTTTGTGAGATTAAAAACTTGTTTAAAAACAAATACTTAATTAATATCTGCGTAGTGAGCTTGTCCGCTGCTTTCTTCGGCGCGGCGCACGCACAATCCTACCCCGTTAAACCCATCCGCATCATTGTGCCGTATCCACCCGGCGGCGGCACGGACGTGATCGCGCGCACGTTGGCGCAAAAAATGACCGAGGTGATGGGCCAGCCAGTGCTGGTGGATAACCGACCCGGCGCCAACGGCATCATCGGCTCCGACGCGGTGGCGAAGGCCTTTCCGGATGGATACACTGCGCTGATTACGCTGGCCACGCATGTTATCAACCCGGCCCTGTATGCCAATCTGCCGTACGGCCCCGACGATCACGCGCCGGTGACGGTGCTGGCGGAGTATCCGTTTGTGATTACCGTGCATCCCTCGCTGCCGGCGAAAAACGTGAAAGAGTTCATCGCATTCGCCAAGGCGCGGCCCGGCCAGTTGGCGTTTGCGTCGTCGGGCAACGGCAGCGGCCCGCACTTGGGCATGGAGTTGTTTAAAAGCATGGCTGGCATCGACGCGGTACACGTGCCGTACAAGGGCGCGGGGCAGGCGATGACCGATCTGTTGTCGGGGCAGGTGCCGATTTTTCTGAATAATTTCCTGGCGGGCGCGCAGATGATTAAAGCGGGGCGGCTGCGCGCGCTGGCGGTGACCAGCGGTAAACGATCCAGCGCCGCACCCGAGGTGCCGACGGTAGGTGAATCCGGTTTGCCCGGCTACGCCGTGACCGGCTGGTACGGCATGATGCTGCCCGCCGCGACACCCGCGCCGGTGCTGCGCGCATTGCACGAGGGCACGGTCAAGTCGTTGCGCTCGAAGGAAGTGAGTGCCCGGCTCGCCGGAGAGGCCGCCGAAGTCATTGCCAACACGCCGCAGGAATTCGCCGCGTTTCTGAAAGCCGAATCCGAGAAGTGGACTGCGGTGATACGCAAATCCAAAGTGCGGCTTGCGGAATGAGGCGTGCGATAATTTACGCTTAACAAGCAGTTCAAAAAGTTTTTTAGTAGCCCACCCAGTCAACCGAGGAGAACCAAATGCACGGCCAGACCCATTCGTACGATGGTGATTTGCAGTTCTGCGATTGCCAAAATAACGTACTCACCGCCACCAACGAAGCTGCCGCGCAGCCGGGCGGTGGACGCCGCCGTCAGGTGATCGTCGCAGGCAAACGCGTCAAGACCATCGACGTGCATGCGCACTGCGTGATCCCCAAGGCGCTTGAGCTGCAAGGTAAGGATCACAACAAGGAACGCGGGCCGGGATTGGGCGACGTGGGTCTGCGGCGCATCGGCGAGATGGACGAGCAGGGCATCGATGTCGAGGCGATCAGCATCAACCCGCACTGGTACAAAGAGGGACGCGACAAGGCGGTCGAAATTTGCAAAATCAATAATGAAACGCTCGCCGAATTGTGCGCGGCGCATCCCGACCGTTTCGTGGGCTTTGCCGCGCTGACGCTGCAGGCGCCCGACGTCGCGGTGCAGCAGCTTGAGCATGCAGTCAAAAAACTCGGCATGCGCGGTGCGGCCATCGGCGGCAGCGTCGCCGGCGACGAATTCGCCAATGCCAAGTTCGATCCGGTATGGCGCAAGGCCGAGGAACTCGGCGTGCTGCTTTTTATACACCCGCAAGGCACGCCCGAACTCGCCCATCGGCTGAAAGGCAACGGCTGGCTCGCCAATGTGATTGGCAATCCGCTCGACACCACTATCGCGCTGTCGCATCTGATCTTCGAGGGCACGCTGGATAAATTTCCGGGTCTGAAAATCTGCTCGGCGCACGGCGGTGGATTTCTGCCGCAATACGCGCCGCGCTCGGACAACGGCCTGCGTGTCGCGCCCGAGATGGATACGGGTGTGAAGTTGAAGAAGACACCCACCGAGTACATGCGCGATATGTACTACGACACGCTGATCTTCACCGACGAAGCGCTGCGTCATCTGGCGCACGAAGTCGGCGTGGAAAAACTCGTGATCGGCACCGATCACCCGATCCCGTGGCAAGCCGATTCGGTGAATCACATTCTGAATTGCCCGCATTTCAACGATGCGCAAAAACGTATGATGTTGGGCGAGACGGCGGGCAAGCTGCTGGGTATTTCGCCGAGTTTCTAATTTGTCGAAATCGTAGCTTCACGATATATCCCCTCTCCCGCCAGGGCGGAAGAGGGCTAGGGTGAGGGTAGGGGAAGCACCGCGCAGCCCCTCACCCCCGCCCTCGCTCCGCAAGCGGGGCGAGGGCGTTTCTTCGTCGTGGTGCGAGTGCTCGTTTGCATGTTGTACTCAATATGAAAGTCTACCAAGCTGTAGCCAATGCTTTCGTCAAAGAAGGCGCTACCACCGTCTTCGGTCTGATGGGCGACGGCAATATGTCGTGGGCCGCCGCCATGTCTGCCAAGGCCAGCGTGCGCATGATCGATGTGCGCGACGAAGGCGCGGCGCTATCAATGGCCGAGGGTTGGGCGCGTGCCACAGGCAAGGTGGGTGTATGTAATGTTACGCATGGGCCGGGCATCACGCGTATGACCACCTCGCTGGTGGCATCGAGCAAGGCGCGCGTGCCGGTCGTGATCTACACCAGCCGCACGCATTTTAATAACGAGTGGCAGAATCAATCATTGAATCAGGACAAGCTCGTCACTGCCACCGGCGCGGGTTATATCGAAGTGTTGTCGCCCGCGTTCGCCGAGGACGCAGTGCGGCAGGCGTTTCATCAGGCGCGCACGCAGCGGCGGCCGGTGGTGCTGGCCTACCCGATGAACGTGCAGGACATGAACATCGACAGCGACGGCGATGAGTATCAGCCGTCGTCCATGTTGTTTATGGGGCAACAGCGCATCAAGCCGGCGGATGAGCAGCTTGCACAAGCCGTCAAGATCATCGCCGCGAGCAAAAAGCCGGTGGTGGTAGTGGGTGACGGCGCAGTGCGATCCGGCGCGATAGAGGCGTGTGAGCGTCTCGCGCAACGCATCGGCGCGCTGACCGCGACATCACTGATTGCCAAGGGATCATTGAGCGGCGAGTTTCACGCCGGTATCTCCGGGCTGTTCTCCACGCGCGCGGTGATGGGCCTGTTTGAAGAAGCCGATTGCGTGATAGCTGTGGGCGCGAGTCTCAATCCGCATACCATTGAAGGCGGCTTGCTGTATCGACACGCGCGCATCGTGCAGATCAGCAACGAGCCGGTGGTGGTGATGGGTAACGACCGTGTTGCCGATTGTTATATGCAGGGCGACGCGTTGGTAACGGTGCAGGCGATCGACGATGAGTTATCGCAAGTATATGTTTTTAAAGATAATTTTAGAACTCCGGCAGTAAAGAAAATTTTGCTCAACGCCGATCGTGATCCGGCGGAATACGACATAGAACCCGGCACGGTAGACCCGCGCG
>CAWUUY010000337.1:0-4842 GCA_963924885.1 uncultured Burkholderiales bacterium | reverse complement strand
GGCCGCGATTTGTTGTTGAAGGTCGACAAATTGCACGGGTTTCGGCGGCTTGCCGGGGCCAAGACACTGAATGCTGTGCCGGATGGTGTCGGGAAATTTCCAGCGTTCGGCCACGGTCACGCCAAGATTACCGTAGCTGATACCGAACACGCGAGCGGAAGCTTCCTTCTCATCCAGGCCGTGCTTTTCGGCCAGTTTCCGGATTTCCTGAAGCGCGTCCTCAAAATAGAAAATGGCGAGACTCTTGCCCAGCCGGTAAAACATGCCGCAAATGAACGCCTCTTCGGCCAGATCATGGCGCTGAACGTGGGTGGCGAAATGACGACCGATCAATGCGCTGGTAAACGAGCTGATCAGCGCATCTTTGAGGAGTCGATTCTCGTTTTTCAGGGCATTGAAAAACACCAGGTCATTGCACGTGGTGCAAATGGTGTTCATGCCCAGCAGCTTGATCGCGTTTGATACCGTCTTGACGCCGTCGCGCGCGCTTCCGTAAAAGGAGGAGTTCGCCAGTTGCAGTAACTTGTTGGTGATGGCGTAATCACGCAGCACGATGTTGGCAAGCGTGCCAGCATTCGAGTGGTTGTTTTCATCCGTCAGCTGGTTGATCTCCAGTAAATTGTTCGACAGTGCCGGGAAGCTCTGCTGGCGATCCATGCGTTCAAGCAGCGAGACCGCGATCAATCCATCAACTGCGCCTTTCATTTCAGCGGCGCGGGCGAATCGCCTTCCGTGTTCATAGCTCACCGCGCGCCGGATGATCGCTTGCAGCCGTGGATCTAAACTCAGGCGTTCCACCTCCGCCAAGTCCAGTGCGCTGTCTGCCATGGCATCGCCAGCCAGTGACAGGCGTCGCATCTGCGCGAGCGATTGGCCGCTTAGCATTTCGAAAAGAATAAGGGCCAGCGCGTAAACGTCCGTGCGCGCAGTCAACGGCTCAGCATAAAAATGCTCCGGCGGCACATGGCGTGGTGACGCGCTCCGTCCGGCTTCAGCCGCCTTGCCGCCGCCGTGATGTGACGCAAGCGCAAAATCCATGACACGGGGTGCGCCGGCCGCGTCCAGCATGATGTTGTGCGATGACAGATCGAGGTGAAGAATCCCTTGTGCGTGGCCGCAGGCAACGCCCGCGAGTATCGCGCTGATCAGGGGCAATGCCATCTTCACCGGCATAGCGCTGGTCTTCGCCAGTCTATCGTGGAGGGTTGTTCCCTGAGCGTAGGCAAAAACGAGGTACGGGATGTCCTTACGTAGGCTCGCTTCGTGGAAGCGCACGATATTGGGATGGTCGAGCACGGCGACCGTGCGCGCTTCGTTCAGATCGATGGTGCAAATGGCAATGGGCTGATCGGCGTCGGCGGGCTTCAGCCACTCGATCGCTACCGGGCGTTCCAAATCCGGATCAAAGGCCAGAAAGCCCTTGCCGTGACGGCCCCCGCCGAGGGAGCGGCGGATGATGTACCGTCCGATTTGAAGTTGCTCGTAACGCGGTTTTGGCGGGGCGTCCATAGCCAAGGCCTTCCTTCCTAATGCGCGGCTTTATTCCGCTACCTACCTAACTGGATGAAATCCTTTTGGTTGCCTCTTGCGCGGCAAATGGTCATTCCGTGGCTGGTGGCTGCGTATGATGCGCCCTGACCCGGATCATGGTGACTGATGTATCGGCAACCGACAGCAATTCTTGAGGCGAACCGCGGATTGTTAATTTCGTTCGCGCTACGTTTGCCGGCTGTCCGCTACTGCTGCGCGATGCCCGCTTCTTTGATGACCCGCGCCCAGCGCGCGGCATCCGCGCGGATGAACCGGGCGAATTCTTCGCGGCTGTTGGGCGCGGTATCGATCACCAGTTCATTAAAGCGTTGTTGGATTTCGGGCGTGCGCAATACCGCAGTGAGATCGGCATGCACTTTGTCGAGGATGGGCGCGGGCGTGCCGGCGGGGGCGCACAAGCCGTACCAGGAATCCGCCTCGAAGCCCGGCAGCACGGTTTCGTGCAACGTCGGCACCGCCGGCAGATGCGCGATGCGTTTCAGGCTGGTCAGTGCGAGTGCGCGCACGCGGCCGCTCTGGATCGTGGGCAGCACCGCCGGCGCCGTTTGCATGCTGGAGGGAATCTGGCCGCCCATGGTATCGGAAAGGGCCTGCGGCGCGCCTTTGTAAGCCACATGCACGACATCGATTTTTGTGGTTAGCTTGAGCAGCTCCATGGCGAGCTGCGCCGAGGTGCCGGCGGCGGAGGTGCCGTAACTCAGTTTGCCGGGGTTGGCCTTGGCGTAGGCGATGTATTCCTTCACCGTGCGTGCCGGCAACGACAGATGCACCACTAGCACATTCGGGGTTTTGCCGATCAACGAGATGGGCGCGAAGTCGCGCTGATGATCGTAAGGCATCTTGGCGTATAACGATTCGGCGATGGCGCTGGAGGCGATATTGCATTGAAACAGGGTGTAACCGTCGGAGGGTGACTTGGCGGCGAAGGCGGCGCCGAGCGTGCCGCCCGCACCCGAGCGATTGTCCACTACCACTTGTTGACCCCACAGGCGACTCAACCGTTCCACAAGGTGGCGCGCAATGATGTCGGGCGAGCCGCCGGCGGGGAAGGGCACGAGGTAGCGCACGGATTTGGCCGGGTAGCTTTGCGCCGAGGCCGGGGGCGGAAATTGATACGCCAGCGCGATCAAGGCGATGAAGCGGGGCAAAGGAGTATTTTTCATGGGTGTCTGCGCCCGAGGCTATGCTTCACGCGGAAAGATCGGTCCCGCCGTACGGCTATACAACCTGACGCTACAGCCGAGAATCAGCACTTCGGCGAGAAACGCACAGCCGATGGCCGCGACACCCACGGCGGCGCCATTCAAGTTCGGTGCAAACAGCGTGACGCTGCCCACGGCGATCACCGTCAGCAGTCGGATCACCGCGCTGGCGGCGATGATCCGCGTTTTGCGCATAGCGGACAACAGGCCGCGAAACAGCGACGAGTAACCCCACACAATCACCACCAGCAGAATCATATAGATGCCGGGCATGGCGTAAGCGGCGAGTTTTTCAGGCAGACCCATGACGCCGTTCAAGATCACGTGACGCATGGGGGTGTAGAAGAGCGCGCATACCAGCAGGCAATACACGATCGTCAGCCGGTGCGCGAAGGTCAGCATCACGCGCATGTCGGCGCGGTTGTGTACCAGCGCCTGCGACGTTTGTGCCAGATTGCGCAGCGGTGAAGCCACCAGCGACTTCAATGCATTGACCACGCCGAAGGCCGCCAGCGCCAGATCCGGGTTGGCGAGGCGGCCGAGAAAAAAGTTGATGACGAAAGTGACGCCGTTTTCAGTGATCTGCGTCATCATCAGCGGCCACGAAAATATCCACATTTGGCGATACGATGCCTGCTCGCCGCCGCGCGCGGGCAGATCGGTATAAAAGCGCCGGCTGACGCAGTACATGTAAATCGCCTCGACGGTCATGCAGCCGACCAGCGACGCAGCACCCGCCACCGCGCCTTCGAGCCAGAACGGCAGCACCATCAGCAACCCGGCCTGTGACGCGAGCCGCACCATGGTCGAATGCGAAATCAGGATCGTGCGCCGGCGCAACATGCATAGCGCCGTGGCGAGGTTACGTATCTGGTTGGGCAATATCCACAGGCCCATCACCGCGGCGGCGGACTTGGCCAGGCGCGTGACCTCGGGGCTGGCACCCATGAACGTGCCGAACAGCCAGTCGCCGAGCGATGTGAGCGAAACCGTTTCGATAATGACGAAGGGCACCAGCGACACCAGAAAATAGAACCGCGCCACGCGCCAGACCGAGCGTTGGTCAGTGACAAACGACATGCCGGCCTGCGTGCTGACGGCGATGATGCCGCTTAACGTGGTGTTGAACGCAAACGCAATGCTGAACGCCGCCAGCGTGGTGGTCGGGTCGCCCATCCGCGCCAGAAATCCGTGCACCAGCGAGTGCGACAACTGATGCAGCTCGGTGGTCAGGATGAGCGGCAGGAAAAACAACAGCGCGGTGCGTGCTGTCAGTGGCGTGTTAGCGGGCATGGGGGAACATGGGGCGTAGCGGTTTTCCGCCAAAATAAAAAAGTGAAGGGACGCATGGGCGTCCCTTCGTTATTATAACTTAACTATTTGTTTTTATTGACTATTTTTTGGCGTATTTGCCGGTGAGCTGCGGCGTCAGGCCTTCGAGTTTTTTGGTCGCGCGATCCAGTCGCGTTTCGCGCGACCAGGTTCGTTTCAGATCGTCGCGGATGTTGATGGTGAGCTTGCCGCACTTTTCGACGTCGAGTTCGATCTTGTCGCCGTCCTGAAAGCCGGAGAGGCCGCGGTGGTTAGTACCAGTGGCGATGATGTCGCCGGGCTCAAGCGTGTGGATCGACGAAATCCATTCGATGCAGCGAGGAATCTTGTGTGCCATGTCGTCGGTGTTGAAGTTCTGCTTCACTTCGCCGTTCACTTTGAGCGTGATTTGCAGCTTGTGCGGATCGGGAATTTCGTCAGCCGTCACGATGAAGGGGCCAATCGGCGCGAAGGTATCGCGCGACTTCATCTGGAAAAACACGTTGCTGGGCGGCGGCAGGCCGCGCGCGGAGCCGTCGATGAAGCACGTATAGCCGAAGATATATTTCATCGCGTCGGCGGCGGCCACGTTGGTGGCGCGCTTGCCGATCACTAGCGCGATTTCGGCCTCGCCCTCGAACAGCGTCGCCGGCACGTCCGGCAGCACCATGGTGTCGCCGTTGCCGATGATGGCGCCGGGCGCCTTGTTAAACGCGTTGATCGGCGCGGGCGCATCGCGCGTGCCGTCTTCCATGTAGTTCACCGCCATGCAATCGAT
>CAWUUY010000336.1:0-3482 GCA_963924885.1 uncultured Burkholderiales bacterium | reverse complement strand
CAGCCGCGCGCGGGCCGCGGCCACGGGGTCGTAGCCTACGACGTTGTAACCCGCGACGCACAAGGCTTCGGCCATCAAGCCGCCCATGATGCCGAGGCCGATGACGCCGATGACTCCGGTGGTTTGTAACTCTATGTTTTTATTCATTATTTAATCCCTACCCCATCACCAACGCCGCGCGCCCGACAATCAACTCTTTATCCAACCGCTGATGCAGCGCCTCGGCTTCAACCAGCGGCGCTTTGTCGGTGACCAGCGCCTTGAATTCACCGCGCGCGACGAGTTCGAGCGTGTTCATCACTTCCTGACGCGTAGCGTAACGGCTGCCGAGGATTTCGATTTCGCTGCGCAGCAGTTTGGCGGGGTCGGCGTTAAACGGCTTACCGCTGCCGCCGAGAGTGACCAGCCGCCCGCCCTTGCCCAAGGCGGCAACCGCGGGCTCCAGCGTGCTGGCGTTGCTGACAAAATCAATCGCGACGTCGATGCCCTTGCCGCCGGTGGCTTCAAGCAACTGCTCGGCGACACGCCCAGCACTGGCATCAATGGTGATATCCGCTCCGCATTTCACCGCGGTTTCAAACTTGGACGCCGCCGTATCCACCGCGATGATTTTTTTCGCCCGCGCCCAGCGCGCCACCATCAGCATGTGTATGCCGAGGCCGCCGCCCGCGCCGAACACCGCCACAGTGTCTTGCGGGGTGACGCGCGCGCGGCGAATCACTTTCACCGGTGTCGCCAGCGCATCGCAGATCACGCCGGCCTCGGCAGGATTTTTGCGCCAATCAATGCCCTCGGGGAATTTCATGAAACTCCTCGCGGGCAGCTTGATGTACTCGGCGTAGCCGCCGTCGCATTCGCGCCCGACGTAACCCTTGAAGTTATCGCACAGGGTTTCGCGGTCGATGCGGCACCAGTAGCAATGGCCGCAGTTGAGATAAAAATACGCGGTGACGCCATCGCCCGCTTTCAGCAGGCCGGCATCGACGCCCGCGCCCACCGCGATGATCTCGCCCGCGATCTCGTGGCCGATGATGCGCGGATAGTGATCGAGCTTCAGCCGCCCGGCGCGGGCGTGATGAATGGTAAGGCCCGAGCCGCAAGCGAGCACGCGCGCCACCGCTTCGCCGGGGCCGGGCGTGGGGTCGGGCACGGTGTTAAGCACAAAGGGCTGGCCGGGACCTGTCAGCAGTACAGCTTTCATAAAAATCCTCCGGAGAAAACCGCGCGCAACTGCGTGGCGTGGCGGTCAGTAATTCAGCTTGGCAAATGCCGCAAGGCATCATCGACTTTGGGCCCGAGACGCCTTACCGCTTCGGCACACTGCGCCATATCGTTACCCTTGGCGTGCTGCTCCAGTGCGCGCGCGAGATTCAACATCGATACAGCGCCCATGCTGGCGCTGGTCGATTTGAGTGAATGCGCGGCGCGTGTCAGCGACGGCACATCCACGTTTTCAAGGGCCTGTGCCGCCTCGGCAAGCAGTTTGGGTGAATCTCTGGAGTAAATATCGATCAACTGACGCACGACGATCACGTCATCGCCCAATGACGCCAGCAGATCGGCGATCACGGCTTCATCGATCATGCGGGTGTCCTTGACGTGCTTGACTTACTTGATGTGCATTCACGGCGGCGCCTGGATGGCTATTTGCTCATCAGCATTTTACGTGCCGCCACGAGTTCTTTTTTCTTCGCATCGTCAATCTTCGGAAACTTGAGATTCAGCTTCTCCATCGCGTCGATAATGGCGTCCGACACCGCCAGCCGCGTGAACCATTTGTTGTCTGCCGGTATCACGTACCAAGGCGCATGGTCGCTTGCGGTGTTGCGCACCATCTGCTCGAATGATTCCATGTAGATATCCCAGTATTGACGCTCGCGCGCGTCGGTGGCGGAAAACTTCCAGTTCTTTTCCGGATAATCCAGCCGCTCCATGAAACGTTTTTTCTGTTCCTTTTTGGACACATGCAGGAAGAATTTAAGAATCAGGCAGCCGTTGCGTGAAAGGTAGCGCTCTATGGCGCGAATATCCTGATAACGCTCGTCCCACACCTTTTTGGTGATCAGTTCGCGCGGCAGCTTTTGTTTCATCAAATAATCTTCATGCACGCGCACCGCCAGCACTTCTTCGTAGTACGAGCGATTGAAGATGCCGATGCGGCCGCGTTCGGGCAGCACCTTCATGCAGCGCCACATGAAATCGTGATCCAGCTCTTCGGAGGACGGCGCCTTGAACGAATACACCTGCATGCCCTGCGGATCGATGCCGGAGGTCACGTGCTTGATGGTGCCGTCCTTGCCTGCCGCGTCCATTGCCTGAAAAATCAGCAGCACGCTCCAGCGATCCTGCGCGTACAGGCGCGCCTGTTCATCAGCGAGCAACTCCACGCTGCGCGCTAGGTGAGCCTTGGCTTCGTCCTTGAATTCAGACTCGAGGCCTCCAGTGTCCGCGGGATTGATGTCCTTAAGGCGAAACTTGCGCCCGTCGGCAACGCTATACCGCTCGGCCAGCTTGCGGATTCTTTTGTATTCGGATTTCAATTCTTTATCAGCCACGGTCACGCCCTCCCGGAGCGCGTGTAGCGGCTATTTTAGGTGAATATCGGCGGAATGTCGCGACGCCGTACGCGCCCCGCGCATCGGCGCCGTGTAAAATACCTTACCCCTTTCTCTATTCATCATGCCCAGCAACGATCCGTCCGTCATCCGCATCCGCGGCGCGCGGCAGAACAACCTCAAGAACCTGTCGCTGGATCTGCCGACGAATGAGTTAATCGTGGTCACCGGCGTATCCGGCAGCGGCAAATCCTCGCTGGTGTTCGACACACTCTATGCCGAGGGCCAACGGCGTTACGTGGAAACTTTTTCCCCGTACGCGCGGCAGTTTCTTGACCGCCAGGATCGCCCGCAAGTAGACAGCATCGAAGGCATCCCGCCCGCCATTGCCATTGATCAGACCAACCCGGTGCGCACCTCGCGCTCCACCGTCGGCACCATGACGGAGCTGAATGATCATTTCAAACTGCTGTATGCGCGCGCGGCGGCGCTGTTTTGCCGGGGCTGCGGCGCGAAGGTTGCACGCGATACGCCGCAAAGTATTTTGCAGTCGCTGACGGCACGCGCGGCGGCGGCGGGGGACCCGCGTCTGACGGTGGCGTTTCCGGTGCCAGTGCCGAAAAACTTTGACGTCGCCGAGGTGAAGAAACTGCTGGCGGCACAGGGATACACGCGGTTTGTGCATGAGGATGCGGATCGACTGGAAGTGATTCAGGATCGATTTCGGGCGGGGACAGCAGAGCCGTCGCGCGTGGTGGATGCCATCGAGGCGGCCATCAAGGTTGGCCAAGGGCGCGTGAATGTGCATGCCACCAAGCTGCCCCTTCCCCTTCAGGGGAAAGGGCACACTTGGAGCGAAGTAGAAGGTTGGAATGGGGGTGGGGTCAGCGACTCCGCCATTCAACCTGCCTCACCCCACCCCCACCC
>CAWUUY010000335.1:0-29090 GCA_963924885.1 uncultured Burkholderiales bacterium | reverse complement strand
TTCCCGCCTGCGCGGGAACGACAGGGTAGAACTTTTGATGGTTCACGCCAGCATTTAGGAACACCCAAAATGACCACCCCACTCCATCGCGAACCACTCGGCATCGCCGTCATTGGCGCGGGCCGCATCGGCACCATGCGCGCGCGCCTTGCCGCGCAACACCCAGCGGTGAACTTCATCGTCGTCGCGGACGTAAAGCGTGATGCCGCGCAAGCGCTGGCGGACAAAGCCGGCGCGCAGTTCGTCGCCAGCAGCAACCGCGAGGCCATCGAGCATCCGTCGGTGAACACGGTCATCGTCTCCACCAGCGAACATGAACACACCGAAGCCGTGCTGCTGGCCTTGAAGCTCAACAAAAAAGTGCTGGTCGAAAAACCCATCGCGCTGAAACTCGAAGACGCCGATGCGATTTTGCGCGCGCTGGCGTCCAGCCAGGGCAGCCTGCACGTGGGCTACAGCCGCCGCTTCAAGCGTCGCTACCTGCTCGCGAAGGAGCAGATCGTGCAGGGCCGGCTCGGCACGATCACCGGCATCTCCGCGCGTCTCTACAACTCGCGCGCGCAGGTGTTCGCCATGTTGAAACGCGATCCCGGCGCGACCCCCGTGGTGGATTCACTCACCTACTACATCGATTTCGTCAACTGGTGGCTGCCGCATAACCCGGTGGTCGAAGTGTGGGCGCGCGGCCAGGGAGGCGTGATCCGCGACGCGGGTTACGACTGCGACGACGTGACCTTCGCCGTGCTCACACTCGCCGACGGCGCACTAGTGAATTGCAACGTGAGCTTCGCGTTGCCCGAAAAATACCCGTCGTTGGGCTACTGCGGCCGCATCGAAATCATCGGCAAAGACGGTGTGCTGCTGATTGACGACGATCATATGGAGCAGTTGCTCTACACCGAAAAAAGCATCCCGCACATTTATCTGCCCGAGGTGAGTGTCAACATGGCCTTCCTCGGCAGCAGCGCGCCGGGCGACTGGGCCAGCGGCGAATTCTGGGGGCCGCTGGCGAGTGAAACGCGCAACTGGCTTGATTATGCCGCCACCGGCAAGGCTTGTGCGCTGACTACGCCGCAGGAGGCGCGAAGCAATCTGGAAGTGACGTTGGCTATTGAGGAGGCGGTGGAGACGGGGGAGAGTGTCAGGTTGGCGCGGTGAGCATGGGACGGAGTGCGAGCCGATGAAACAAGCTGTTACGGGAGCAGTCTAATTTACGACGCTTACAATGAGCCACTCTGCATGAAGTTCCGTATCGGTAAAGTTGCTGCGGTTGGTGTGGTTCTCGTCGGCTCTGTCGTCGGAACTGTGGTTTTGGGCCGTTCATTTTGGGCTGCGGGCATTTTATTATTCGCTTATCTCGGAACAGGAATAGTGTTTAGAACGTCGGGCGTTATTTGCCTGGCGGGACGAAGAACCCTTATCGCGCCGATACTGTTGATAAAGCGAATGTCGGAACAAAGGTTTTTGTGTGGATTGCGGCCGTGTGCCTTGTGACTTTGATTTGGGGAGCATCGTTCCTGGGCATTATTTATCTCCGCTGACTCGCCGTTCAAAGAGATCGTAGGGCGCAATCCCTATTGCGCCGTATGTGAAGCGTCACTCACGCCTTGCGGCATTCGGCGAAATAGCTCGGTAGGTTGGGGTGACGAAGGAACCCCAACGTCAGTGGTGATGCGGCACTGCAATCGTTGGGGTTCGCTCCGCTCACCGCCAACCTACAAGGGCTACACGTGCCCAAACCGCCACCGCTCCATCGTCGTCCGCTCGTAAACACCGCCGCGATTAAAAGGGAGCCCCGCCCGGAACGCATCCGCTTCGGCCTTGTTGGCGACATCGATCATGATGAGGCTGCCGATCATTTGTTTGCCTTCGTCGTCGAGCAGCGGCCCGCGGGCGATGTATAGGTTCGGGTGCCGATCCAGATACACGTGCTGCGCCTCGCGCAGCGGTTCGCGGCGTGCCGCGCCATCGGCTTTGTCGTGCGCGTGAATGACGAACTGCATGGTGTCTTTGTTGCGCGGGTAGTCGCGTTGGCGCACGTTGAACGTGGGCTTCCAGCGTTCGATGCTGATCGATTGAAATATCCCGGCCTTGGTGTAGGGGTCGGCGTTGATGTAGGCGTTGGCGGCCGCGCGCTCCGGAAACTCAATCAGCCGCAGGCTGCCGATGGCGTTTTTGTTGTCGTCGGTGAAGATCGGCCCGGAGTACCAGGTGACTTCGGAATAACCGTCGAGAAAATTGCGGTGCGCGGGCAGCGTGGATTCGCGCAGCGCATCGGTGGCGGGTTTGGAACGGCATTTGATGAGCCAGTGCATGGGTAACATCTCCTTGTGAAAATCGCTTCATTTCATTCGGGTTTGTCCGCGGATTACTGCGGCTTGATCCCCGCCGCCGTCACCGCCGCGCCCCAGCGTTTGATTTCCGCCTGATGATACTTGGCAAACTCGGCGGGTGTGCCGCCAACTGAAGTCATGAATGCGTTGCGCAAATAGTCCTGCGCCGGCGGCGATTTTAGGTAACGATTGGCGGCGTCGTTCCAGCGTTGCGCCAACGCCGCGGGCAACGCCTTGGGGCCGTATACCGCGTACCAGATGTACGCCTCGAAATCCGTGACACCCGCTTCGGCAAGGGTGGGCAGGTCAGGCGCGTAATCGACGCGTTGCGCGCTGGTGATGCCGAGCGCGCGCAGGCGTCCGCTTTTAACATGCTGCAACAGCGTGCCGGGGGTGTTGAAAAACACCTTGACCTGTCCGCCGATGAGATCGGTGATCGCGGGCGCGCCGCCTTTGTAGGGCACATGCAGAATATCGATCTTCGCGGCTGCCTTGAACATTTCGAGCTTGAGATGAATGGTGGTGCCTACGCCGCTGGATGCGCCGGTGAGTTGCCCCGGCTGTGACCGCGCCAGTACGATCAGTTCCTTCACCGATTTTGCGGGCACGCTGGGGTGTATCACCAGAAACGAAGGCGAGTGCGCGGCCAGCACCACCGGCAGCACATCGCGCGCGGCATCGAAGCGCATGCTTTTGTACATGCTGGAAATAATCGCAATGGCGGAGCTGGTACACAGCATGGTGTAGCCGTCGGGCTCGGCGCGCACGACAATTTCCGTGCCGATCTGCGTGCCCGCGCCGGGGCGGTTATCGATAATCACCTGTTGGCCCCAGGCCTCCGACAGTCCGGCGGCGAGCACGCGCGCCACCAGATCGACTGAGCCGCCCGGTGTGTACGGGTTGACCATGCGCACGGGGCGCGCGGGGAAGTCGCGAGCGTCACGAAGATCACGTTGGGCCGCTGCGTTGACGCTCCACCCCAGCATCGTCGCTGTGCATGGTGCGAGGAAAGCCAACACTGCGTGCGCCTGATGACGTTTGTGCATGTTCAGCTCCGGCAACTTGATCTTCGGTGGCCACTGTATGCCGCGGGCGGTTGAAATGCAAAGTACCAACATCAGACACGCGGTACACCCAGCGCCGGCGCGGGCACCGACACCACCGCGCGCACGCTGGCGCAAAAGCTCACCGACAAGTGGGGCCAGCAGGCGGTGGTGGATAATCGCACCGGCGCCTCAGGGGCGATCGGCGTGGAAATCACCGCCAATGCGCCGCCGGACGGCTACACCATTTGTTTGATCTCGGCATCGCACTCGGTGAGCTCGGCGACCCATCCAAAATTGCCCTATGATCTGACGCGCAATTTGCAGGGCGTCATGCGGGCGACGTCGCTGTTTAATGCGGTGTACCACAGTCCATCGGTGCCGGTGAAAACCGCGAAAGAGCTGATTGCGCATGCGAAAGCCAATCCCGGTAAATTACTGTTTGGTTCGTCGGGTAGCGGCAGCCTTCAGCATTTCGCGGGTAAAATGTTTAACCATCTTGCCGGCGTGAAGATGACGCATGTGCCGTACAAAGGCGCGTCGGCGGTGGTCACCGCGATGCTGTCGAATGAAGTGCAGGTCGGATTCGGCACCATGTTCGGCGTGCGCCCGCATTGCAGACCGGGCGCCTGCGTGTGGTGGCGATTACCGCGGGCAAACGTTCGTCGTCGGTGCCGGATATCCCGACGTTGTCCGAGGCCGGCATCCCCGGCTACGAGATCGATCAGTGGTACGGGGTGATTACCGGCGCCAAGGCGCCCAAAGCCATCGTCAATAAACTATCCGAGGCGATGTCGCAGGCGTTGAAAAAGCCGGACGTTTCAAAACGTCTCGCGGCCGATGGCTCGGTGCCGGTCGGCTCAAGCCCCGATCAATTCAGCGCACACATCAAATCCGAAATCGCCAAGTGGCAAAAGCTGGTGAAGGACGCGAAGCTGGATATGCAAAGTTAGTCGTCGGTATTTAGTGTAAGTATTTGTTTTTATTGATATTTATAGCGATACGAGATTGTGGTTACTCGCCGCCCAGAAACTCAATCCCGACCACGTATTCGACCATGCGCCAAGTGGCGCCGGTCTTGGCAAAACAGGCGCGATGTTCAATCGCGCTGCGGATGTGTTCCGCCGGCACGTAGCCGTCGCTCCCGCGATGGATCACTTTGACCCAGCGTTGTGCAAGCCGGCTTTCCGCATCGCTCACTTCCCAATCGCGCACGCCGATAATGTCGAACGACAGCGTGCCGAGTGTTTCCGAGGCGTGTGACGGGGCGCCTTTCACCAGCGTTTCTTTCACCACCACGGCGCCGCTGTCGTACGGATCAACGTCGTTCAGCGGCCACTTGATCGGTACATACGGCGCGCACAACACGCGCGCGCCGCCGTTTTGCTTGTCCTGCTGATACCACGCGCTGCCAAGGTTAAGCGCGGCGGACAAATCCAGTAACACGCGATTACTCTTGCTATCGACCTCCCACAGCTTGCGAAACTCCGCTACGCCGCGCGGCACTTCAAGGCCATTGACGACATTGCGGTCGATGGCATTGATCAGCGCGGCGCGATCGCCTCGGCGCAGCGCGGCCAGCAACTGGTTGCGAAACGCGACCCAGGTCGGGTCGGATGCGCCGTCATCGCTGCGCGGCAGCTTGCGTTCGATGGGTGGTTTGGGCGCGGCGGGTGTGGCAACCACGGCGGGCGTCGCGGTCGGCTTGTCGGCGGGCACGGCGGCCTCCGGTGTGGCCGGTGCAACCGGCGCTTGTGCATAGGCCAAACTCGAGCCGAGCGCCAACGCACCGCCCGCTGCCAAGGAGCGTACGAATTTATTCATGACGTGCGGAACAACACTGTGAAAACAAAGAGGATATCCTGAGAGTGGTAACGCGGCGCAAAAGGGTTCCTATGGTAAGCGTTGCGATGACGGGATACAACCGCGCCGCGCACGGGCAGGCAAGGGGGGGGGGCGTGCTATACTTTTGTCGAGAAACAGAAAATTTCATTGGGGAAATCATGGCGCGTATCGAGGTTAAATCCGAAATCACCGGCACCGTCTGGCAGGTCAAATCCAAGCCCGGCGACACGGTGGAATCCGGTGACACGCTGGTGGTGATCGAATCGATGAAAATGGAGATCCCCGTGATCACCGAAGACGGCGGCGTGGTGAAAGAAATCCTCGTGAAAGAAAAAGACCCGGTGGCCGAGGGGCAGGTGGTCGCGGTGCTGGAGGGCTGATTGGCTGCCTTCGTCGTTGGTCTTCGTGGCACGGAAGGTCCCCATAGTACTCACGGTCTTGGGGTCGTACTGGAACGAGCGCACAGGAGACGCACATCCTTGTAAGGCGTAAATTGAGGCCTCTCGGGTGCCAGCCGGTCAACGGCTGGCGTAGCGTGGCGCGATGAATGATTTACTCCTGTTCGTATCCGGGCCGCTTCCCGGCACGGCGCTCGCCGCCAGCTATAACGGCTGGCTCGTCGGGCTGTCGTACGTCGTCGCGGCGCTCGCGTCCTACACCGCGATTGATCTCGCGGGCCGGGTGCGGGTATTCCGCGCCGATCCCGGCAAATCCGCGGTGTGGCTGGCCGCTGGCGCGATCACGATGGGCGCAGGCATCTGGGCGATGCATATTGTGGGCATGCTGGCCTGTCAACTTCCGGTACCGGTGCGCTACGATCTGTGGACCACGCTGGTTTCCCTGACCGCTGCCATAGTCGCGTCGGCCTGCGCGTTGTACTTCGTTGCCTGCCACACCCCGACGGCAGGCAGACTCGCGCTGAGCGGCACGTTACTGGGGGCGGGTATCGGCGCCATGCACTACACCGGCATGGCGGCGATGCGGCTGGATGCGCTGGTGATGTATTACGCCGGGCCGTTCACGCTTTCCATTGTCAACGCCGTCGTGTGTTCCACCGCCGCGCTGTGGCTGATGTCGCGACACGCGCACACGGAGATGCGTAGCAAGGTATTCGCGGCCTTGATCATGGGTGTGGCGATGATGGGTATGCACTATACCGGGATGTATGCGACGGTCTGCGTCTCCACGGGCAAGACCGCGGCGGCGGTTGCCGGGATCGATCCCGTGTTGATGGCGCTCGCGGTCTCGGTGATCACGCTGCTCGTCATGGGCACGGCACTCGCGGTCTCATTACAGAGCCAGCACATGACGCAGGCCTTGCGCGAGCAGAATCGGTTGCTTGAAGCCGAAATCGCGCATCGGCGCCGGGCGGAGGGCGAATTGCAGGAGCATCGCGATAATTTGCAGGCGACGGTCGAAGCGCGTACGCGGAATTACACCTTCGATCATGCGGCGGTCGGCATCGCGCATTTTAGCCTCCAGCAACGCAATCTGCGGGTGAACCGGCGCTATTGCGAAATCGTCGGTTATACGCCGGACGAACTGTTGGACAAGCCGACGGGGCTGCCCAACCTGCCGGGCGATGCCGACAACGGTAGCGAGCAGCGGGACCGACTGCTGTCCGGCGCCATTGATCATTTCTCGGTGGTGCAGCGCTACCAGCGCAAGGATGGCCGGGTCATCTGGGTAACGCGCACCGAGTCGCTGGCGCGGGACAGCACGGGCGCGCCCGAATATTTCATTCGCGTAATCGACGATATTACCGAAAAGGTAAAAGCAGAGCACCAGATCGAACAACTCGTGACCAAGGATGCGTTGACCGGGCTATCCAATCGCAGCAGTTTGATGGAACAGATGCAGGCGGCTATTAAGCGTGCCGCGCGCGCCGGCACGAAGTTGGCACTCATGTTTGTGGATCTCGACCGTTTCAAGGAGGTCAACGATACACTGGGCCATGCCGCGGGCGATGAATTGCTGCGTGAATGCGCCAAGCGACTGACCACCTGTGTACGTGAAGTGGATGTCGTGGCGCGCCTGGGAGGCGACGAGTTCGTGGTGTTGGTCACCGACGCGACCGATACGACCGCAGTTTCTCCCATCGCAAAGAGGATGCTTGATCTGCTGGCGGCGCCGTATCACCTGTTGGGATACGATGCGCGCTCCCCGGCTAGTATCGGCATCTGCATTTATCCGAAGGACGGAAAAGATGTCGACACCTTGATGAAAAACGCTGACATCGCGATGTATCAGGCCAAGGGGCTGGGCCGCAATAACTACCAGTTCTACGCCGAGGAAATGAATCAGCGCATGATACGGCGCCTGCAACTGTCGCGTGAATTGCGTGCCGCCGTCGAAAACAACGAATTTGTGCTGCACTACCAGCCGCAGGTGGTGGTGGCCACTGGCGAAATTCGCGCCGTGGAGTCGCTGATCCGGTGGCAGCACCCCATCCGCGGATTATTGCCGCCGGTGGAGTTTATCCAGATGGCCGAGGACACCGGCCTCATCGTGCCCATCGGCGAATGGGTGCTGGATCACGCCTGCCGCACCATCAGCTCATGGCGCGAGAAAGGCGTGGCGGTACCGTACGTGGTGGTCAACATCTCTGCCGCGCAACTGGGCGACGGTTTGGTGGATTCCGTACGGCGGGCGCTGGTGACGCACGACATCGAGCCCGGCTGGCTGATGCTCGAAATCACCGAAACTATGTTGATGGAGCGTGTCGAAGAAGCCATTACCATCCTGCGGCGCATCCGCGAACTGGGCGTGCGCATCGCGATGGACGATTTCGGCACCGGCTATTCGTCGTTGAGCGTGCTGCAACGATTGCCGCTGGATACCCTGAAGATTGATCGCAGCTTCGTGGCCGCCATCGACGACGACGTCAACAGTGCGCGCGCGTGCACCATCATCGGTGCGATCATCGCCATCGCCAAGGAACTGAACTTGAGCGTGGTGGCGGAGGGCGTTGAAACGACCACCCAACTGGCTTTTTTGCACACCGTGAATTGTGATTCGTACCAAGGCAATCTCTACAGCGTGCCGGTTGATACGGTGGCGCTGGAATCAGCGCTATACCGTGCCGACAAAATGTACTGAAAGACGATGACGGCCGCGCCATCTCGATGACGATCAAGGTGACATTGGAGTTGCCTTTTGAAACGTAGCGATATTAACGTAAGCACTTGTTTTAATTAACTATTTTTACATATCGAGATAACAATGCCAAGACCGGAAATCGAAGGCGACTGGGTAATGGGCTGGCCGGACCGCAAACGCGCGGTCATCAATGCCGGCAAGGATTCGCAGGGGCGCGTCATTAACGGCCGCGCGCCGATCACCGAGCTCGAAGGTCTGCTCACGCCCACCGACGCGTACTACGTGGTGAATCAGCTCGAAGTGCCAGAGCCGATGCACCCCGACGACTGGGTGTTGCAAATCGGCGGGCTGGTGGATAAACCGATTGAACTGTCGCTGAAAGATTTACAGAAGTTTCCCGGACGCACCGTGCGCGCAGTGACTGAATGCGCGGGCAACGACGCGGGGTTTTTTGATTATCTGCAAAACGTAAACACGGGTGGCAAGAAACCCTCGCGCATCAACCAGCAGGACATGAATGCGCGCGCGGCGCAGCGCGAAAAGAATGCGGTGCCGTCGACGGAAGAAATCAGCAACGAATCGACGACGACCTGCGCAATGAGCGCGGGTGAATTCACCGGCGTGTCACTCGCCGAAGTGCTGAAAAAAGTCGGCATCAAAAACAATGCCCAGTCGGTGCGCTTTCAGGGCTTTGATCGCGGCCAGCCGGACTTGGCGGTGCAGTACCGATCGGTAGGCCGCTCGGACTTCAAACTCGTCGATCCAGGCGTAATCAACTACGAAAAAGGCATGCCGATGGCGAAAGCCATGCACCCGGACACGCTGCTGGCATGGTCGATGAACGGCGAATGGCTGACCCACATCCACGGCGCGCCGGTGCGAGTGGTGACCCCGGGCTGGTCGGGCAACTGGTGGGTGAAGTGGCTGGAGCAAATCGAAGTGCTGGATCACATCCCGCAGTGCTACTACCAGCACCACTACTTCACCTACGGCAACGGCCCGGACGACCCGCGAAAAGAAATGATCACGGCCATGGGCGTGCGCTGCATCATCCTGAATCCGCTGGATGAAGACTGCCCGCTGGCGCGTGGTTCACACAAAATCCAGGGCCGCGCCTGGAGCGGTATGGGCGCGATCAAGCGGGTGGAAGTCAGCACCGATGGGGGCAAAATCTGGGTCGACGCGCATTTGGAAGAACCCGTGGAGCGCTGGCTGTGGGTGCGCTGGTCGCTGCTGTGGGACGCGGAGAAACCCGGCGCGTATCAGATCATGGCGCGAGCCACAGATGAAACCGGGCGCGTGCAGCCGCAGATACCGTGGAATTATCAACGCAAGCATTTTGATGGGATAGTGCCTACCGACGTGGTAGTCGCGTGAGAACATCTGATAGAGAAAATATTTCCCTCCCGTCATTCCCGCGCAGACGGGAATCCATGCGGTGGTGGAACGCGTGAGAGTGCGCCCCCATCCTCCCTTCCCCCAGGGGAAGGGGATACCCGCCTTCGCGGGAATGACAAGGTAGGTGCTCGTCGTGCATTTGGTCGTCTGCATCAAATACATCCCCGATCCTGAAGCCGCCTTCAGCATGTTCAGCATCGACGAACAGGCGTTGAAGGTCATTCCTGCTTCGGGCCTTAAGCACGTGGTCAGTCCATTTGATGAGCAGGCGATCGAGGCGGCGTTGCGCATCCGTGAAGCGCACGCAGGCACGCGTATTACGGTAATCACGCTGGGCAATGAACTATCGCGCAATGCCTTGAAGCATGGCCTGGCCATGGGCGCGGACGACGGCGTGTTGCTGTTGGACGCGGCGTTAGAGGACGGCGACAGTTACACCACCGCCCTGACGCTTGCTGCCGCGCTGAAAAAACTCGGCGCGATTGATCTGGTGCTCACCGGGCGACAGGCGGCAGATGGCGATGCGGGCGTGGTGGGTGCTGGCATCGGCGAACTACTGGACGTGCCGGTGTTGACGTTTGCAAAAAGTATAGCGGTGGAAAAAAACACTGTGCGCGTGGAGCGCGTGCTCGACGACGGAATCGAAATCGTCGAAGCCGATTTGCCCGCAGTGGTCACCGTATCCAACGAAATCGGCGCGCCACGCGTACCCACCTTGCGCGAGACCATGCGTGCGGCGCGTAAACCCTTGGTGGTGTGGACGGCGAAAAATCTGGGGTTGAACGCTGATCATGTCGGCGCGGCTGGTTCGCGCTCGGTGCGCGAGCGGTTGTTCGCGCCCTCGAAAGCGATACAGTGTGAATTTATTGTGGGGGATACGCCGGAGCAGCAAGGCGCACGGTTGGCGCAGCGGCTGCGCGAGGCGAAGGTGCTGTGATGAATGTCCTCGTTATCGCCGAACTGGCGCAAGACAAACCCACCAGCGCGAGCCTCGAACACCTAGCACTTGCGCGTAGCCTTGCCGGTGAAGGGCGCGTAGTCGCACTGTTGCTCGACGCGCAGACCAACATTACCGAAACGCTGATCGCTCGCGGTGCAGATAAAGTGATCATCGGCGTGCGCGAAGCCTTCGACAGCTACAACAGTTACGCCTGGACAACCATCGCCGCCAGCGTCGCGCGCGAACACGCTGTAACACTGATACTCGCGGCACACAACCCACGCGGCGCAGACCTCGCCCCGCGATTGGCATTCAGACTAAACGCAGGATGCGCCACCGGCTGCGTTAGCGTCGAACAAAAAGACGACACGTTGCTGTTCACCCGCGCCAGCCACGGCGGCAACTTACGCGAAACGCTGCGTTTCAAAACCGAAGTCGTGGTGGCGACAGTGCGCGCCGGTGTATACGACGCGCTGCCCGCCGATGCCACGCACACCGGAGAAATCATCACGCTCAACACCGCGCCGGTTTCACGCGTGCGTGTGCTCGAACGCAAGCGCGAAGACGGTGCCCAACGCCTCGAAGACGCGAAAGTCATCATTGCCGGCGGGCGTGGATTAAACGGCCCCGAAGGATTCAAGGTGCTGGAACCGCTGGCGGCAACGCTAGGCGGCGTGGTCGGCGCCAGCCGCGTGCCGTGCGATCTGGGCTGGTGCTCGCACGCCCTGCAGATCGGCCTCACCGGCAAAACCGTGACGCCGGAGTTGTACATCGCGGTGGGCATCTCCGGCGCGAGCCATCATCTCGCCGGCTGCGGCAACGCCAAGACGATAGTGGCGATCAACACGGATAAAGACGCAGCGATATTTCGCGATGCGAAGTTTGGCGTGGTGGGCGACTACACTACCGTAGTGCCCGCGCTGACAGGAGCGATCATGGCATTGCCGAAACAATCATAAGCATCTGTTTTTAAAAGATTTATATTGTTCTTTGGAGCGTTGCATGAACCACAATGATCTATTAGCCGAATACGAGGCCCGCCGCGCGAAAGCGCTCGCTGGCGGCGGCGCGGACAAGTACTCGAAGCGCACCGCCAAGGGCATCCTCAACGCGCGCGAGCGCATCGCGCATCTGGTGGATGGCGATTCCTTTATGGAGTCCGGTTTGTTCGGGACCTCGGGCGTCTACCCGGAACAGGCCGATGAAACCCAGACTGACGGTAAGCTCGCGGGCTACGCCAGGATCGACGGGCGCGATGTGGCGATCGTGGTCAACGATTTCACGGTGAAGGGCGCATCGACGTCCTACACCAACAGCAAAAAAGTCGGCCACATGAAACGCACCGCCACCGAGCGCGGCATGCCGCTGGTGCTGCTGGGCGAATCCACCGGCGCGCGCCTGCCCGATGCGATGGGCGCGCGCGGCATGGGTCTTTTGCTCGGCAACGACAACACGCAGTTTCGCCGCACGCGCGAAACGCCGATGGCCGCCGCCGCCTTTGGCCCGGCGTTTGGCTCGTCCACGTGGATGATGTGCCTGAGTGATTTCGCGGTGATGCAAAAAGGCTCAACGGTGGCGGTGTCCAGCCCCGGCCTGGTGTCGATGGCGCTGGGTGAAAAAGTCACTGCTGACGACCTCGGCGGCTGGCGGTTGCACGCCGATGTGACGGGCTTAGTCGATCAGGTGGTCGATACCGAAGAAGAAGTGTTCGCCGCGATCAAACAATTTTTGTCCTACATGCCGAGCCATCACAAAGAGGCGCCGCCAGAGGCTCCCATCCCCGCAGGCTCGGGCGCGGACATGGCGAAAGTGTTCGACATCCTGCCCGAGAGCCGCACGCAGGTGTACGACATGAAGCGCGTGATCCGCTGCGTGGTGGATAAGGATTCGATGTTTGAACTCAAACCGCGCTTCGGCAAAAGCGCGGTAACGACGCTGGCGCGCCTCGGCGGCAAAAGCGTGGGCATCGTTGCCAACAACCCGCTGTATCGCGGCGGCGCGCTGGATGCCGATGCCTGCCGCAAGATCGTGGATTTTTTGGTGATGTGCGATTCGTTCAACGTGCCGATTGTGCTGCTCGTCGATACGCCGGGTTTTCAGATCGGCACCGAGGCCGAAAAAGCCGGCGCGCCGGGCCGCATCATGAATTTCATGAACGCGATGACGCTGCTCACCGTGCCGCACCTGTCGGTGATCGTGCGCAAGAGCTACGGCCGCGCCTACGTGTGCATGGGCGGCGGCCGCCACTCCGACGACATCGCCGCCTGGCCCAGCGCCGAGATCAGTTTCATGAGCCCGGAGTTTGCCACCAAAATCGTGCATGGCGTGGGCTTCGGCGAAGCGGGTTACGAAGAAAAGTTGAAAGACATTGAACAAGGCATCGACGTGTGGGGCCTCGCGTCGGTATATGCCACGCAGGCGGTCATCAAGCCGCAGGACACGCGCGACTATTTGATTCGCATGCTCGACGTCTACAAGCTGCGCATGACCAAGGGCGTGGGGCAGCATTTGATGCGCACATGGCCAACGAGTTATTAACGGTGAGACATCCGCGATTCGAATGGGCCATACCACTACCGTCGTTCCCGCGTAGGCGGGAACCCATAACATAGTGCGATAGGGCACATTGCATGGATTCCCGCCTTCGCGGGAATGACGGGATTTTGATTGTGTTTGTCTGTGGCAAAAAGGGCTTGAATGTTTACCAAAGTAATCGTCGCCAATCGCGGCGCAGTAGCCTCTCGCGTTCTGCGCGCCCTCAACGAAATGGGTATCGCATCGGTGGCACTCTATTCCGAAGCCGATGCTGGCGCGCCGTATCTGGCGATGGCAAGCGAGACGTACGCCATTGGCCCGCCGCCCGCGCGGGAGAGTTATCTCAATCAGGATTTGATACTCGACATCCTGAAAAAATCTCACGCCGACGGCCTGCATCCGGGTTATGGTTTTTTGTCGGAGAACGCGGCGTTTGCACAACGGGTTATTGATGGAGGGGCAAGGTTTATCGGCCCCTCGCCTAAATGGATAGACGCCATGGGCCACAAAACCCGCGCGCGGGAGCTGGCGGCGCAACACGGCATGCAGATGTCGAAGGGCTCGCCGGTGCTGCCGATGGACCCTGAGGCGATTCTCAACGCCGCGCGCGAGATTGGTTACCCGGTGCTGGTGAAGCCCGCGGGCGGCGGCGGCGGCATCGGCATGCTGCCGGCCAAGGACGAGGCCCAGCTGCTGGAAACCGTGGAGCGTTCGCGCTCGATGGCAAGCCGCGGGTTCGGCAATGCCGAGGTGTATCTGGAGCGATTGTTTGAAAAGCCGCGCCACGTGGAGTTTCAGGTGCTGGGCGATCAACACGGCAATGTCGCGCATTTGTTCGAGCGCGATTGCTCGACGCAGCGGCGCAATCAAAAAGTGATCGAAGAGGCGCCGGGGCCGCTGATCCCGCGCGCGGTGGCGCAACAGACCGCCGAGCACGTCACCGGTATCATGAAGAAACTCGGCTACGATAACATCGGCACCGTCGAAATGCTGATGGGCGCAGACGGCTCGTTTAATTTTCTGGAAATGAATACGCGATTGCAGGTGGAGCACGGCGTGACCGAGGAAGTTACCGGCGTCGATCTGGTGCGCGCGCAGATACGCTCCGCCGCCGGAGAGCGGCTGGTCGATATCCTGCCGCACACGATTGAAGTCAAGGGCCACGCCATACAAGCGCGGGTCTACGCCGAAGACCCGAAGAATTTTTTCCCGTCGCCGGGTAAACTCAACGTGTTCCGTCCGCCGGTGGATCATGGGGTGCGAGTTGAAACCGGTTTTGCCGAAGGCCGCGATGTCACGCCGCACTACGATCCGATGATCGCCAAGGTGATAGCGCACGCGGCGACGCGCGAGGCGGCCATCGATAAACTGGTGGGCGCGCTGGAAGCCTTCGAGATACAAGGGTTAAAGCACAACCTCCCGGCGGTGATTACGATTTTGAATTCCGAGGCGTTCCGTGCCGGGCAGGTGCATACCGGGTTGATACCGGAAGTGATGAAAAAGAAATAAACGGACTCCTTCCCCCGTTTACCGGGGAAGGTTGGGATGGGGGCAAGCGGCACACCGCAGGTTGCCCCCTCCCCAACCCTCCTCGCGTGTTCCGCGCAAGGGAGGGAGCAAGATGACGCAGCAAGCAACAGGAGTAGAAAATGAGCGAAGCACCCGTAGTGCGTTTCGATGTCGAAGACGGCATCGGTGTCATCACTGTTGATTACCCGCCTGTGAACGCCCTCGGGCCGGGCGTGCGCGAAGGCATCATTGCCGCTGTCGAGCAGGGCGAGGCGGATGCCAAGGTCAAGGCCATGGTGTTGAACGGCGCAGGGCGCAGTTTTATCGCCGGCGCGGATATCCGCATGTTCGGCAAGCCGCGCCCGGTGTTCAAGCGCGTGAGCTACGACGTGCTGAACGAATCCAGCAAACCCATCGTCGCGGCTATACATGGCTTTGCCTTGGGCGGCGGCTTGGAGCATGCGCTGGCGTGCAACTATCGTGTTGCGGTGGCGAGTGCGAAGGTGGGCTTGCCCGAAGTGCTGATCGGCATTATTCCCGGTGGTGGAGGCACACAGCGTCTGCCGCGTTTGATCGGGCCCAAGGCCGCGATGGAAATGATCGTGTCGGGTCGCCACGTGCCCGCCGACGAGGCCAAGATACTGGGCATCATCGATGCTATCGTCCCCGGCAAGGATTTGCGCGCCGAGGCGATTGCGTTTGCCAAAACCATCGTCGATAAACGCCCGCTGCCCCGCGTGAGCGAACGCACCGCCGACGCGAAGGCTGATCCCGGCATGTTCGAGGCGATGCGCAAATCCATCGCTAAAAAAGCGCGCAATCAACAAGCGCCCTATCACGCCATCGCCGCCGTTGAAGCGGCCACCACCCAGCCGTTCGCCGAGGGCGTTCAAACCGAACAGCGGCTGTTCAAGGAACTGGAGAACGCCGACGAAGCGAAAGCGCTGCGCTATGCCTTTTTCGCCGAACGCGAAGTGGCCAAGGTGCCCGGTGCACCGAAAGACTTCAAGCCAGCCAGTGTGAAATCCGCGGCGGTGATCGGCGCGGGCACTATGGGCGGCGGCATCGCCATGTGCTTTGCCGACTTCGGCATTCCGGTGAAAGTGTTGGAGGCCTCGCGCGATGCGCTGGATAAAGGAATGCAGCGTGTGCGCGACAACTACGCGGTGAGTGTGAAGCGCGGCAGCCTTGCGCAGGCGGAAATGGACAAACGCCTCGCACTGATTACGCCGGTGGAACGTTACGAGGACATCGGAGGGGCCGACGTGGTGATTGAAGCGGTGTTCGAGCGCATCGATATCAAAAAAGACGTGTTCACCAAACTCGATGCGGTGATGAAGCCGGGCGCGCTGCTGCTGACCAACTCGTCGGCCATCGACACCGACATCATGGCCAATTGCACCAAGCGCCCGGGCGATGTCGCCGGCGCGCACTTTTTTGCGCCCGCCAATGTGATGAAGCTCTACGAAGTGGTAAAGGGTAGCAAGACCTCACTCGAAACCATCCTCAGCGCGATGAAGGTCGGACGCGACATCGGCAAGATCAGCGCGGTCGCCGGCACCTGCGACGGCTTTGCCGCCAATCGCAGCCGCGCGCCGTTTGTTACCGAGATGATGCTGATGCTCGAAGAAGGCGCGCTGCCGGAGCAGATCGACAAGGTGATGGTGGCGTTTGGTTATCCGATTGGCCCGTTCGCGGTGAGCGATATGTCGGGCCTGGATATCAGCTACGACACGCGTAAACGCCGCGCCGCCGCCGACCCAAACTACCGCAAGCTCTACGTGCCCGACCGTCTGGTCGAAATGGGCCGCAAGGGCCAGAAAACCGGCGCGGGCTGGTACCGCTATGAAAAAGGCGACCGCACGCCGCACCCGGACGAAGTGGTGAAAAGCGTGATCGCCGATGTGGCGCGCGAGTTCGGCATACCGCAGCGCACCTTCACTGATGAAGAAATTCTGCGGCGGCTGCTGTTCGCGTCGGTGAACGAAGCGTGCAAAATACTTGAGGAAGGCCGCGCCTATCGCGCTAGCGATATTGACGTGATGTGGCTGCACGGCTTTGGCTTCCCGCGTTATCGCGGCGGGTTGATGTTCTGGGCCGATGGCATCGGTGTGAAAGAGGTCTACCGCCAAATCGAAGAATGGCATCAACGCTACGGCGCGCGCTGGAAACCTTCTTCGTTGCTGAAGGAACTGGCGGATAGCGGCACGGCGTTTCGGGAGGCGAAGCCGAAGGTGGCGATGTAAACACCCCTGGTGTTTGCAGGAGAATACAAAAATTAACCTTGTCATTCCCGCCTGCGCGGGAATGACAAGGTTGGTAGGTTTTGTCTCGCAGGACATGAAGCAATGGAAGTTGAATGCACACTCATGAATTGATAGCCCAAGCCCGCGCGCAAAACCGCACTGCGCTCGACGAACAAGCCGGCAAACAACTGCTCGCGGCATTCGGAGTGGCCGTGCCGCAAACCCTCACGGTCAAAAACGCCGCCGGCGTGGATGCTGTGTTCACCCAACTCAAACCGCCACTCGTGGTAAAAATCATCTCCCCCGACATCCTGCACAAAAGCGACGCGGTCGGCGTGAAGGTTGGCCTGAACACCGCCGCCGAAGTCAAAGCCACCATCAACGCGATGGCCAGCTCCCCCAAGATCAAAGGCGCGCGCATCGAGGGTTATCTGATCGAAGAAATGGCGCCCGCCGGACAGGAGATCGTCATCGGCGGCCTGCGCGATCCGCAGTTCGGCCCGCTGGTGATGGTGGGTCTGGGCGGTATTTTTGTGGAAGTGCTGCGCGATGTGTCGTTTCGCATTTGCCCGATCACGCGGCTGGATGCCGAAGAAATGCTCGACGATCTGAAAGGCGCGGCGATTCTGGCTGGCGCGCGCGGCGGCAAGCCCGTGTCACGCGAGGCTATCATCGACGCGTTGCTCAAAGTGGGCGGTGACAACGGCTTGCTGATGCAGCATGCGGATGATTTTGCCGAGGCAGATATCAACCCGCTGATCGTCTCGGACACGGCGGCGGTGGCAGTGGATGCACGTTTTATCCTCCGTTAGATCGCCGAGAAAAAATGAATAAAAACAAAATTTTACAAGAGTTCACTCCGCTGTTCGCACCGGCCACCGTGGCGGTGATCGGCGCCTCCACCAAGAACAGCGTGGCGCTGCCCAACACCTTTATTCGCCGCATTCGCGAGTTTGGTTTCAAGGGCGATATTTATCCGATCCATCCGAGCGCCACCGAGATCGAAGGCGTCGCCGCGTATCCCTCGTTGGCCGAAACGCCCAAGCCCATCGACTACGCGTACATCGCGGTATCCGCCGCGCAGATACCGCCCATGCTTGAAGCCGCGAAAGGCCGCGTGCGATTTGCGCATGTGATTTCCAGCGGCTTTGCCGAGGCCGATGAAGGCAAAGATTTGCAGGATCAGTTGGTTGCCGCCGCGCGCGCCGGCGGCATGCGCCTGGTGGGGCCGAACTGCATGGGCATGTTTTCGCCGCGTGGCGGCATCACCTTCGCTGAAGTCGGCCTGCAGCCCGCGGGCGGCGTGGGCGTGGTGTCGCAAAGCGGCGGGCTGGGCACCGACATCATTCGCCGGGGGCTGGCGCGCGGCATCCAGTTCTCCGGGCTGGTGACGGTGGGAAACTGTGCCGATGTCGTGCCTAGTGACTTGCTGGAATATTATTTTGCCGACGCGCAAACCAAAGTGATCGGTCTTTATATCGAAACCGCGAAAGACGGCCGCCGGATGTTTGAGCTGCTGCGCGCCGCGCGGGCGCAAAAGCCGGTGGTGATTCTGAAAGGCGGGCGCACACAGCAAGGCTTGGCGGCGGCGGCTTCGCACACCGGCTCGCTCGCGGGCGATGATCGCGTGTGGATCGCGTTGTCGCGGCAAACCGGTTGCGTGCTGGTGGATACACTGGATCAGTTTATCGATACGCTGTTGTTGTTCCAATCCGTTACACCCAAGACCCACAAGCCCACTCGGCGCATCGCGCTGTTTGGCAACGGCGGCGGCACCAGCGTGCTGGCTACCGATTACTTCGCGCGGCTGGGCCTGGACGTGTCGCCGTTTGAACAAAGCACCATCAACGAGCTCGCGGCGCTGCAACTGCCGCCCGGCACCAGCATCACCAACCCGGTGGATTGCCCGGTCGGCACGCTACAACAGGACGATGGCCGCGTCGCGGAAAAAATTCTCGACATCATCGTCGCCAGCGGCAAACCCGATGGGCTGGTGATGCACCTGAATCTGTCGTCCTTCGCCGGACGCGCCAAGCCCGAAGTGCTCGACAACTTGATGGCCGCCGCGCTGCGCGTGCAGCAAAAATATCCGGGCCAGGCGCATTTTGTGCTGGTGCTGCGCTCCGACGGCGAACCGGCGCTGGAAGAACGCAAACGCGCCTTCCGCGACAAGGCACGGGCGATGGGCGTGCCGGTGTACGACGAAATGCCGAGCGTGGGACATGCGCTGGCGGCGTTGCAGGCGCATGAACGGTTTGTTTATTCACGCGGGACTCCTTAAGGAGCAATAGATAACGGAACGCGCACGATACCTGCTACTTGAGGAACGTAGGATGCCAGTGACGAAGGAACCGCATCGGTCGATTCCGCTCAGCGCGCACTGTATAAGTACGCGATTGATGCGGTTCCTTCGTCACCGGCATCCTACGTCGCAGTGCTTCAGGTAGCGCCTGATCGCGGTGTTCTCTGTGGCTAATCGCTTTTTCAGACTGGAGTTCTCATGAGCCTAACGCCCACCTACACCAACAAATTCAGCGCCACCGGCTACCCGCTGCGCCTCTACAGCGGTCAAGATGCCATTGAAAACCTGCCCGCTGAATTAAAACGCCATCGTGCCAAGCGTGCGTTCATCGTCTGCGGGCGCACGGTGTCGCGCAAAACGGATTTGATTGCGCACATGCGGCGCATTCTCGGCGACGCCTGCGCCGGCGTGTTTGATGAAATGGACAAAGACACCTCTATCGACGCCGTGACGCGCGCCGCCGCTGCCGCCAAGGCGGCGCAGGCGGATATGTTGATCAGCGTGGGCGCGGGCAGCGTGACGCAGGGCACGCGCGTGGTGGCGATTTTGATGGCGGAAAAACGCCCGGTGGACGAGCTTGTTACGCAGTACCCGGACAACGCCCCCGCCATCAGCCCGAAGCTGCTTGAACCCAAAGTGCCGATCATCAACGTGCTCACCGCCGCCACCTCGGCGCAGAATCGCGCCGGCTCGGCGGTAAAAGACCTGAATCGCAGCAACCGCATGGAGTTTTTTGATCCGAAAACGCGGCCAGTCGCGCTGTTCTGGGATGCCGAAGCGTTGATGACCGCGCCGATGTCGCTGGTGCGCACCACCACCATATCCGCGGTGTGGCGCACCACCATGAATCTGGGCGCGGTGCGTCTGTCGCCGTTGTCCGAGGGCGACCGCCTGCAGGCGTTTCGCCTCGCGCGTTACGCGCTCGACCACCTGAACGACAGCAGCGATGTCACGCCGCGTATCAACGCCTGCGCCGCCGCGTTTTTGCAAAACCGCGACGCCGACGACGGCGGTATGGCTGCCGGTAAACATTGGGTGGAGCGCGTGGTGTATGCGTTCGCCACCGCGCTGTTTCAGATGCATGCACACGTGGGCCAGGGTGAAGCCAACGCCGCGTTGACGCCGATGGTGATGCGCAAACTCGGCGCGCGTAACCCCGAGGCGATGGCGCTGATCGCGCAAGGCCTGGGCGTGTGGCAGGAGAGCGACGGTATCAGCACCGCGTTGGAAAAAGCCGCGACGGAGCTGGAGCGCCTGTTCAAATCCGCTGGCGCGCCGGTGCGCGTGTCGGAACTGAACATTCCGCGCGACAGCCTGCCGCGCATCCTCGACAACTCATTGAAAAACTTCAACGCCGACCCCAAGCGCGAATTCGTACGCGAACGTGATGTATTGCTCGGCGTGCTGGAAGCGTGCTGGTAAGCCATGTGTTATGCATTACGGGCATGGCGTGCATTTGTTGACGAAATTACCATAAGTATCTGTTTTTCAAAACTAGTTACATGATTAAAAGTTACGGCTATTTTCATGTTGAAACGCTCTGTGCGTTAACCCCGGCGTAGGATGCGGCGTTAGAAACAAATGGGAATACGCCCATGTTTTTAACAGCGGAGGATAAAAAGATGGAATTCAAGACCACCATCATCACACTGGCCATTGCCGCCCTGCCGGATTAGCTTTGGCACAAGCGCCCGGCGACTCGGGCGCGCGCTTCGATCAGCGTCAGGCCAATCAGCAAAAGCGCATCGACGAGGGCGTGAAGTCCAGCGAACTCAACAAGAAAGAAGCTGCGCGCATGCAAAAAGGCCAGGAGCGCGTGCAAAAGGTGGAAGAAAAGGCGCGCGCGGACGGTAAAGTGACCAAGAAGGAAGCCGCCAAGATTGAACACGCGCAGGACCGTCAAAGCGCGCGGATTTACACCCAGAAGCACGACAAGCAAAAAGCCAAGTAACCGCTCTACGCTTGCGGCATGACGGCATCGGCCAGGCCCCAGGGCGTGGCCGATGCCGTTTTAGCGTTTAGAATTCGGTTTTCTTTCACACAAACTACAGACAAGGAAACCATGGACACGCTAAAAGTCGGCATGAAGCACACCGAAACCTGGGTCATCACCGAAGACCGCACCACCCAACGCGGCCCCTACAAAGTGTTTGCCACGTGGTCAATGACACGCTTCGTCGAAACTACCGCCAGCGGTCTCGTCGCGCCGCACCTAAAGGCGGGACAAGGCCAAGTGGGCGTGGCCATCACCGTGCGCCACATGGGCCCCACGCCGATGGGCAAAACCGTGCGCGGCGAAGCCGAACTCATCGCCATCGACCGGCGGCGCCTGTCGTTCAAGGTCAAGGTGTTCGACGACACGGAACAGGTGGGCGAAGCCGAGCACGACCGGTTTATTGTGGACCTTGATAAATACTTTGCGAATTTGGATAAGAAGCTGGCGAACAAGTAGGGCGCAATCGCCGCAGGCATTGCGCCGTTTGGCGCGACCCGTCAAACCACCGCGCCAAGCAAACAAGAAATGCCCAACTACCGCCGAGCCTGGCACACCGGCGGCACCTGGTTCTTCACCGTCAACCTGTTGCATCGCGGCGCTAACGACTTGCTCGTCCGCCATATCGATTTATTGCGCGACTGCGTGCAGACGGTGAAGCGGGCGCACGGGTTTCACATCTACGCCTGGACCGTGCTGCCCGATCATCTGCACTGGATCTTGGAATTGCCCGGCGGCGACACGGACTTTGCCTTGCGCTGGCGGCTAATCAAATTGATGTTCTCGCGAGCGTTGCCAAAAACCGAGCATCGCTCCGCGCGGCGTGTGCGCGCCGGCGAGCGCGGCATCTGGCAGCGCCGGTTTTGGGAGCATCTGATCCGCGACCATCAGGATTTTGCCGCGCATATGAATTACGTCTATACCAACCCCGTGAAGCATGGCTTGGTAACGGCAGTGCGCGATTGGCAGCAATCGACCTTTTACCGCGGGATGTGCGCAATGGGCTTTATCCGCCAGATTGGGCAGGGGACACGGGTATCGCGGAAGTGAATATTCCCGATTAAGGGAAGTGGGGATCGGCGCAATGCCTGCGGCGATTGCGCCCTACGGTTGGTTACTTTGGTGATGTGCTTTGCATGTGTAGGGCGCAATCGCCGCAGCCTCAAGCCCAACTTTCCAAGACTCGTATCGCTACGCCAAACCAATCAGTGGCAGCGAACCCCATGCGCGGCATGATTCTGAAAAGCGCACTCACGCGCACAAGAGCGGCCCTCGCTGGGGCCAACATGGTTAAAATGTCTAACAACGCAGCAAATAACCCTCCATGCGAGTAACAGCAGCAGGCTAAACCCTGGATGCAAAGAATGTGCGTGACAACATTGACCCGAAAGTATTACGAGCGTTGAGGCGACAATTTGAAAAATTCCGTGGAAGCTAAGTTACCGAAATTACCAAGGGCAGCAAAATCCCCCAAGCACCCGGCAGCTCGCGATCTCAACGCGGAACTGCCGGCATCCATTGCGGGCGGAAAGGCGGGCAAGTGGGCGCGCAAGACCGAGTTCACGAAGCGCGCCGACGGTGGCTGGCGCCGCCGCATCGTGCTGGCGGACGGCACCGTGGAAAAAGAAGAAATCATTCCCGCCAGCGCATCGGTGCAGGTCGCGCGCGCGGGCACGGGCTTGTCGCAAGCGCAATTCGCCAAACTGATTGGCGTATCGCTGCGCACGCTGCAAGAGTGGGAGCAGGGACGCAAGCGGCCTTCGGGGCCGGCGTCGGTGTTGCTGCGGATTGTGGCGCGTGATCCGCGGGTGGTGGCGGCGTTGAATGGATGAGTAGAATGTTGACGGAAAGTTGTGAGACAGGGTCGCATAATTACTTGAAGCCAAGTCGCCGCCGAGCTACATCAGCCCGCCTTCCCCGCCAAAACCACCTTCTTCAAAGCCCCAGCCCGCACCAGCGACAACCAAACATAAGCCAGCATAATCGTCGCTCCGCCCGCCAGCGCCCAGCGCGGCCCCGCCCACTCGCCAGCGGCGTTGAGTAAAAATCCGCTCAGGTACATCAGGCTCCACACCAGCGCGAACACGCTCATCACGCGTCCGCGGTAATGGTCTTCGACCAGGGTTTGCAGCATCACCTGTGCGCAGGTGAGGAAGTAGCCGTGGCACACACCGGAGATCAGGATCATGGCAAACGAAAACCAGTACCACTCGCTGAAGGCGAGGCCGATCAGCGAAAGGTTATAAAACGTCAGCGCGGCCACGATCAGGTTGCGCCATGAGATGCGCGCTTGCGCCCAGTTGTAAGTCATGAAGCCCGCCAGCGCGCCGATGCCGGCGGCGGCGGCGAGTATGCCCAGGCCGCGCGAATCCACCTGCAACAACTTGGCGAACACCGGCAGCACGTGAATGAAACCCATCGCCAGCGTGGCGTGCAGCAGCGCCACGACGATCACTCGGGAAAAAACCTCGTTGGCGCGGATATAACGCAGGTTCTCGGTAAAGCTGTTGAGCAGGCTGCCGTGCTGACGCGCCTCGCCGTGCGCGGGGCGCACCAGGAACAGCACCGCGACCATGGCGCAGACCGCCGCCGCGCTGAACAAAAAGGTCACCGGCGCACCCGCTGCGGCAATCAGAAACCCGGCGAACGACGGGGCGATGACGCGGCTGCCGCCAAAGGCCATGGAGATCAGCGGCACCGCCGAGCGCAGCATGGGTTTGGGCAGCAGGCGCGGGAAAAACGCCGCGCGCGCGGGTTCGTCGATAGCCGCCGACAGCCCCCACAGAAACGCGCCGAGCGCCAGATGCCACAGTTGCGCCACGCCAAACAGCGCTGTCACGCCCACCAGCGTCATGGCGATGGCGGCGTTGATCTGCGAGAGCCCGATCAACTTGCGCGCGTCGATGCGATCCGCCAGCACGCCGCCCAACAGCGTCAGCGCGAACTGCGGCACGAAACCGCACAGGTGAATAAACCCCAACTGCGCCTGCGAGCCGGTGATCTCAAAGGCCAGCCAGCCCAGCGTGAAAGCGAACATTTGCTGGCCGATCACCTGCGTGATCAGCGCAAGCCAGTATAGGCGAAAGTCGCGCACGCTGAGGGCGAGAAGCGGGCTGGTTTTGTCCTCGGCGGATGGCGCGATTTTGCTGGTCATGGTTGGAGCTTACCGCAGGGCGGCATCCGATAACGGAGTGATGGATTCACTTCCCAGACTCGTCCAACTTTGTGAGGCGCTTCAACCACCAACCCGTCATTCCCGCGAAGGTGAGAATCCATAACGCCGTACCATAGAGCACTACGCAGGGATTCCCGCCTTCGCGGGAATGACGAGGATGGTTTTGCGCTTGAACCGGAGCGTGCGGGAGGCCATGGCCCACAAGGTCGCTTGAAGCGCTACTTCAGATGCCGTGCCCTCTGCGGGCGGCAGTATCGGCAAGGCCAAACTCCCAGACTGTAACGATAGTTCCTCCCACCCCGGTTATCGCCATTTGTTGTTGACCGCAGCCGTCAATGGCGAGGATACTTTCCACCGCGCCCTTGGAACCTGCTGTCCCGGTGCGGGAACGATACGCAAAGTACGATCGAAACCTGACGGAGGAGATCAACATGGCGAAGTCACCCGGTGTAGTTGCATTTTTGGTAAGCAGCACGCTTGCCGCGGGGTTATGCGCAACGGCAAACAGCCAGCCGTATCCTGTGAAACCGATTGAACTGATTTCGCCGACCTCGGCGGGTAGCGGAACCGATATTTATGCCCGCGCGCTCGCCGATATCGTCCAGCGCGAGAAGCTGCTGCCACAGCCGTTCGTGGTGCAGAACCGGACGGGCGGCGGCAGCCTCGTTGCCTATAACTACTTTCAGACCAAGCGCGGTGATCCCTACGTGATGCTCGCTGCAACGGGCACCATTGCCATCATGGCGGCGCGGCCCGATGTTAACATGGGCCTCGAGAATTACACGCCGCTCGCGCTGTTCGCGGTCGATCCTCAAGCCATCATGGTGGGCGCGGATACGCCCTATAAGACGTTGCGTGATCTCGCGGAAGCGGCGCGCAAGCAGCCCGACACCATTGTTTGCGCCATCACCAATCCGCTCGGTTCGGGGCGCATGGTCATTCATGCGCTGGAGAAGCTCGTGCCGGGCGCGAAGTTCAGGTACGTCACGTTCAAGGGCGGCGGCGAAGCGGTGCTGTCGGTCGCGGGGGGGCATACGCATTTCACCACCGAGAATCTGAGCGAAGGCCTGGCCCTGCTCGAAGCGAAGAAGCTGCGCACGCTGGCCATTACCTCGCTGAATCGCATGCCGCAGCTCCCGGATTTGCCGACCGCGACGGAGGCGGGATACAAGATTGATGCGGGGACCATCCGCGGCTTCGTTTTCCCGGCCGGGGTGCCGAAGGAGACGGCGGCAATGATGGAAAACGTGCTCGAGCGCGCGCACAAGACGCAGGCGTGGAAAGATCATGCGAGGAAGTACTATTACGAGGATCGGTACCTCGGCAGCGCGGAGTACTTGAAGTTTCTCGTTCAACGCGTGCAAGAGTACAAGGAGTTCTTTGCCGATATTGGCGCGTTTCCGAAGCCGGCGCCGTGAGGTGCTTGCGGGTTTGCGCTGTCGTGCGTAATTGAGGCGCGCTTACAATCGGCGCTTCAATGTAAAGGATACTGAAATGCCCCCAAGCAAATACGTCCGCCCCACGCATTCAATGCCGCCGGCGATACCGCCGCTGTTGCAGCCGCAGTTGCCGCTCGCGCCCTTGCTGCCGCCGGCGCATGTTGTCGATTTGATGACCGACGCGGGATCGGCGGCGTTCGGCGCGGTGTGGCGGGCAAAGGAAGCGAAGCTCGTCGAGTGCCCCGCGCTAAGCGACGCGCGCCCGGCATTCAAAACCACCTATGACATCGAACCCCATGCCGAGCTGGTGGGCTTTGATGACTCCGGCTGGGAAGTAGTGCCGCCGAAGGACCTCGACGGCAAACGCGGCGGCGGCATGGTGTCGTTCCATTGGTTTCGCACCACGTTGACGATTCCGGTGAGCGCTGCGGGTTTTGATACCGCCGGCGCCAAGGCGGTGTTGCGCGTCAATGTCGATGACTACGCGGAAGTCTGGATCAACGGCGCGCTGCCGCGCACCGCGGGCCGCCCCAGCCCTGCCGCGATTCAGGGCTTTAACATGCCCAACCGCTTGTTGCTTGGTGACAACCTGGTGATGCCCGGTGACAAGTTCGAAGTCGCGGTGTTTGCCATCAACGGGCCGATCTCGGCGGCACCAGCGAATTTTTTGTGGTTTCGCGAGGCGAAGGTGGAGTTTTTTCGGTGAGTGAGGTTGCTCCATACACTCATCTCCGCGTCACGGCTCCCTCGCCCCGCAAGCGGGGCGAGGGGACGAAGTGTGGTGCGATTCATCACACCACCCCAACTCCGCGCAGCCGTTGGATATCGTCCCGGCCATAACCGAGTTCGCCAAGTATCGCATCGCTATGTTCACCGATCAGCGGCGGCGGCGAGTTCAATGTCGGCCCATCGTGCCCAAGCCGAAACGGCGCTGACAACACCGTCACATCGCGTTCCAAGCCCTTCACGTTGTTGAACGTGTGCAGCACGCCACGCGTGGTGACTTGCGGGTGTTGCAGTATCTCGGCGGGCGTGCGGATGCGCGCGGCGGGTACGCCGGCGTCGTTGAGCAGGGTTTCCCATTCGTCGGCTGTGCGGGTGAGTAACGCGCGCCGGAATTCCGCGCGCAGCAAATCGATATGCTTGCGGCGCTCGTCGATTTCCTTAAACCGCGGATCGGTCAGCACGCTCGCCAACCCCAGCGCGCGGCATAGCCGCTCATATTGATGATCCTCATTCGCGCCCAGCGTGAGCTTGCCGTCCTTGGTGTCGTAGGTGCCCGCCGACGGGCTGCGGCTCGCCGGCTCGTTGCCGCGCGGGCCGGGCACATTGCCGGTAGCGAAATAATCGGTGACGTAGGAACTCATTAGCGCCAGCGCCATGTCGAGCATCGACACATCGATGTACTGCCCGCAGCCTTCTCGCTCGAGCTGAAACAACGCGGTGGAAATCGCGTAGGCGGCGGCCATCCCCGTAGCGTAGTCGGTGATGGGCGGACCGACTTTCAGCGGCCCGGTGTCCTTGGTGCCGATCACGCTCATCATGCCGCCCGCCGCTTGCACCACGCCATCGTACGCGGTGTGATGCGCCTTCGGCCCGGTTTGCCCATAGCCGGTGAGCGAGCAAAAAATCAGCTTGGGGTGCTTCGCGCGCAGCGTGTCGTAATCGATACCGAGGTTTTTCATCACGCCGGTGCGAAAGTTCTCCACTACCACGTCGGCATTCGCCGCCAGCTTCATGAATATCGCGCGGCCTTCATCGTGTTTCAGGTTCAGCGTCAGCGAACGTTTGTTGGCGTTTTGCGGCAAAAAATTCGTCGCCATCGCGTGCTTCCAAAAATGCTGATCGCTACCCGCGCCGCTGTGCCGCACCGGATCGCCTCGCCCCGGTTGTTCTATCTTGATAACCGATGCGCCCATCAGCGCGAGTTGGTAGGTGCAGTACGGCCCCGCCACCACGCGCGTGAGATCGACGACCTTGATGCCTTTGAGTGCTTGCATGAATTATCGCTTCGGCGCTTTCAAGCCCAGCAACTTTGCTGCGTTACCGCCAATAATCGCGTCCTTCTGCTTGCGCGTGAGAAATTTTGCGCGCTCGATAAAATCCACCGGTTTGTAGTAGCCCATGTCGTAGGGGTAGTCGGTGCCGATGACCACGTGGCTCTCGCCCCACAGTTTTACCAGATGCTCCAACTGCGTTTCGCCGAACACCATGGTGTCGTAGTAAATCTTTTTCATGTAATACGACGGCGGGCGCGTGATGTGATCATGGCACTCGGGGCGCACTTTGTAGGCGTGGTCCATGCGCGCGGGGTAGTGGCCCATGTAGCCGCCGCCGTGCGCGGCGACAAATTTCAGCTTCGGATACCGTTCCAGCACGCCGCCGTACACAATGTGCGCCAGCGCCACGGTGGTGTCGAGCGGATTACCGATCACGTTGGTGAGAAAGTGTTCCTTCAGGCGACTGGTGTCGGTAAAGCCGCTGGGGTGCAGAAAAATCACCGCGCCGAGTTCTTGCGCCTTGGCCCACAGTTTTTCGAAACGCGGGTCGGATAGCTCCGCGCGGCGCACATTGGTGCCGATTTCCATGCCGCGAAAACCGAGTTTCTTGATGCAGTATTCCAGCTCCTGCACCGCGAATTCCGGCTCCTGCATCGGCACGGTGGCCAGAGCAACAAAACGATCGGGGTGCAATGACACAATTTCCGCCAGCCGTTCGTTGGTCGCGCGCGAGGCCAGCCGTCCGAGTTCCGGCTCGATGCGGTAGTAGTACTGCGCGGGCGAGGTCGAGATCGCCTGCACGTCGATGCCCATTTTGTCCATGTCCGCCAGGCGCGTTTCGATGGAGGTGAGCTTGGCGTCGATTTCCTGACGCAGCGCCTTTTGCCGGTCCGCCGTGCGTTGACTGCCGAACTGCGCCAGCGGATCGCCGTGCGGCACCGCGCTCTGCTTGGCAATGGTTTCGGCGGCAGGCGTGTGCACGTGGCAGTGCAGATCAACCGCAAAACTTTTTTTACCACCTGTGGGACGCTTAACGATTTTGCGGCTGGCGGCTTTGGCCATGTCGGCGGAGGCGGCGTGCCGGGGTGTGCAGGTGTACATCATGTTGCTCTCCTTGGGTTTTGACGGTGGGTGTTACTCGGTGGTGATTTTTGCTCGTTTCACCACGTCGGCCCAGCGCGTGATGTCGCGCGCGATACGCGCCTGAAACTCCGTCGGGGTGGACGCGCTGGC